>PNAT01000171.1 GCA_003169675.1 Acidimicrobiaceae bacterium
CAGTCATTGTGGACACAGAGGGCGGCCTCCCCGGGGCCCGCTGGCGGTGGTCGGAGGGAAGGCGGCTCGGCCAACCCAACGGAATGTCACACCCTTGAATGTCACACCCTCATGATCTGATGGGGGCGTGGGATTGGAAGCCCTGAAAGAGGCCATCGACGGCCTGGTCGGCAGCGATGCCGCGGCTTGTGCCGATCCCGAGGCGTTCATCGAACTTGAACGGTTGGCCGCCCGCCTCGACGCCCACCTCAGCGCGGCGGCTGGAGCCTTTGATGCCTCGGGGATCTGGGCCGACGACGGGGCCCGGTCGGCCCCGGCCTGGATCGCCACCCGCTGCCGGCTGCCCCGGGCCGAGGCCCGGCGCCAGGTGCGGCGAGGGCGTGCGTTGCGCCACCTGCCCCTCGTGGCGCGTGCCTGGGCGTCGGGCGAGATCAGCGGCTCCCATGTCGATGCCCTCGCCGCGCTCTGCCGTCCCCACACCGAGGCCGCCCTGGAGCGGGACGAACCCCTTCTGGTGCGCCAGGCCCGGAGGCTGCGCTTCGAGCACTTCGCCCGGGCCCTGGCCTATTGGGAGCAGCACGCCGATCCCGAGGGGACGGAGGATGCCGAGATGGCGCGTCGAGAGCGCCGCGATGTCTTCCTGGCCTCGAGTTTCGAGGGCATGTGGCTGGGCCGGATGACACTCGATCCCATCTCGGGCGCCATCGTGTCAACCGAGCTTGATCGCCTTGAGCAGGAGTTGTTCGAGGAGGACTGGGGCAAGGCCAAAGCCGAACTCGGGCGGGAGCCCAAGGCTCACGAGTTGTGGCGCACCCCGCCCCAACGCCGGGCCGATGCATTGGTGGAGATGGCGACACGATCCCGCAGCACCCCGGCGGACGCCCGCCGTCCCGAACCGCTCTTCAGTGTCCTCGTCGGTTGGGAGACCCTGGCCGGACGCATCTGCCAGCTGGCTCAGGGGGCCGCTCTCGCACCCGGCTCGCTCGTGCCGTGGCTCGACCGGGCCTGGCTGGAGCGGGCGGTCTTCGAACCGGGCGGCCGGGTCGAGGTCGCGGCGTCGGCCCGCCTCTTCACCGGTGGGACACGGCGGGCCATCGAGCTGCGCGACCGGGAGTGCACCCACCCCTACTGTGACGAGCCGGCGGCGCGTTGCCAGGCCGACCACATCATCCCGTACTCAGAGGACGGCCCGACAACGCAGGAGAACGGACGCCTCCTGTGCCCGTTCCACAACCGGTTGCGCAATCAGCGCCCCCCGCCGGACGACTCGGGCTGACTTCTCACATCCTTCCTCGGCACCGCCTCAGCAGTTTCCACCATCAGCCGCCGACGTGGCGCGCCATCGGTGTCCCCTACGCTGCCTGCTCATGACGAGCACAGGGAAGTCGACACCACCCGCCGTTGCGGCCTCGGGCCTCCTGAGCGGGAAGGTGTGCATCGTGTCGGGGGTGGGGCCGGGCCTCGGGCGCCAGGCGGCCAGGGCGCTGGCGACCCATGGCGCCGACCTCGTGCTGGCGGCCCGCCGGCAGTCCTCGCTGGATGAGGTGCTGGCCGAAGTGCGGGCGATGGGCGCCCGCGCCATCGCGGTGCCGACGAACATCACCGACCCCGACGCATGCGCGAATGTGATGGCGGCCACCACCGAGGAATTCGGTGGCATCGATGTCCTGGTCAACAACGCGTTCCGCTTCGATGCCTTCCAGAGTTTCGAGCAGGTGGACCTGGCCATCTGGCGCAAGATCATGGACACCAACCTCTTCGGCTCGTTGCAGATGACGCGGGCTGCGCTGCCGTCCATGCGCGAGCGTGGTGGAGGATCGGTCGTGATGGTGGCCTCCATGGTGGCGCGACAACCCCAGCCGGCGCAGGGTGGCTACGCCATATCGAAGGGCGCCCTCCTCACCGCCACCCGTGTCCTGGCCTACGAGCTCGGACCATCGGGCGTGCGCGTCAACGCGGTGGTCCCCGGCTGGATGGCCGGCCCCTCGGTGGACATGTACATCCAGATGACCTCCGACGGGCGGCAGGTCAGCCCGCAGGTGGTCATAGACGAGCTCAACGCCCGTGTGCCACGGGGACAGATCCCGAGTGACGAGGAAGTGGCCGGATCAATTGTCTATTTGGCCTCGGACCTTTCGTCGGCCATGACGGGTCAGGCTCTCGACACCAACGGTGGTGAGATTTTCGCCTAGGGGTGTCGTGCGGTTCGAGCCGCACACCAATCTCCGGAGAATTCACGGAGGGGAGATCGTGGCGGGCATGGATCCCGCCGCGCAACTTATCGTGACTGACCCTGCCCTCCGATTTGACTGGCGGGCGTGCTCGCTTTGGAGAACCCCATGGAGTCGCGGCTACCATCCCCTTGAAGAAGTGCAGAAATGTGGTGCGTGGGAGGTAGGAGGCTCTTGTCCACGGACATGGCGGTCCACCTCTCTCTTCGTCACTCAATACGTGGAGAAGGCAATTGCGCCAGAAGCGGTCGTTGATGAACAGTCGGGCGCGCGGGACACGCTGGTGGCGCGTCTCGTTGCTGGTGGCGGTGATCAACGTGTCGGGCGCCGGAATCGCCACGACCTCCACCGCCGGAGCCTCGCCGACGTCGATCCCATCGCCGGTGGCCGGGGGATGGCAGCTCAACGGGTCGGCCACCCTCGTCACGTCGACGACGCCGTCCAATCTCCAACTCACGGCCGCCACGACGGATCAGGCGGGATCTGCCTTCTGGCCCACGCCGGTGGCGGGGGTGGGGATCTCGGCTGCTTTCGATGCCTCCATCAGTTCGGGGTCGGGCGCCGACGGGCTCACCTTCACTCTGGCCGATGCCAGCGTGTCAACACCCAAGGCGTTGGGCACCATTGGAGGCGGTGAAGGATTTTCGGGGATCACGGGTATCGCCGTGTCCCTCGACACGTACAAGAATTCGGTCAACCCGTCCAGCAACTTCGTGGGCATCGCCACCGGGCCGGGCCCCGTGCCCGACGAGCTGACGTACGCCACAACGAATTCATCCATCGCCTCGCTGCGCAATACGTTGCACCACTTCGTGGTGACCACCACCTCTTCGGGGCTCACCGTCACCATGGACGGGACCCAAGTGCTGAACTACACAACCTCGTTGCCCGCCTCGGTGCTGGTCGGGTTCACCGGAGGGACCGGTGGCCTCACTGACGTTCACGCCGTGCAGAACGTCTCCATCACGGCTGGGGCGTCGCTCCCGCCCACGGTCACGGTCGTCAACCCGACAACGGGGCCGAGCGGGACCTCGGTGACCATCAGTGGCACCCACTTCACCGGCGCGTCGGCCGTCACCTTCGGAGTCACGGCGGCCTCGCCATTCACGGTGAACAACGACACCACCATCACGGCAACCGTGCCGTCGGGATCAGGCACCGTGGGCGTGACGGTCACCACGTCAGGCGGCACGAGTGCCACCAACGCCGGCGACCAGTTCACCTACAGTGCCGGATCCTCTCCAAGCGCCATCCCATCGCCGGTGGCCGGGGGATGGCGGCTCAACGGGTCGGCCGCGCTCGTCACCCCGGCCACGCCGTCCAATCTCCAACTCACGTCCGCTACGTCGAATGAGGCCGGGTCAGCCTTCTGGCCCACGCCGGTGGCCGGGGTGGGGATCTCGGCCGCATTCGACGCCTCCATCGGTTCGGGGTCGGGCGCCGACGGGCTTACCTTCACCATGGCCAACGCCAGCGTGACGGCCCCCACGGCGCTGGGCACCATTGGAGGCGGTGAAGGATTTTCGGGGATCACGGGTATCGCCTTGTCGCTCGATACGTACAAGAATTCGGTCAACCCGTCCAGCAACTTCGTGGGCATCGCCACCGGGCCGGGCCCCGTGCCCGACGAACTGACGTACGCCACGACGAATTCATCCATCCCCTCGCTGCGCAATACGGTGCATCACTTCGTGGTGACCACGTTCTCGACTGGTCTCTCGGTCACCATGGACGGGAATCAAGTCCTGACCTACTCCACCTCACTTCCAACCTCGGTGCTGGTTGGTTTCACCGGAGGGACCGGTGGCCTCACCGACATTCACGCCGTGCAGAACGTCTCGATTACTGCTGGTGCGCCACCGCCTGTGCCCACCGTCACGGGAGTCAATCCGACGTCGGGGGTCAGTGGGAACTCAGTCACTCTCAGCGGCACCAACTTCACCGGGGCGTCGGACGTCACCTTCGGTGGCATGGCGGCCTCGACGTACACCGTCACTAGCTCCACCAGCATCACCGCCATCGTACCGTCGGGCTCGGGCACGGTCGATGTGTCCGTCACCACAGCCGGGGGCACGAGTCTGGCCAACGCCAACGACAAGTTCACCTATACCGGTGGTCCGCCCCCGCCCGCACCCGCGGTCACCGGTGTGAACCCGGCGACGGCGCCGAGTGGGACCACGGTCAGCATCAGCGGCACCAACTTCACGGGGGCGTCGGCCGTCAACTTCGGAGGCGTGGCGGCCTCGACGTTCAACGTCACCAATGACACCACGGTTACCGCCGCTGCGCCCTCGGGATCGGGCACGGTCGACGTGACCGTCACTACGTCCGGCGGCACGAGCCCCATCAACGCCAGCGATAAGTTCACTTACAGCGCCGGTTCCTCGCCGGTCGCGGTCCCATCGCCGGTGGCGGGGGGATGGCAGCTCAACGGGACGGCCGCGCTCATCTCGTCGAGCTCGCCGGCCAATCTCCAACTCACGTCCGCCACGTCGGATGAGGCCGGGTCAGCCTTCTGGCCCACGCCGGTGGCCGGGGTGGGGATCTCGGCCGCTTTCGACGCCTTCATCGGATCGGGGTCGGGCGCCGACGGGCTCACCTTCACGTTGGCCGACGCCGGCTCAACGGCACCCACCGCGTTGGGCGTCGCTGGCGGCGGTGAGGGCTATTCGGGGATCACGGGCATCGCGGTGTCGCTTGACACGTACAAGAATTCGGTCAACCCTTCGAGCAACTTCGTCGGCATCGCCACCGGGCCGGGTTCGAATGCAGACGAACTGAACTACGTGACGACGAACTCGTCAATCGCCTCGTTGCGCAACACGGTGCACCACTTCGTGGTCACCACCTCCTCGGCCGGGCTCTCCGTCACCATGGACGGGACCCCGGTGTTGAATTACGCCACCGCGCTGCCCCCCTCGGTGCTGGTTGGGTTTACCGGAGGGACCGGCGGCAGCACCGACATTCACGCGGTGCAGAACGTCTCGATCACAGCGGGCACGCCACCACGCCCGCCCACGGTCACCGGTGTTAATGCGGCGTCGGGACCGAGCGGGAGCTCGGTGACCGTCAGCGGCACCAACCTGACCGGGGCGTCGGCCGTGAACTTCGCCGGCTTGACGGCCCCGTCATTCGCCGTCACCAGCGCCACCACCATCACCGCCACCGTGCCCTCGGGCGCGGGCACGGTCGATGTGACGGTCACCACACCCAGTGGCACGAGCACGGCCAATGCCGGCGACACCTTCACCTTCACCAACGGCCCGCCGGCGCCGGTCGTGACCGGCAGCTATCGCAATGATTTGGGGCGCAGTGGCTACTACCCGTCGGAGACCGGGCTCACCACTGCCAATGCCTCGAGCTTGAAGCTCCATTGGACCGACTCGGGCGGCGCCGGTGGCTTTGCACAACCGATCGTGGCCGACAACATGGTCTTCTGGTCCGATTGGACCGGCGCACTCCACGGCACCGCCTTGAGCGGGACCGACAACTGGACGACCAACCTCGGGACGGACACACCTCCGGCCAGCCAGAATTGCGTGCCGGCGAGCGCAGGACCCACCGGCGCTCCCACCGCGGCAACTGTTGGCTCCACCACTGTGCTCTACGTCCCGGGTGGCAACGGTGTCTTCTACGCGATCAATGCCCAAACCGGGGCCCTCATCTGGAGCACGACCCTGGGTGCGCCACCCAACAACTTCCTGTGGGACTCGCCCATCCTCTACGAGGGAAGTGTGTACGAAGGTGTGGCGTCCTACGGTGACTGCCCGCTCGTACAGGGCAAGTTGGTGCAGATGAACGCCACGACCGGCGCCGTTGAGCACATCTTCGATACCGTGCCCAACAACTGCACCGGTGGTGGCATTTGGGGGTCGGCAACTGTCGACTCATCTGACGGCTCGATCTACATCGCCACGGGGACGCCAGGCTGCGGCGGTCCGGGTTCCCTGGCCCCGTCGATCGTCAAGCTGAATGCGTCCAACTTGAGCATGATCTCGAATTGGAGCGTGCCCAGCTCGGCCCAGGCGGCCGGCGACGCCGACTTCGGCTCGACGCCCACCTTGTTCACCGGGACGGTCAATGGCAAGGTCACCCAGCTGGTGGGCGCGGTAGACAAGAACGCCATCTTCTATGCCTTCGACCGCTCCAATTTGGCCGCCGGGCCCGTGTGGCAATCGACCCTGGCCACCGCCAGCAGCAACCCGTCCGTCGGTTCGATCATCTCTGCCTCCTGGGACGGCTCGACCCTCTATGTCGCTGGAGGCACCGCCACCATCAACGGGACCTCGTGCATGGGCAACATCGATGCCTTGAACCCGAATACCGGAGCCTTCGTGTGGCGGTCCTGTCTATCCGGTTCGATGTTCGGCGGGCTCACCGTCGTGCCGGGCGTCATCGTCGAGGGAACGTTGGGAGGGACGGTGCTCTTCCTGAATGCCGCCAACGGCACCACGTTGTTCTCCTATAAGGCGGCCAGCCTGATCCAAGGAGAGTGCACCGTGTCGAACGGGGTGGTCTACATCCCTGTCGCCAATGGGAGCCTCGTCGCCCTCGGCCAATAGCGCGGGGAATTCTCTGGTCGGGCTGCCCGGATTTGAACCGGGGACCTCTGCGTCCCGAACGCAGCGCGCTAACCAAGCTGCGCCACAGCCCGTCCGCTCCCCGAAGGGAGCAGGCCAGCCACCTTAGTCCGGCGTGTCATCTGTTCCGTTGGCTGGAACAACGCCGGCCACCGGGGCGATGTGGGTGGCCACCACCTGGGCCACCCGGCGCTTGTCCATCTCGACCACCCGGAGGTCCCAGGTTCCGACACGCACCTGCTCCCCTTCGCTGGGGATGTGTCCGAAGCGCTCGAAGAGCAGCCCCCCCAGCGTGACGTACTCGCCATCGGGGACCTCCATGCCCAGGCGCTCGCGCACATCGTCGACATTGGTCTGTCCGTCAATGAGCCAGCGCGTGGCGTCCACCCGCACGATCAAGGGCTCTTCCTCCTCGTCGAACTCGTCGTTCAGGTCACCGACCAGCGGTTCGAGGAGGTCCTTGACCGTAAGCATCCCGGCCCCCCCGCCGTACTCGTCGACCACGACGGCCACGGCACGCTTGTGCTTGCGCATGTCGGCCAAGGCCTCGAGGACACCGAGCGATTCGGGGAGGTGGTAGGGGGGGCGGACCTTGCGCGAGATCTCCAGCGGGCTGGGGTCAGTGGCGTCCCGGGACAGGGCCCGCTCCTGCCCGGTGCGGAAGATGTCGTTCACGAAGAGGATACCGATGAGATCGTCCAGATCGTCGTGGACCACCGGGAAGCAGCTGTGCCCTGAGGTGCGGACGGCGCGGGCGATGTCGTCGGCGTGGACCGGGATGGTCAGGTAGGTCACGTCGACCCGGGGTGTCATCACCTCGCGGATGTCCATATCCCGCAGATCGGCCAGCGCGTCAATGATGATGCGCTCCTGTTCCGATGCCTCGACCTGCCGCGACGAGGGTCGGCGGTCCGACGCCCCATCGCCGTCGCCGGCGCGCCGCCACAGACGGCGGGGGCGCCGGGGCACGTCGGGGGGAATTGGTGTCTCTCGACGGGTCGACACGGGGTGCCGGGTCAGGGCTTCGGTTCGGTTCCCGCCTCGAGCTGGGGTCCGGCGCCCACCAGCACGGGCACGGGCATGTAGGAGTCATCAGCGAAGGTGCCGTCATTGAGAAGGGAGTTGACGGCCCGTCGGAGGCGCAGGGGATCGATTGGCTTGACCAGCCACCCTTCGGCACCTGAACGTCGGGCCAGGAAGACATCGGGCCGACGGTCCAGCAGCATAAGGACAGGAATGTGGTCCAAGGCGTCGTACGACTCCTGCAGGCGGAGTTCAAGGCAGACCGCCATGCCACCCATGTTGCCCATCTGCATGTCCACGATGACCACATCAGGCGATTCTTCGGCCACGAAGGTGATGACCTCGGGTCCCGTGGTCACCGCGCACACCGTGATGTCGGGGCCACTGATGACAGCTTCCACCTCACGGCGGAGGGTGGGCGCATCGCTGGCGACCAGGATGGTCTGCACGCCGGGGAGACTATCCGACCGGCCCCGAATGGGGGAATCCCGGACCCGACTGGGCATCACGGCAGCCGTCTACGCGAAGAGGCTGTCCGCGGCGCGTTGCAGGCCGATGAGCTCGTGCACATCCTGACCGAACAGTGGGATCCGACCGATCGGCGCCGGCGCCACCTTCTCTGCCAGGTCGGCGAAGGCCTGCTCTTCACGCGCGGCCAGAGTGTTCAGAGCGGCCAGGTTCGCCTCGAGGGGAGCCATCACACCGGACATCCCAACCGCCTCCCCACCCCCGAACGCCGGGGCGATCCGGTTTACCACCAGCGCCGCCGGAATCACCTCCCGCTCCGCCAGCTTCTCGGCGAAGAAGGTGGCTTCGGCTATGGCGTCGGGTCGGGCCGTGGTCACGAGCACGAAGGCCGTCATGGGATCGGCCAGCAGCTGGCGCACCGCGCCGGCCCGGGTGCGGAAGCCCTCCTCCATGCCCTCGAAGGCCTGGAAGAAGGCCACCGCGTCCTGCACGATCTCCGCCCCCGCCACCTTGGAGATGGTGCGCAGCAGCGCCTGGGTGGCCACCCCCACGGCCCGCAGCGACATGCGGGTCGGCAGCAGCAGGGCACGGAACAGGCGGTTCTCCAGGAAGCGGGTGAGGCGGCGGGGGGCATCGAGCAGGTCGAGGGCATTGCGGGTGGGTGGCGTGTCGACCACCACCACGTCGAACTCTCCCGAGTCGACCAGCTCGTAGAGCTTCTCCATGGCCATGTATTCCTGGGTGCCCGAGAGGGCCCCGGTCAGGTTGATGTACAACCGGTTGGCCAGGATGCTCTCGGCCTGTTCGGGCGTGCGTGAGTAGTGGTGGACCAGGTCGTCGAAGGTTCCCTTGGTGTCGAGCATGAGGGCATGAAGGTGGCCGGGCCAGTCGCCCATGACCTCCGTCGGGGTGTTGGGCAGGGACTGCACCCCCAGCGAGTCAGCCAGTCGGCGAGCGGGGTCGACCGTGACGACGCACGAGCGCCGGCCGGCCCGGGCCGCGGCCAGGGCGAAGGTGGCCGAGATGGTGGTCTTGCCCACCCCACCCGAGCCGCAGCAGACGATGACCGAGCGTTCACGAACCAGCGCGGAGAACTCGCTCACCCTGCCCCCTCGGCCACCAGGTCGGCCACGGCCCGGGCCAGCGCCTCAGCCAGCAGGTCGGTCTCGACCACGCCGATGGTGGCGGTGCCGACCGACGGGACCAGCAGGTGGGCCAGCGGTAGCTCGCGGGCCAGGCGCTCAATCTGCTCGGTGCAGACGGCATGCCGCTCCAGGCGGAATTGGCGGGCCTCCTCCAGCGCGGCCACGTGGCCGGGCGCGATGGTGACCCCGGACCGGGCGGCCACCACCCCCGCCGGCTCGTCCAGCCCTTCGGGCGCCGGGTCGCAGGCATTGACGATGACCGGCCCCAGCTGCACGCCCGCCTTGTCCTCCAGCGTGAAGGCCGACTCGATCGTCTCACTCACCGGCATGTCCTCGGGCAGCGTGACCAGGATGACCCGGCAACGCGCCGGGTCCGACAGGAGGTCGACGACATCCTGGGCCTGGTTGCGCAGCGGTCCCCCCCGGGCAGCGTTGACCAGGCCGCTGGCCGACGTCAAGAAGGTGATGGCGTGCCCGGTGGCCGGGGCGTCGACCACGATCAGGTCGGCCACCTGGTCCCGCTCGAGCTGCTTGACCTTGCCCAGGACGAGGACGTCACGGATGCCCGGGATGGCGGTCGAGACCACGTCGACCACCCCGGAGCTGACCAGGCGCTTGGACACCCTCTTCAGGCCATGGTCCTCGAGATACTCCACCAGCGCGTCATCGGGGGTGATCCGCCGTGCCCGTACCGAGGCCCCCGCCGCCCCGTCGGCGGCCAGGAGCTCGACCTCCCCGTAGCCCAGGTCCTCGTCCAGTCCGAAGGCACCGGTGATCCCCGACTTGCCCTCCAGCTCGACGATCAGGACCGAGAGCCCGCTGCGGGCCGCCATGCGGGCAATGGCCGCCGTCATGGTGGTTTTTCCGACGCCACCCTTCCCGGCCACGACGAGGATGTGGCTTTGCGCGCAGAAGGTCCCCACGTCCATGTGGGGCCGAGCGTAGTGGCCCCGCCGCTATCCCCCAGGGCTCGCCGGCCAAAGAACCTGGTCGTAGGCCTTGAATACGGCGTCCCCCCGGCGCTACGTTGGCCGCAGAGGGGGATCCGTAGCGCCCTACCGGGGGGTCTCATGCGCCAGGGTTCAGACATATGGCAGCTCAAGGCAGCGTGCCGAGGGCCACAGTCCGAGGTGTTCTTTCCACCGTCCCATGCGGAACGGAAGGAAGAGAAGGCCGCTCGTGAGCTGCGGGCCAAGGCCATCTGCCACCAGTGCCATGTGCGCGGTGACTGCCTGGACTACGCCATCAGGATCCGTGAGCCCCACGGGATCTGGGGCGGCCTCAATGAGGTTGAGCGCAAAGTGGTGCTCGACCGTCGGGCCAGCTGACTCAGCCGCCCACCCCGTCTCACCCCGGCGCTCGGAGCCCCATCTTCTGATCGGCTGACTCCACGCCGCGCCCGCTGCACACGGCCCCCGGTTGCTGGCCGGTGACGGCGCAGATGGAGGCGGTGATCTCATTGGCGGCGGCCACCACGGCCTGGGTGACCAGGCTGGTTGGCGTGGCCAGATCGACCGCAATCTGAGCCTGGGACAGACCGTCGAAGACAGAGGGGGTGAAGCTGCTCCCGACCAGCACGTAGTGGTTGGCGATATCGAGCAGCGGGAATGTGATGGGCGGCGTGTCATACGCCGCCACCGAGGCCGCCTCCCGGGTGTCCGGTGCCTGCAGGACGGTGTAACCGCCGCCGGTCAGGTCTTGCGCGCTGTAGCGCTCCACCGTCTTCAGGCTCAGCCAGTCGCTCGAGTAGGTGGCGTGCCAGAAGGTGAAGGTGGGCACGCCCGGGAAGGCCACCGTCGAGCTCGATTGCATCAGGCCCAGCTGGCCGAAGGAGCCGAAGCGGGACAGGGCGACGATGAGCGGCCAACGCTCGGTGGCGGCATAGGGAGCGAATTCGGCGCCGTAGAAGAAAACCACCGGCAGGGCCTCCACACCGTGGGTGGGCTCCTGCCACAGGGACGGGTTCCCCGTGGCCCGGGGGGCAGTGATGGTGGTGGAAGGGGAGGTCACGCCCACGGCATCGATAATGGCGGACGGGACGTGGGTGACCGGAGTGAGCAGCGAGGCCGGCGCAGGGGTGAACGTCTCGGTCTTGCCCGTGGAGTCGAGCGCCGTGTGGTTGCGGATGAAGACCAGGGCGCCAAGCAGGAGGATGGCCACCACGATGAGGGCCAGGGCCACGTAGCGCCGTGGGATCTGGCGCATGACGGGGGCCGCGGTCTGATCGGCGTTCAGGCTCATCGGTGAGGTCAGGTTAGACCAGGGTGCGCTGCTTCCTGAGGGCCGCCCTCCCCTGGCGATAGCCTCGCCGGCGTGCCTCCACCCACCCCGCCCGCCCCTGGAACACCCGACGGCTCCCCGGCCGAGGTGGTTCTCCGGCCGGCGGCCACCGTGATGCTGGTGCGCGACGCGCCCGAGCTCGAGGTGCTCATGGTGCGGCGCAACCTGAACTCTGATTTCGTGGGCGGGGCCTACGTCTTCCCGGGGGGTGCCGTGGACCGGGCGGACGGCGGTGCCGAGGCCGGCGCGGCCTGCGTGGGGCGGAGCGATGCCGACGCCAGCGCCGTGCTGGGGGTCGCATCGGGCGGGCTGGCCTACTGGGTGGCCGTCCTGCGCGAAACCTTCGAGGAGGCCGGGCTGCTCCTGGCCGAGCGCCCCGGAGGTCCGCCACTGCTGGCCGGAGATGCCGCCGAGGAGGCACGCTTCGTGGCCGAGCGCGCCGCCGTCAACGCCGGGACCCGCCGCTTCCTCGACCTGTGCCGGGACGAGGACCTGCGCCTCCTGGTGGCCGACGTGCACTACTTCGCCCACTGGATCACGCCCCGGGGAGCGCCCCGCCGCTACGACACCCGGTTCTTCGTGGCGGCGGCCCCGACTGGGCAGATCGCCGCCCACGATGCGGGGGAGACGATTGCCGAGACCTGGATCTCGCCGGCGGACGCCTTGGCCCGCCACCGGGCGGGCACCATCGAGATCATCTTCCCGACCATCCGCAACCTGCAGGCCATCAGCCGCTTCGCCACCAGCGGCGAGCTCTTGGCGGCGGCCGCGGCGGCGTCCAGCACCGTCCCCACCATTGAGCCCCGGGTGGTGGCCGACGGGAACGGGGTGCGCATCGTGCTGCCGGGCGACGAGGGCTACGACGAGGCGCCGGTGCCCGACGGTACCGGCGTGCCGGGGAACTTCAATGACGCCGTACGGGCCATCTCCATGAAGGCGAACCAGGCGGACCCGGCTCCGTGATCCCCGCCGTGCCGGACTTCGGGATCGGCCCGGCACCCGGGCCCGGCCGGCCCGACGAGGTGGCGCCGGGCGTGCTGCGCCTCACCGCCCCCAATCCGGGTCTCATGACCGGGCCGGGCACCAACACCTACCTCATCGGCGGCGGCGGTGAACTGGCCGTCATCGACCCTGGCCCGCCCAGCGAACCCCACCTGGCGGCGATCCTGTCGGCCGCCGAGGCCCGCGGCACCATCCGCAACATCGTGGTCACCCACACCCACCTCGACCATGCGCCGGGAGCCGCCGCACTGGCCGCCGCCACCGGCGCCCGGGTGATCGGCTTCGGTCCGGCCGAGGACTTCGCTCCCGATGAGTGCGTGGGTGACGGGTGGACGCTGGTCCGTCCCGGGTGGTCGCTGCGGGCTGTGCATACCCCCGGTCACGCCTCGGACCATCTGTGCTGGCTCGTCCCCGACCTGGGGCTGCTCATGACCGGGGACCACGTCATGCACGGGTCGACGGTGGTCATCCGCCCGCCCGACGGTGACATGCATGCTTATGTGGGGAGCCTGGCCCTGCTACGGGACGCCCGCCCGCCCATCAGCACCCTGGCGCCGGGGCACGGGCGCCTAATGGACCGCGTGCCCGAGGTGGTCGAGGCACTGTTGGCCCACCGGATGGGCCGGCACGAGCGGGTCGCCGTCGCCCTGTCCCGCTCGGCCGAGGGCACGGTGGACGACCTCCTGCCCTCGGTCTATGCCGACGTCACCGAGGCCCAGCTCCCGGTGGCCCGCTTCTCGCTGTGGGCGCATCTGCGTGCGCTGGTTGCTGAAGGCCGGGCCAATGCGGTCGGAGTGCCGCCCGGCCAGGACACCATCGAGAGCCGCTGGCGTGCGGTGAGCGGGGCCGAAACGCTCCCTATGTCTCTCTTGTCTCTCTCTGGATACTAAACATTTCGGGTTATCTTCTGAGGATGCGGTGGCCACTACATTGATATGTTCACCCTCGCGCAAAGCGGGGTTTGCCATGCACACCAGCGACGACGGTTTTTCCATGGCACGCGCCAGGGCCCGGCACCTGATTACGGTCATGGCGGTCACGGCCGCCGTCTCGTTTTCTCTGGCGGGGGTAGGCGCTGCCACCCCTTCCTCCTCGGTCCAGTTGGCCTCCTACCAGCGGGTCGCTACCGCCGTACCGGCGGCCGGGCCGTATCTGGCCCAGATGAGACACATCAGCGGCGAAATTGCCTCCAGAATCGGACACCCCTTGAGTCTCTCCCTCGACGTCGTCCTCAATGCGACTGACATCAAGGTGGATGGGAAGCCCGCGGCGGCCTACGCCGATGCCTACGACAGCACCGGGGAACAAGTCGGACCAGCCAGTCGCTGTGTGATTCACCTCAACCCGGTTCTCTACAAGGAGAAGCACACCGGCGATTTCAACAGCACGCTCGTCCACGAGGTGTTCCATTGCTTCGAGGCCATGGATTACCCGACGCTTCCGGCCTTCGGAACCGCGCCGGGTTGGCTCATCGAAGGCGAAGCCGAGTGGGTGGGTGCCACCCTGATACCGACAGAGGACTCCTTCTGGGACGCCTACCTCACCGGTATCGACGTCAGCCTGTTCGCCCGCCGCTACAGCGCCATCGGGTTCTACTCCCTCATGACCGCCAGCGGTGAAGACACCTGGCATCTGCTGGACCCCATGCTCAAAGCTGGGAGCAGTGCCGGCGCCTATGTGCTGGCTGCCAACAGCACCCTCCGATTGGATTGGGCCTCTTCGCTGGCCCGCAAACCGGACTTCGGAAACGGTTGGGACGCCACCGGGCCGGGCATCACCGATTCCAGGTACAAGCCGACCGTCAGCGTGCTGCACGAGGGGACGGTCCTGAAAGCCAACGTGGCGCCCTACACGAATGCGCTGATTGCCTTCGACTCCTCGGCCGACGTGGTCGACATCACGGCCGGTACCCCCTACAGCCGACTGCACGAGGCAGACGGGACTGACATCAACGACCTTTCGACGAGCACCAGTTACTGCGCCAAGGACTGCGACAAGTGCCCCGAAATGAAAGACATGCCCAGGCTGGCAGCGGGTGCCACCTGGCTGGCCGTGACCGGCGACACGGCAGGCGCCAGCTACATCGTCACCGGCGCTCCACCCATGTGCTCGTGCATCCGCGGCACGTGGAAGGTGACGTCCGAGAGCGGACCCTCGACGTCGGGCGGGGCCGGTGTCGTGTGGACGGTCGGCCCCAAGGGAACGATCGCCGTCGACTACGACGGCTCGGCGCCCGTCGTCGGGCCCGGGGGATTCAGCTATACCTACCGGGGCAACGCGGACTATAAGACGACACTTCCTCCGAATCCCACGGGTTCATCTGGCTCCTACGTGGCTACTCCCGTGTCGCAAGCCGTCACCGCCACCTACACGATTCCCGGTAAGGGCCAGATAACGACAGCAGAACCGTTGACCGCCCATGCCACCACATGGACCTGCAGCGGCAACTCGCTGTCGCTCCACATATCTGTCGCTGGCGGAATCTTCAGTTACGCCCTCACCCGTGCCGGCATCTGAGCGGGACCAAAGGAAACTGGATCGCGGTAGGGACCGCCCTCTCGCGCGGCGGCGCGTCAGCCCGACGAGCTCCCACCAGCCTCGCCACTGGCCACGGCCGCCTCGACCCGCTCGATGAGCCGGGCCGTGCAGCCCTGGGCCTGCACCAGCGGGGCCACCTCTTCGGCCACCACCCGGGCCACCTCGGCGAAGATGCCAGCCAACTCGCCGGAGCCAGCGGCCACCGGCAACCCGCTGTCGCCCGCCGCCGCCAGGTCGGCATGCAGGGGAATCGATCCGATCAGCGGCACGCCCAGGCTGCGGGCCAGCCGCTGGCCCCCGCCGGTTCCGAAGAGGGCGTACGTGGAGCCGTGCTCGCAGGTGAAGTCGCTCATGTTCTCGATCACCCCGGCCACCCGCAGGTAGCCCTTGCGGGCCATGTCGGCGGCACGGGCCGCCACCTTCTGGGCGGCCACCGGGGGGGTGGTGACCACCAGCATCTCGGTGCGGGGGAGCATGCGGGCCAGCCCCATCTGCACGTCACCCGTCCCCGGCGGCAGGTCGATGAGCAGGTAGTCGATGTCGCCCCAGTGGGCGTCCTGCAGGAATTGCTGGACGGCCCGGTTCAGCACCAGCCCGCGCCACATGATGGCTTGCTCCTCGCCGGCCAAGAAGCCCATCGAGAGGACGCGCACCAAGCCGCTGCCCACCGGCTTCTCCAGCGGGACCATCTTGCCCTGGCGTGCCTCGACGTCACCCTCCATGCCGAGGAGGCGGGGAACCGAGAAGCCCCAGATGTCGGCGTCGAGGATGCCGATGGTCAGGCCCCTCTGGGCCAGGGCCACGGCCAGGTTCACGGTGACCGACGACTTGCCCACCCCACCCTTGCCCGATGCGATGGCCAGTATCCGGGCGTTGGCCGGTACGGCGGTGTCGGGGGCGTCTTCGCGGGCCTTCCAACGGGCCCGGGCCATGACGGCGGCCCGCTCGTCGGCGTCCATGGCGGCGATGCGGATCTCCAGGGATCTGACCCATTCCAGCGCCTCCACCTGGCCCCGGACGTCCTTCTCGATCTGGGTGCGCAGCGGGCAGGCGGCGATGGTCAGGGCCACGTCGACCACCACGTCGCCCTCCGACACGGCGATCGACCGCACCATGCCGAGGTCGACGATGGTGTCACCCAGTTCGGGGTCGATCACGGCGCGTAGGGATTGGAGGACCTCGTCCTCGCGCCCGGACGACGGCAGCGGCGGGTTGGTGGGCGACCCAGAGGTCATGGAGCAATTCTACCTGCGTGGGGGGGAATTCCGTCCGGAGGGTCCCGATGTGCCCGCCGTGTGGTGACCCCGGTAACATGGAGTCATCCCTGGGGCACCGTGTCCCGCGGTTGGCCCGCCGCCATGGCGCGCGACGAGGAGGCTCCAGTGACCATCATGACCACGTCGGTCAATATCGGGAAGAAGCCGGCTCCGGTCACCCTGAGCGACACCGCCGTCACCAAAGTGGCCGAGCTGTTGGCCCAGGAAGAGGGCGAGACCCTGGCCCTGCGTGTCGCCGTCAAGCCCGGGGGCTGCTCGGGGTACAGCTATGAGATGTTCTTCGACTCCGAGGTCATGGCGGACGATGTCGTGCGCGAGTTCGGCACGGTCAAGGTCGTGGTCGACGCGGCCAGCGCCGACCTGCTGACCGGCTCGACGCTGGAATTCAGCGACGGCCTGCAAGGTGCCGGGTTCCACATCGTGAACCCCAACGCCACCCGCACCTGCGGCTGCGGATCTTCCTTCAGCTGAGTCGCTGAGCCACCGAGCCGCTGAGTAGTACTGCGGCTGCGGCCGTCACCTTCACCCTCAACGGCGAGGATGTCTCCGTCGCTGACGGGATCACGCTCCTCGACGCCCTGCGCGAGGAGTTGGACTGCCGTTCGGTCAAGGACGGCTGCAGCCCGCAGGGTCAGTGCGGGTGCTGCACCGTGTGGGTCGATGGCGCCGCCCGCGTCTCCTGCGTGACGCCGGTGCGTCGGGTGGCCGGGCGCTCGGTGACCACACTCGAGGGCTGGGCCGACGACCGGCGCGACCGTTGGGTGGCGGCCTTCATGGCCACCGGGGCCAGCCAGTGCGGCTTCTGCACCCCGGGCATCTTGATGCGCCTCGCCGCGCTGGAGGCGGGAGATCGCCCGGTGACCCGGCCGGCCATCGAGGCCGCACTGCGGGCCCACCTGTGCCGTTGCACCGGGTGGCAGTCCATCGTCGAGGCGGGCTGCCGGGCGCTGGGCCTCACCGAGCCCACGACCAGTGACACCGCCGAGCGCGATCCCCTGCTGGGTTCATGGCGGGCCCAGATAGAGGGCCCGGCGTTCCAGAGCTCGAGGCCCGACGTGATCCTCGGTGGTGGGGGCTTTGCCGACGACTCGTGCCCCGCCGGGGCCCTGGTGCAGCTCGGTGCAACCGTCGGCGCCGACGACGCCAATCACACCCTCGCCCCACCGGCCCGCGACATGCGAGCCGCCAAGGAGGGAACAGGGCGGATCCAAGGCCGCAACAGCACCATCCCGCTGGCCCATCCCGTCCCGCTACCCGAGGGCGAGTGGGCCATCACTCTGCAGACGACGTGGGTGGAGCCGGCCTATGTCGAGCCCGATGCCAGCTGGAGCTACCCCGACGCGCCGCCGGCGTCATCGCTGGCCAACGGCGGCGCCTTCGGCGGCAAGCGGCGCAGCCCGGTTCCGGCCCAAGCCCGCGCCCTGGCCGACGAGGCGGGTGCCCCGGTGCGCGTGCTGTGGCGGCGCGAGGACGTGGTGCGCCTGGGGCCCAAGCGACCACCACTGGCGCTCGGGCTCCGCACCGATGGGACCGGCATCCTGAGGGTCGGCCGCACCGCCGGGTCACCGGACCTGCAAGCGCTGCATGAGCGTGTCCGCTACGTAGCGCCGGGGATGACCATTGAGGAGGCGGACATCACCGGCCCGCCGGTCAGTGCCGATCTGCGGGGGGCCGGGTGGGCCGAGATCCTGGCTGCGCTCCACGTGGTGGCTTCGCCCTTCACCGAGCCCGGCACGGGACGGGCCGACGTGACGTTGCCCGAGGGCGGGAGGGCCACCGTGGCCATCGCCGGGGCAACCGGGTCCGACCGGCGCACCCTCGCCGTCGAGGTCTGGGCCGGCGAGATCCTCGATGAAGTGACCCTGCGCTCCTACACGCTCGGTGCGGTGCACCAGGCCCTCGGGCTGGTGTGGAGCGAAGGCATCGCGCTCGACGACCACGGCGTGCCGGTGGATCTGACGATCCGCTCCTTCGGCATCCTGGCCGCCCGCGACATGCCCGAGGTGACGGTGCGGATCCACCAGGACGACACCTGGCCGGTCAACGGGTCCGACGCCGTCTTCGTGGCCACATTGGCCGCGGCCTGGATGGCCGAGGGAAGGCCTCCCCGGTGGCCCACCCGCCGTACCGGAGGCCGCGCCCACGAGGGCACCGTGCCAACATCAGCCGTGCCACCATCAGCCGTGCGAGAGGAGCAGGCATGAGTCCAGCCGTCGGTCCGTACTCCCCCGTCCGCCGAGCAGGCGACTGGGTCATCACCTCGGGGCAGCTCGGCTTGGGCACCGATGCCAGCGGCGCCGCCGCACTGGTGCCCGGAGGTACGTTGCCGGAATTGCGCCAGGCCCTGGAGAACCTGGCCTCGGTGCTGGCCACGCACGGGGCCACGCTGGCCGACGTGGTCAAGACGACGCTCTTCCTGATCGACATGGGCGAGTTCGCAGGGGTGAACGAGGTGTGGATCGAGCACTTCACCAGCGACCGGCCCACCCGCTCGGCCGTGGCCGTGGCCGCCCTGCCCCTCGAGGCTCGCGTCGAGGTCGAGGCCTGGGCCTACGTGCCGGTTCCGGTGCCTGAGCCGCCGCGCTGAGCCACGCCGGGGTGCCAGGCCACCTGGCCGAAGCGGTACCCGACGGAGCGGACGGTCTGTATCAGGTGGGCATGCTCCTCGCCCAGCTTGGCCCGCAGGCGCCGGATGTGGACGTCGACCGTGCGCGCCCCGCCGTAATACTCGTACCCCCAGACCCGGCTGAGCAGGGTCTCGCGGGTGAACACCTTGGCCGGATGGCCGGCCAGGAAACGCAGCAGCTCGTACTCCATGTAGGTGAGGTCGAGCACCCGACCGGCCACGGCGGCTTGATACGTCTCCAGATTCAGCATCAGCGGGCCGTACTCAATGATGTCTGGCCGCATGCTCTGGCCGGTGCGCCAGAAGAGGTGCTGCAGCCGGGCCACCAGTTCCTCGGGTCGGGCGGGCAGGACGCAGAAGTCGTCGTAGAGGTCGTCGCGCAGCAGGAGCTCGTTGACCTGGCCGGCCCCGATGGCCAGCAGTAGGGGGCTCAGCGGCACCTCGCGCATGCGCACGTGCCGGCAGAAGGCCACGGCGGCCGTCATGTCCTGACCGGCCACCACCAGGACGCCTGACCAGCCCTCGGATCGACCCTCGGTGCCGGCATGGGGGACTTCATCGGTCCCGGAGACCCCATGGTGCCCGAGCCCGGCGCCCTGCAATGCCAGCGTCACGTCGGCGGGCAGATCGGCAGGGAAGCAGAGCAGGGGATCCATCAGTGCGGCGTCACAGGAGCGGCAGGTAGCGGTCGAGCTCGAACTGAGTCACCTGGGCCTGGTAGGCGTCCCACTCGGCCCGCTTGTTGCGGATGAACCACTCGAAGACGTGGTCGCCCAGCGTGTCGGCCAGCAGCTCGGAGCCCTCCATCTCGTTGACGGCGTCGTGCAGGCTCGGCGGCAGCGACTGAATCCCCTTGGCGGCCAACTCCTTACCGGTCAGGGTGAAGAGGTTGGCCGAGGCCTCTGGCGGCAGCGGGTAGCCCTCGGTGATGCCGCGCAGTCCGGCCGCCAGGATGACCGCGAAGGCCAGATAGGGATTACAGGCGCTGTCGGGCGCCCGGTACTCCAGGCGGGTTGAATCGGGCTTGCCGTGCTTGACCACCGGCACGCGCACCAGGGCCGACCGGTTGTTGCGGGCCCAGCTGACATGGACGGGTGCCTCGTACCCGCCGATGAGGCGCTTGTAGGAGTTCACCCACTGGTTGGTCACCGCCGTGATCTCACGGGCGTGGTACAGCAGGCCGGCGATGAATTGGCGTGCCACCTCGGAGAGCCCGTATTCGTCGCTGGCGTCGATGAAGGCGTTCGTCTCGCCCTCCCACAGTGAGATGTGGGTGTGCATGCCCGAACCCTGCACGCCGCCCAGCGGCTTGGGCATGAAGCTGGCGAAGACCCCCTCCCGCCGGGCCATCTCCTTGATCACCATCCGAGTCGTCATCACGGTGTCGGCCATGGTCAGCGCGTCGGTGTAGCGCAGGTCGATCTCATGCTGGCTGCGGGCGTCCTCGTGCTGGGTGTGTTCGACCGGGATCCCCATCTCCTCCAGCATGAGCACGGAGCGCCGGCGCAGGTCGCTGGTCAGGTCGGCCACACTCAGATCGAAATAGGAGCCCGAGTCGAGTGTCACCGGGCCACGCACAGGGTCGGCATCGGCGAAGTAGAAGTACTCCACCTCGGGGGCGGCGAAGAAGGTATAGCCGGCGGAGCGGGCCCGTTCCAGGGTGCGGCGCAATGCGTGGCGGGGGTCGCCCTCGAACGGGGTGCCGTCCAGGTTGGCGATGTCGCAGAAGACGCGGGCCACGGCCGAATCGTCGTCGTGCCACGGGAGCATCTGGAAGGTCTTGGGGTCGGGTCGGGCCAGGACGTCGGCCTCCTGCACCCGGCTGAACCCGTCGATGGCGGAGCCGTCGAAGGTCATCCCTTCATCGAGGGCATTCTCCAACTCCGCCGACGTGATGTTGAACCCCTTGGGGGTCCCTAGGACATCGGTGAACCACAGCTGGACGAAGCGGATGCCGCGTTCCTCCACGGTCCGGAGCACGTAGTCACGTTGGCTCTGCACCGGACAAGTTTCGCAGGTGCTGAGGCACCCTCAGAAATCCAGGGGTCGATTGGCTCGCGCCGTCGGTTCCCAGAGTGGTCCGCGACCTGCCACAAGACTTCAGTTTCAGGCAGGTGACTGTCTCGTGGCCGCGTGGCCGCGTGGCCGCGTGGCGGCATGGCATCACGCAGACCGTGTCGAGGCCCCAGAGCTCCTGGTCAACCGCCGGTCCGGGATCAACCAGATCAGCGCCACAGCGGGGTAGCAGGCATAGGCCAGGTACGGGCTCACGAAGGGCAACCCCACGCCCGTCGCGTAAATGATCGGGGACATGGTCCCCTTGAAGTCCCCGCCCACGGCCGAGGCCCGTGCGCCGTGCCCACCCAGCTGGTGGCGAAGGGGATGAGCGAGAGCCAGAGCAGCAAATGCATGTTCGTCCACATCACCACGGAGCTCATGTGCCCGGTCGCCCGCAACAGGT
The DNA here is from genome assembly GCA_003169675.1 of Acidimicrobiaceae bacterium. GTDB lineage: Bacteria > Actinomycetota > Acidimicrobiia > Acidimicrobiales > RAAP-2 > Bog-473. Next base: position 21,632 of record PNAT01000171.1, read on the forward strand.
GATGGTGGTTGTTCCAGTAGATGCCGATGACAATGAAGCTCAAGATGTAGACGAGCAGTGAAGGCACCCGGCTGGACAGGCCGTGCACGTCGGCGGTGAGCGGCACGGGAGCGAGTTAGCGGCCCGGCCCCGCTTTCCGGGGCAAAGATCCTGGCCGTTAGGCTGCGGGCATGTCGTACCTGCGCCTGGCCGCCGCGCAGCTCAACACCGTGGTGGGCGATTTGCCGGGGAACGTCGACCGCATCCTGGGCGCCCTCTCGGCCGCCGAATCAGCCGGGGCCGACGTCTGCGTCGTACCTGAGCTGGCCATCCCGGGCTACCCGCCCGAGGACCTCCTGCTCAAGCCCGGCTTCGTGGCGGACAACGTGGCGGCGCTGGAGAAGGTGGCGGCCGCCACCGGGCGGTGCGCCATAGTCGTCGGGTACGTGGCGCCCCTGCGCAGCAGTGACGGGGGGAGGGGCCTGTCCAATGCGGCGGCCCTTTGCGCCGGCGGGCGGGTGGTCGGTATGTACCGCAAGCACCTGCTGCCCAACTACGGGGTCTTTGACGAGCAGCGGTGGTTCACCCCGAGTGACGAGCAGCCGACGCTCTTCGGTGTGGCCGGGGCCCAGGTGGGCATCTCGGTCTGCGAGGACGTGTGGTTCCCCGGCGGGCCGGTGGCCCAGCAGGGCCGGGCCGGGGCCGACGTGGTGGTCAACCTCAACGCCTCGCCCTACCACCGGGGGCGCCGGGCCGAGCGGCTGGCCATGCTGTCCGAGCGGGTGGCCGAGGCCGACTGTGCGATCGCCTACGTGAACCAGGTGGGCGGCCAGGATGAGCTCGTCTTCGACGGCGACTCGCAGATCGTCGCCGCCGACGGCACCCTGCTGGCGTCGGGTGCGCAGTTCGCCACCGACCTGGTTGTGGTGGACATCCCCATCGGCGCGCACCGGCGGCACCCGGTGAGGGCGCTCCTGCCCCGGGTGGTGGCCACACCATCAGAGGCACCCGAGCGGGCGCCCCTGAACCGACCGGCGCTCAGACCGGCGCTCTCCGATCACGCCGAGGTGTATCGGGCCCTGGTGCTCGGGACCCGGGACTACCTCGGGAAGAACGGGTTCACTGGCGCCGTGATCGGCCTCTCGGGTGGCGTCGACTCGTCGCTGGTGGCCACCATCGCCGCCGACGCGCTCGGCCCCCAGCGGGTGCACGGCATCTCAATGCCCTCGCGCTACTCCAGCGAGGGGTCACGCCACGACGCCGGGGTCCTGGCCGAGCGCCTGGGGATTGAGTTGCGGGTGGTGCCCATTGAGGAGGCCCACGTCGCCTTCACCTCCATGCTGGCCGGGGTGCTTGGGCGCGAGCCCTTCGGGCTGACCGACGAGAACCTGCAGTCCCGCCTGCGCGGGGTGCTGCTCATGGGCGTGTCCAACGCCAAGGGATGGATCGTGCTCACCACCGGCAACAAGAGCGAGATGGCCACCGGCTACTCCACGCTCTACGGCGACTCGGCCGGCGGGTTCGCCGTGATCAAGGACGTGCCCAAGACGCTGGTCTACGACCTCTGCCGCTACCGCAACACCCAGGCGGTGCTGGAAGGGCTGCCCGGGCCGATTCCCGACAGTGTGCTCGACAAGCCTCCCTCGGCCGAACTCCGTCCCGACCAGCGCGATGACCAGTCCCTGCCCCCCTACGAGCAGCTCGACCCGGTGCTCGAGGGCTACGTGGAGGGCGACCGCACGGCGGCAGACCTGGTGGCGGACGGCTTCGATCCGGCCGTGGTCGACCAGGTTGTGCGGCTGGTCGACGGCGCCGAGTACAAGCGCCGCCAGATGCCACCCGGTGTGCGCATCACGACCAAAGCCTTCGGCAAGGACCGCCGCATGCCGATCACCAACCGCTACCGCTCTGCGGCCGGAGAGACGATGGCCGCCGAGGAGCCGGGACGTGCCTGAACGCATGACATCCGATTGGGGGACCATCGGTGAGCTGGCCGAACGAGTCGGTGGCTACTGCTGGGTCGAGCGGTACCTCTTCGAGGTCACCGGACAATGGGCCGGGGCCGCCGAGAGCGACAGCCCCTGGGATGCGGAATTCCGGGTCTTCTTCGCCGCCTCCTCCCTGCAGCATGCCGACCTGGCGGCCCGCTGGAACGATCGCCTCCCCGTGCGGGCTGGCGTGGATCGGGACGCACTGGTGGTCCCTCCAGCCAGTGCCCTGACGAGCCACCTCCATACGCTGGACGCCGGCACCGGGTTCAAGAAGTTGATTGGCCTGGTGCGGGGGTACCTTCCTCCACTGGTGCGGGCCTACAGCTACCACCTGTCCGTGGCCAACCCGGCCAGCGACGCCCCGGTCATGGCAGTGCTGGGTGAGGGCCGCCGCACCGGGTCGGATGAGGTGCGGCGCGGCCAATCCCTCTTTGATGAAGGAGTGAGACGGGGGTGGTTTGGCCGAGTGGGCTAATTTCGGAGCATAATCCGCAAGAACCTTAAATCTGGCAATTGCGTGATTTCCGGGGGTCAGGCACGTTTCCCCTGCTGCTCGGGCATCTTGACGCGCCCGGTACAATGTCAAAGCAGCGTTGGCGCGCCGAAAGCGCTTGAGTTGCATGCGCAGCGGGTTTGCCCGGCATGGAGTTTTCCTGCCGTGGCCCACAATGAGGAAGGTTCGGCAGATCTTGGCCAAGGAACGTATTGAGCGCGACGACGAGGACCTCGTACGGCTCTACCTGACAGACATCGGGCAGTACCCGCTTTTGACCAAGGACGACGAGGTGCGGCTGGCCCAGGCCATCGAGTCCGGGCGGGCGGCCGAGGGCGACGTGGCCAAGGCGCCCAAGGGCCTCACACCGACCAAGAAGCGCGAGATGCGCCGCTGCGTCATCGAGGGTGAGCAGGCTCAGCAGACGTTCGTCCAATCGAACCTGCGGCTGGTGGTGTCCATCGCCAAGAAGTATCAAGCCTCGGGCCTGCCCCTGCTGGACCTGATCCAGGAGGGGAACCTCGGCCTCATGCACGCCGTGGAGAAGTTCGACTGGCGCAAGGGGTTCAAGTTCTCCACCTACGCCACNNATCCGCCAGGCCATCACCCGCGGCATCGCCAATACCGGCCGCACCATCCGCCTCCCGGTCCACGCCGGCGACACCCTGGCCCGGGTGCAGAAGGCACAGGCCCGCCTGGAGCTCAAGCTCGGCCGCCCGGCCACCCTGGCCGAACTGGGCATCGAAGTCGAGATGCCCGAGGACAAGCTGGTCGAGGCCCTGCGTTTTAGGGCCGAGCCGCTCTCCCTCTCCGAGCCGCTCCGGGAGGACGGCGACGCCGAGCTGGGCGATGTGGTCGAGGACCGCTCCGCCGAGTCACCCTTCGAGGTGGCCGCCGTCTCCCTGCTGCCCGACGAGATCGGGCGCCTGCTCTCCCCCCTCGACGAGCGCGAGCGCGAGATACTGCGCCTGCGCTTCGGCCTCGACCGCGGTGAGCCGCGGACGCTGGAAGAGGTGGGCGAGCACTTCAACCTGACCCGGGAGCGCATCCGGCAGATCGAGGCCCGGGCCATGTCGAAGCTGCGCCACCCGTCCTCGGACACCGGCGCGCGTGACCTGCTGACCGTCTAGGTTCACCAGGTAGGATCACGGGCCATGAAGAAGCTCCTGTTCCTGGCCGTGATTTTCGGACTCGGTTTCGTCGCCGCCCGGCGGCTCCAGGACGCCTGACCCGCCTCAGCTCAGGCTGCGGCGCGCCCTCCGGGCACGTGGCGGGCCCGCACGCCCCGCCTCCACAAGATGAGCGCCGCCCCGGCCACGGCCAGGCTGGTCGTCACCACCGGCGTCGAGCGTCCCACTCGGTCGCGCAGGCGGATCGGTTTGGTGAAGGTCCGCATCTCCCACCCACGCTCACGGGCCACCTTGGCCAGGGCGCGGTCGGCGTTGACCGCCACCGGGCGGCCCACGGCCTCGAGCATGGGCAGATCGGTGGCCGAGTCCGAGTAGGCGGAACTCGCCGCCAGGTCGATGCCGGTGCGCTCGGCCAGCTCACGCATGGCGGTGGCCTTCTCCTCCCCGTAGGCGTAGAAGGCCATGCGGCCGGTGTAGCGGTCCTCCTCGTCGACCTCGCCCCGTGAGCAGATGGCCCCGTCGACGCCCAGCATGTCGGTGAGGGGGAGCACGATCTCCTCCGGGGAGGCCGACACCAGGTAGACTCGGTGGCCCGCCGCCCGGTGCAGCTCCATGAGTTCGAGCGCCTCGGCGTACATGATGGGCTCAATGGTCGCCAGCAGCGTCTCGCGCACGATCTGGCGCACCTGGGCCCGGTCCCACCCCTTGGTCATGGCCAGCATGGACTCGCGCACCCGGACCAGGCGCTCCTCGTCGGCCCCGAAGTACAGGTAGATGAGCTGCGAGATGGCGGCCCGAGCCACCACCCTCCGGTTGATGAGCCCGCCCTTCATGAAGGGCCGGCCGAAGGCGGCGATGGAGGCGCGGTCGATCACCGTCTTGTCCAGGTCGAAGAATGCGGCCTCCATGCCCCCATGCTACGAGGGACCAGAGGCGGCCCATGACCGTTCGTGACGATTCGGTGGACGGCCGGTGAACCTTTGGCCCCGCTGACCTGGGGCTACCCGGGGTCCATGCTGATGAACAGGTTGTGCACGGCACTTTCCGCTTCGGCCGTGACCAGTGCGAGCACCTCGTCGCCCGACTGCAGCATCGTCTCGCCCCGGGGGAAGATGAGGCGACCGACCCGCACCACGGCCACCACCACCCCTTCACGGGGGAAGGCCAAATCGCGGATGATCTTGCCGTTGGCCGGCGAGTCCTCGGCCAGGGTGATCTCCACCAGGTGGGCCGTCCCACCCTGGAACTGCAGCAGCCGCACCAGGGCGCCCACCGAGACGGCCTCCTCGACCAGGGAGGTCAGGAGTTGCGGCGTGTTCACCGAGACGTCGACCCCCCAGGACGCGTTGAACAACCACTGGTTCTTGGGGTGGTTCACCCGGGCCACCACGCGGGGGACGGCGAACTCCTGCTTGGCCAGCAGCGAGATCACCAGGTTGTCCTCGTCGTCACCGGTGGCCGCCACCACCACGTCCACCTCGGCCAGACCGGCGGCGTCGAGTGAGGACACCTCGCAGGCATCGGCGGCGATCCAGGTGACGTCGAGCGTGGGCCGCAGGCGCTCGACCAGATCGGGATCCTGCTCGAAGACCAGCACCTCGTGCCCGTTGGCGTGCAGGTCGGCGGCGATGGCCGTGCCCACACTCCCGGCCCCGGCGATGGCCACCTTCATCGGTCGCCCCTTTTTTCGAGAATGGCGTCGAGGTCCTGGCGGGCATCGGACATGACGGCCAGGTGCAGGATGTCGCCCTCCTGCCCGACCAGCTGGCGGGCGTCGAGCCGGGGGATGCCGGACCTCGTCACGGCCACCAGGCTGAGTCGGCCCGGCTCATCCAGCTCACTCAGCCTGCGCCCCGCCCAGGCGTCGGGCAGCGAGCGGTCGAGCAAGGTGAGGCGGCCCGAGGGATCGGACCAGTCACCCACGTCCACGTTAGGGAGCAGGCGGCGGCGCACCTGGTCGATGGTCCAGGTCACGGTGGCGACGGTGGGGATGCCCAGGCGCTGGTAGATCTCGGCCCGTCGGGGGTCGTAAATCCGGGCCACCACATTGGGGATCAGGTAGCTCTCCCGGGCGATACGCACCGTCAGGATGTTGGTGTTGTCGCCGCTGGTCACCGCGGCCAGGGCGTCAGCCCCGTTCGCCCCTGCCTTCTCGAGGTCGTCACGGTCGAAGCCGGAGCCGACGATGCGGGGCCCGTCCCAGTCCTTGAGGCGGCGGAAGGCCTTGGCCGACTTGTCCATGACGGCCACCGAATGGCCCTCGGCGGTCAGCGAGATGGCCAGGCCCGACCCGACCCGACCACACCCGACGACGATCACGTGCATGCCACAGCACAACACGCAGCGCCTCTCCGTGCAAAGGGAGTTCCCGAGCGAGGCGCCATTTCCTCGTACGCTGCGTCCGTGGTGCCCGACGCGACCCCCCGCTCCACGTTCCCGCGGGTCGGAGTGGCCGCCGAGAGCATCCCCGAGACCCGCCGGTACCGGTTGAAGAACAAACTGCTCGGCCACCCGCTGGTCACCGAGCAGCTCAGCTCGGAACGGTTGGGCCGGCCGACGGCGCTCGGAGTGCTCGCTCCCGACTGCATCTCGTCATCGGCCTACGGCACCGAGGAGATGCTGACCCAGATGGTGCCCTACATCGGGCTGGCCGCCTTCTCCATGGTGGTGCCGATCACCCTGGCCATCCTCGGCGTCCTCTTCTTCGTGACCTTGTCCTATCTGGAGGTCATTCAGCTCTACACCAAGGCGGGCGGCGCCTACGTGGTGGCCCGGGACAACTTCGGCCCGAAGATCGCCCAGATCGCCGCCGTGGCCCTGCTCATCGACTACACGGTGACCGTAGCCGTGCAGGCTGCAGCCGGGACAGCCGCCCTGAGCAGCGCCGTGCCCGCCCTGGCCCCGACGTCCCGGACCGTGGCCGTCACCATCGGCGTGGTGCTCATTCTCCTCTACGGCAACCTGCGCGGCATCCGCGAGGCCGGGAAGATCTTCGCCATCCCGATGTACTTCTACGTGCTGGCCCTGGGCCTGATCGTGGTGCTCGGCTACGTGAAGGCGGCGCAGGGGCACCTGCACTACATCCCACTCCCGGCGAGGCATTTGCTCTTTCACGGGAAGTTGGGAACGCCCGGGAGTGGATGGCTGATGGGTCTGGCCTTCATCACGCTCCTGCGTTCCTTTGCCAACGGTGGCTCATCGCTCACCGGCCTCGAAGCCATCTCCAACGGGGTGGGGAGCTTCCGCCAGCCGACGGCGCGCAACGCCCGCCAGACGCTGGTGATCATGAGCTCGATCCTCGGCTTCCTGGTGCTCGGCACCACTCTGCTGGCCCGGTGGACCCACGCCATCCCGTTTGACAGCGGGACGCCGACCGTGGTGTCGCAGGAGGTCAAGGCGATTCTGGGCAGCAGCGCCTTCGGGCACACCATGTACTTCGTGGTGCAGCTGGCCACGGTGCTCGTCCTCTACACCGGAGGCAATACCAGCTTCAACGGCTTCCCCTTCCTGGCCAGCTTCGTGGCGGGCGACCGCTTCCTGCCCCGCCAGCTGACCCGCCGGGGCCACCGGTTGGCTTTCTCCAACGGGATCCTGGTGCTGACCGGTGTGGCCCTGGCGCTCATCGTCGTCTTCAAGGCGTCGGTCAACGGTCTGGTGTCGCTCTACGCCATCGGCGTGTTCACCGGGTTCACCATGGCGGGCGCGGGCATGGTGAAGCACCACCTGACCGACCGGGGCGCCCATTGGCGGCGCAGCGTGGGGGTCAATGGGTTCGCGGCCACGCTCACCTTCAGTGTGGTGCTGATCTTCGCCGTGGCGAAGTTCAAGGAGGGGGCCTGGGTCGTCGTGATCGTCGGCCCGTTGCTCTATCTGGGGCTGATCCGCCTGCACCGCCAGTACGAGAGAGAGTCCGACATGCTCGAAACGGGTGTCCTGCAGGCTTCGGAGGAACCCATCTTGCGGCACCACGTCGTGGTGATCCTGGTCGACAACCTCGACATGGCCACCGCCCGGGCCATCCAGTACGCCCGCACCCTCACGCCCGACGACATCAGGGCGGCGCACTTCGACATCGACTCGGCCAAGGCCCATGAATTGGAGGAGGAGTGGGGCCGGCTGGTCTCGGCCCGCCTGCCCCTCGACATCATCGAGTGCCCGGACCGGCGCCTGGGCCGGGCGGCCATTGAGCTGGTGGCCGACGCCACCCTGGACGGCGACACCGAATGCACCGTCCTGCTGCCCCGCCGCGGCTACGCCCGGGTATGGCAGCGCTTCCTGCACGACCGCACGGCCGACAAGATCGCCGATGTGCTGAGCCAGGTGCCCCACGTGAGCGCCACCATCATCCCGTTCAACCTCGCGGGAAGGTATGGCGAGCACGTACGCTCCTACGGCCAATCGGTGCAGGAGGCACGGCTCAGCCGCACGGTCGGAGATGGGACATCAGGTGGAGCGGCCGGGGGAGGTGCGCCACGGGCTGACCCCGAGAGTCACCACGGGGGCGACCGGGCCGACCGTGGCGGGCGCAAGGACGCACCGCGGCGGCCGTCGGCGAAGCTGGCAGCCGATGACATCCTGGCCCAGCGGGCCGGTGCCACCACCCCGATCTCGGAGGTCCGGCAGCGCCAGAGGGTCAAGGTGGCCGGCCGGGTCAAGTCGGTGCGGGTGCAGCCCAGGGCCGGGGCAGCCAACCTCGAATGTGTACTCAGTGACGGCACCGGTGGCCTGCTCCTGGTCTTCCAGGGGCGGCCGAAGATTGCCGGGATTGAGCCCGGCGCCCGAGTGGTGGCCGAGGGAATGGTCGGGGACTGGGGGCGCCGCCCGGCCATGCTCAACCCTTCGTTCGAATTGGTGCAGGGGGCGCGGCAGGACGCGGCGGACGACTGACCGTGAGGCCAGTGTGCTTGCCCCTCCTGTCGCCAGTCGCTAACGTCCACCCCGGCCTACCGTCGGGTGCGCTGCCTCAGTCGCACCTCCGGCCCCGTCCGGGACGAGGACATCCACCGTTGCCGCGGTCGGTGGTCGATGCTGCCGCAATGAAGCAAGAGGACACGGGCGCCGGGGCCCACGGATCGATACGTACTGACAGAGAAAGGGCACACCAGGAATGATCAATCTCCTCGCCTCCGAGGGCAACTACCAGAACTTCGCCCTTCGAGGAACGGACAAGACCTGGCTGTATGTCTGCCTGGCGGCCGGCGTGGTCGGGATCATCGCCGGCCTGCTCCTGGCCCGCAACGTCCTGGCGGCCGATCAGGGCACCCCGAAGATGAAGGAAATCGCCCTGGCGGTGCAGGAAGGAGCCGAGGCATTCCTGGGTCGCCAGTTCCGGGCCATCGCCATGATCATCGTCCCGCTGGCCATCCTGATCTTCTTCACCGCCACCAAGGTCGTCAAGCCTGGAGGCGGGATCGCGCTGACGTTCCAGCAGGACGGCATGTACCGCGTCATCTGCTTCCTCTTCGGGGCGGCCTTCTCCGGTCTGACCGGGTTCATCGGCATGAGCATCGCTGTCCGGGGCAACGTCCGCACCGCTGCCGCCGCCTCGCAGGGTGGCGGCATGGCCGGAGCCCTGCGGGTGGCGTTCCGTACCGGCGCCGTGACCGGCATGCTGTGTGTGGGCCTGGGACTGGTCGGTGCCACCGGCATCGTCCTCATCTTCCAGAACTCAGCCACGGCCGTATTGATCGGCTTCGCCTTCGGCGCCTCGCTGCTGGCCCTCTTCATGCGTGTCGGCGGCGGCATCTTCACCAAGGCGGCCGATGTCGGCGCCGACCTGGTGGGAAAGGTCGAAGCGGGCATCCCAGAGGACGACCCCCGGAATGCGGCCACCATCGCCGACAACGTCGGTGACAACGTCGGNNATGGCGGCCGACCTCTTCGAGTCCTACGAGATCACCATCATCTCCTCGCTCATCCTGGGCTTCTCGGCCTTCAAGGCCATCGGGCACAACCCCACCCCGGCCGTCCTGTACCCGCTGATCGTCCCGGCCATCGGGATCTTCGCCTCCGTCATCGGGGTCATGGTGGTCAAGGCCCGGGCCAAGGACCGCAATGCGCTGTCCGCCATCAACCGCGGCTTCTGGTTGGCCGCTCTTCTGACCGTGGCGGGCGCCTTCGCGGTGGCCAAGTACTACGTGCACGACCTCAAGGTCTTCTACGCCGTGCTGACCGGGGTGATCCTCTCGCTGGTGGCCAGCCAGATCACCGAGCAGTTCACCTCCACCGAGCGCAGCCCGGTCAAGGAGATCGCCGCCTCGGCCCGAACTGGCCCGGCCACCACGGTGCTCTCGGGCATCTCCATCGGACTGGAGTCGTCGGTTTACGCCATCATCGCCATCGCCATCGCCATCGGTGTGGCCATCGGGCTGGGCGACGGCAACATTGAGCTCACCTTCTACCTGGTCGCCCTGATCGGCATCGGGCTGCTGGCCACGGCGGGCATGGTGGTCTCCGAGGACAGCTTCGGGCCGGTCTCCGACAATGCGGCCGGCATCGCCGAAATGTCAGGCGAGTTCACCGGAGAGGCCGAACGGATCATGGTCAGTCTCGATGCCGTCGGCAACACCACCAAGGCCATCACCAAGGGTGTGGCCATCGGTTCGGCCGTGATCGCCGCCGTGGCCCTCTTCGCATCCTTCATCGAGACCATCGGCTCCCAACTGAACCTGCATCAGACGGGCTCCAAGCTCTTCAGCCTGGTGGCCACCCAGATCAACGTGGCCAACCCGACCACGTTCATCGGCCTGCTCATCGGCGGGTCGATCGCGTTCCTGTTCTCGTCGCTGGCCATCCGAGCCGTCGGCCGCTCGGCTGGGACCGTCGTGCTCGAGGTGCGGCGCCAATTCCGCGAGCACCCCGGGATCATGGACTACACCGAGAAGCCGGAGTACGGGCGGGTCATCTCCATCTGCACCGCGGCGGCGCAGCGTGAACTGGCCACACCGGCCCTGCTGGCCATCCTGACGCCGGTCATCGTCGGCTTCGGCATCAACTACCTGGCGCTGGGCGCCTTCCTGGCCGGCGCCATCCTGACCGGGCAGCTCATGGCCAACACGCTCTCCAATTCGGGAGGGGCGTGGGACAACGCCAAGAAATACATTGAGGACGGCAACGAGGGTGGCAAGGGCTCGGACGCCCACAAGGCCGCTGTCATAGGTGACACAGTGGGCGACCCGTTCAAGGACACGGCCGGTCCGGCCCTCAACCCGATGATCAAGGTGATGAACCTGGTCTCACTGCTGATCCTGCCCGCCGTCATCTCCCTGCGGCACCACACCGGTGAGCGGCTCGGCATCGCCGGTGTGTCGGTGGTCATCCTGATCGGCGCCCTGGCCTTTTCCAAGCGGGCCACCGAGGACATGGGTGCCGACGCCACCGCTACCGCTCCCGCCGTGCCCGCTGCGGCAGCCTCTGAATAACCTGGTCAGAGCCCTAAATGACGCTCTGTTCGAAGCCCTCATGGCACCCCCCGCCCTTGACAGGTCGGTGCCGGACCTTCAACCTTGCGTGACCATGGCCCTCGAAATGACCCCTCACATTCCGCTCGACGGGCCGCGCCATGGGTAAGGCACTCGTCATCGTCGAGTCGCCCGCCAAGGCCAAGACGATCCGGGGAATTCTCGGACCGGACTTCATCGTCGATTCCTCGGTCGGCCACATCCGGGACCTGCCCCGAGGCGCCGATGAGGTTCCGCCGGCGTACAAGGGCGAGGGGTGGGCCCGCCTTGGGGTTGACGTCGACAACGGCTTCAAGCCGCTCTACGTGGTGTCAGCCTCGAAGAAGTCGGTGGTGGCCAACTTGAAGAAGTTGCTCAAGGGGGCCGACGAGCTGTATCTCGCTACGGACGAGGACCGCGAGGGCGAGTCCATCGCCTGGCACCTCCTCGAAGTGCTCTCGCCCACCGTGCCGATCAAGCGGATGGTGTTCCACGAGATCA
>PNAT01000075.1 GCA_003169675.1 Acidimicrobiaceae bacterium
CCCGGCGTCTGCGCATAGGGATTGATGCTCAACACGTCGGCCCCCACCTTGGAGAGGAGATTGGGCATGACGAAGTTGGCCGCGCCGAACGAGAGGTCCAACACGAGCTTCAATTGGTGCCCGTCCTCGCGGCGCAGATTGAAGGCGTCGACCAAACTGGCCGTGTAGTTCTCGATAGCCCGGGGCGAGAAGTCGATGTCACCGATGTCCCCAGCCGTGACACGCCTGAACTCCTCGCGGTGGTACATCCGCTCCACCCGGCGCTGCTCATTCTCGGAGAGATCGATGCCGCGCTCGTCGAAGAAACGGATGGCTACTTCCTGCGGGTTGTGCGGGCTCAGGCGCACGGTCAGGCCGGCTTGATTGCCACGGGAGCGGATGTGGTGGCGGGTCACCGGGATGGTGGCCACCTCCAGGTCGGTCACGTTGACCCCGACGGAGTTGCACCCCACCATGAGGGCCCGCTTGAGCACCCGCGCCGCCCGGCTGGTGTCGCGCGAGGTCGTGATGAACGAGTCCTTCTCGAATTGTGAGGCCCAGGCCTTGGCCAGCCGGACCGCCAGTTCGGGGCTGACGTCGATGTTGGCGATGCCCTGCACGCCTTCTCGCCCGAAGAGGGTGCGGGCGCCTCCGGACTCCCACACGATGGAGGAGTTGACCTGCGCCCCCGCCTCCACCACCTTGTACGGGTAGATCTTCACGCCGCCCCGCACCTCGGCATGGGCGCCGATGAGGCACCCCTCCCCCACCACCGAGCCCGGTTCGCAGCGCGCTCCTGTTCTCAGGTCACAGGCCCGGCCGAGCACGGCCCCCTCAATGTGCGCCCCCGGCCCCAGGTAGGCGTTCTCCCCGACGACAGAGTGCTGGATCTCGGCCCGCTCGGCCACCTGGGTGTTGGCCCCAATGGTGGTGTAAGCGCCCAGGACAACGTCCCGATCGACGGTGCAGTTCTCACCGATGAAGGAGGGGGCGTCAATGCGGGCCGAGGGGTCGATGGACGAGCCCTTGCCCACCCACAACCCAGGTCGGAGCTCGAACCCGGACACGTCGACCTCGACCTTGCCCTCGAGGATGTCTTGATGTGCCTTCAGGTAGGCCGCCGTGGTGCCGATGTCCTCCCAGTACCCGTCGGCCACGTAGCCGAACAAGGGGTCCCCGGCGTCGAGGACGGCGGGGAACACTTCGGTGGAGAAATCGACCGAGCGCCCTTCGGGGATGGCATCGAAGATCCGTGGCTCGAGCACGTAGATTCCGGTATTGATGGTGTCACTGAATACCTGTCCCCAGCCCGGCTTCTCCAGGAAACGTTCGATGCTCCCGTCCTCGCGGGTGATGACGATGCCGAACTCGAGCGGATTCTCCACCGCGCACAGGGCGACGGTCGCCAGGGCCTCGTGCTTATCATGGAACGCGATAACGGACGTCAAGTCGATGTCGGTCAGGACATCGCCGGAGATGACGAGGAACCTCTCGTTCAACTCCGCGCTGGCGTTGCGCACCGAACCGGCAGTGCCAAGGGGTATCTCCTCGGTGGCGTAGACCATGCGCACGCCGAGTTCACTGCCGTCACCGAAGTAGCTCCGGATGGCGTTGGGGAGGAAGGCCACCGTGACCACGATGTCGGTGATGCCATGGCGGCGCAGCAGCGAGATGATGTGCTCCATCATCGGCCGGCCGACCAGGGGCAGCATCGGCTTGGGCAGGTTGGAGGTCTGAGGGCGCAGGCGGGTGCCTTCGCCGCCGGCCATGATGACGGCTTTCATACGACGCTCCGGCGGGCCGCCCGCCCTTCACGAAACGCCGTACGGGCGGGGGCCACGTAACTCCCCGCCGCCGTCCAGGCCAAGGCCAGGCCGATCAGCCCGGTGACCCAGGCAATCACCCGGACCGGTCCCTGCCAGGTGGCGGTGCCGTAGGAGAGCAGGAAGGCCGGGTACGCGAACATCAGGGCGAACGTACCCGCCTTGCCCACCCACAACACGTCAATGCGGGCGGCCCCCAGAGCGGCCAGCAGGACCACCATCACCGAGACCAGGACCTCGCGGGTCAAGGTGGCGATCCCGAACCACAGGGGCACGGCGCGATGCACGACCACCGCGATGACCGCGGCACCGACCAGGAGGCGGTCCGCCGTCGGGTCGAGCACCTTGCCGAGGGTGGAGACCTGGTGGTAGCGGCGGGCCACGAAACCATCAACCCAGTCGGTGGCCCCGAGGGTGGCTAGCAGGATGGCGGCCCACGTCTGGTGGTGCCAGGCGAACAGCAACAACAAGAAGACGGGGATACAGAGGAGCCGGAGCAGGGTGATGACGTTGGGGGCGGTGAGCACCCGGTCCAGACCTTCGTCATCATCCACCTCCCGAGTCTACGGGAGAGGGTCATTCGCCCCATGGCCGTTGTGCCAGAGTGGACCAATGACCAGATTCGAACCATTCCGCGGGCTGCGCTACCAGCCCGAGGCCTCGCTCATCGGCCAGGTCATGGCCCCGCCGTACGACGTCATCAGCTCGGCCGA
>PNAT01000039.1 GCA_003169675.1 Acidimicrobiaceae bacterium
GGCGCTGGTAGCGGTTGCGCTGGGCCGGGGTCAGGGTGCGGGGCGCCACCCAGGGGCGGCCGTCGTCCTTCCACTTGTTGAAGCCGCCGGCGAGCGACTTCACGTCGGTGTACCCGAGGTCGCCCATGGTCTTGGCGGCGAAGGCCGAGCGCGTCCCGCCGGCGCAGTAGACGATGACCGGGGCGGTCTTGTCGGGCAGCTTGCCCTCCACCTGGAACTCGAGGTGCCCCCGGGGCAGGTGCACGGCGTGGGGGATGGCCCCCTGCTCGTACTCGTCGGGCTCGCGGACGTCGAGGAAGGTGACGCCCCCCTGGGCCAGCAACGGCTCGGCGTCGGTCGGCTCCACCTCACGGATGGCTGCCTTGGCTTCCTTCAACAGTTCTCGGGGTGTGGGCACTTCGATCCTCCGGGCCGTCCACTCGCTTCCGAACTGTCAAACACTACCAGCGGGGTCAACATTCCCCGAGGCCCCCCTGGGCCTGGAAAACTGCTCCCATGGAGCTCCACGAGGCCATCCGGCGCCGGGCCATGGTCCGGAGTTTCGCCTCCGATCCGGTTGACCGGGCCGTCGTGGAGCACCTCCTGGCGGCGGCCTTGCACTCCCCGACCGCCGGCAACACCGGCGGCACCGCCTGGGTCGCCCTGGCCGGGCCCGACGAGACGTCTGTGTACTGGGAGGCCACGACCGACGCTGCGTGGCGAGAGTCGAGCCCGCGCTGGGAGGGACTGCGGCGGGCGCCGGTGGTGCTGCTCGCCTATTCCAGGGCCGCTTCGTACGTGGACCGCTACCGCGAGCCCGACAAGGCTGGCACGGGTGCTGACGTCGGCCTCGGTGACGGGATGGACCATTGGCCGGTGCCCTACTGGACCGGCGATGCCGCCTTCGGGGTGATGACGGTGCTGTTGGGCGCCGTAGACGCCGGACTGGGGGCCTGCGTGCTGGGCAATTTCCGGGGCGAGGAGGCACTGGCCAGGGTGTTGGGCGTGCCCGATGGGTGGCAGCTCTTCTGCGCCGTGTTGGTCGGGCGTCCCGACGGCGGCGACCACCGGTCCCCATCGCTCGACCGGGCCCTCCCCGACATCCGCCGGCGCATCCACTGGGGGGGTTGGTAGGTCGCCGTTCGTTGTGTCGGTCGGGTCTGTCGGTCGGGTCTATCCCTTTCGTATGCTTGCTTGCCAACACTAAACAGAAATGTTTAGTATCCGGGGAGAGAGAGGCCGGGCGCTCCTTCTCCCCACTCCATCCGATAGTGCCGGTCGCCCGTGCCGGTTTCCCGTCGGTGCCTCATCGGGTGCCGGACGAGCCCCTCGAGAGTGGGTGATCGGGACCCTCCTGCCATCGGGCCATCGCCCAGAGGAGATCGGACAAGCGGTTCAAATAAGCCACCACGTAGGACCCCTCCAGCGGTTCCGCCACGGCCAGGCGCTCGGCCCGCCGCACAACGGTCCGGGCGAAATCAAGGGCGGCCGCCATCCCATTCTCCCCCGGGATGGTGAAGTCGCTCGGCATGTCGAACCGGGCCAGGAGATCGTCGATCCCGCCTTCCAGTGCAGCCACCATCGCCTCGGTCACCTTTGTCTTCCCGTCCACCAGCTTGTGCCGGTTCTCCGGCGCTGTGGCGACTTCGGCCATCAGCACGTAGAGGTCCCGGGCCAGGACGATCAGACGCTGGTTGACTTCTGAACCCGGGTCCGACAGCGCCCGGGCCAGGCCGATGGCCGCCTGGGCTTCATCGACGGCACCGTTGACCTCTATGGGTCTCGAGTCCTTGCGCACCCGGCCGCCGAAGAGGAGGCCGGTCGTCCCGTCATCGCCTGTCTTGGTATAGATCCGAGGCTTCACCAGGTCGGATGCTACCGGCCCGTTCATGAGGACAAGGTGGCCGCCGGTATCCTGTAGGAGCCATGCCCCTCTCGCCGGAACTCCTCGGTCGCCTCGACCCGTCCGCCTCCAGCTACCTCCAGGCGCTGCGGGAGAGGGTCGTGATCTTCGACGGCGCCATGGGCACCAACCTGCAGTTGCTCGGGCTGAGCCCCGAAGACTTCGGTGGCCCCGAGCTCGAAGGCTGCAACGAGATCCTCATCGACTCCCGGCCCGACCTGATCTCCCAGGTGCACCGTTCCTTCTACGAGGTGGGGTGCGACGTCGTCGAGACCGGGACCTTCGGCTCCTCCTCGGTGGTTCTGGTCGAGTATGGCCTGGCCGAGCGCGCCCGCGCCCTCAGCCGCACCGGGGCCGAGCTGGCCCGCGCCGTGGCCGACGAGTTCTCGACGCCGCAGCGCCCCCGCTGGGTGGCCGGGAGCATGGGTCCCGGGACGAAGTTCCCCACGCTCGGGC
The DNA here is from genome assembly GCA_003169675.1 of Acidimicrobiaceae bacterium. GTDB lineage: Bacteria > Actinomycetota > Acidimicrobiia > Acidimicrobiales > RAAP-2 > Bog-473. Next base: position 2,339 of record PNAT01000039.1, read on the forward strand.
AGATCCCCTACGCCGACCTGCGTGACGCCTACGAGGAGCAGGCCCTCGGACTGCTCGAGGGGGGCGTCGACTTCCTCCTCATTGAGACGGTCTTCGACCTCCTGTCGGCCAAGTCGGCCATCAACGGGGCCCGACGCGCCATGGTCGCCCTCGACCGGGTGGTGCCGCTCCAGGTCCAGGTGACCATTGAGCTGACCGGGCGCATGCTGCCCGGCACCGAGATCGCCGCCGCCCTCACCGTGTTGGACTCCATGCAGGTCGACGTGGTCGGCCTCAACTGCGCCACCGGACCGGTCGAGATGAGCGAGGCGCTCCGCCACCTCTCCGCGGCCAGCCGGGTCCCCATCTCGTGCGTCCCCAATGCCGGACTGCCCTCGGTGGTCGACGGCAAGATGCACTACGACCTCACCCCGGATCAGCTGGCCGACCACCTCCACCGCTTCGTCACCGAGTTCGGTGTCTCGGCCATCGGGGGCTGCTGCGGCACCACACCCGAACACCTGGCCGCCGTGGTCGCACGCTGTGCCGACGCCGTGCCGGCGCCCCGGACGCCGGTCATTGAGCCCTCGGCGGCATCCATCTACACCTCGGTGCCCTTCCAGCAGGACACCTCGTTCCTCGTGGTGGGCGAGCGCACCAACGCCAACGGGTCCAAGCGCTTCCGCGAGGCCATGCTCGAAGGCGACTGGGACACCTGTGTGGCCATGGCCCGCGACCAGGTCAAGGAAGGTGCGCACCTGATCGACGTCTGCGTCGACTACACCGGCGCCGACGGCGTATCCGACATGACCGAGGTGGCCAGCCGCTTCGCTACCCAGGCCAGCGTGCCCCTCATGGTCGACTCGACCGAGGGCCCGGTCGTCCGGGCCGCCCTGGAGTGGATCGGAGGGCGACCCATTCTCAATTCGGTCAACCTCGAAGAGGGCGACGCGCCCGGCACCCGGCTCGATACGTTCTTCCGCTTGGCCCGTGAATTCGGCGCCGCCGTGGTCTGCACCTGCATCGACGAGGAAGGCCAGGCCCGCACGGCCGAGTGGAAGCTGCGTTCGGCCCGGAACATCCGCGACATCGCGGTGAACCGCTACGGACTGGCCCCCGAAGACCTGCTCTTCGACCCCCTGGCCCTGCCGCTTTCCACCGGCATGGAAGAGAGCCGGATGGACGGGATCGAGACCATTGAGGGCATCCGCGCCATCAAGCACGAGCTGCCCGGGGTGTCCACCATTCTGGGTCTCTCCAACGTCTCGTTCGGGCTGAACCCCGCCGCCCGCCAGGTGCTCAACTCGGTGTTCCTGCACGAATGCGTGGAGGCCGGGCTGGACTCCGCCATCGTGCACGCGTCGAAGATCGTGCCCCTGGCCCGCATTGAGGAAAGGGCCAAGGAGATCAGTCTCGACCTGGTCTACAACCGCCGCACCGATGATTACGACCCGCTTCAGGAGCTCCTGGCGCTCTTCGACGGGGTCAAGGTCAACTCGAACGCCGCCGATGAGCACCTCGACTGGCCCGTCGACCGCCGGTTGTCCCAGCGCATCATTGACGGCAACCGCAACGGGCTCGACGGTGATCTGAACGAAGCGCTCGACTCGGGGGTTGGCGCCCTGGCCATCGTCAACGATTTCCTCCTCGAGGGCATGAAGGTGGTGGGCGAACGCTTCGCATCCGGCGAGATGCAGCTACCCTTCGTTCTCCAATCGGCCGAGACCATGAAGGCCGCCGTCGCCTTCCTCGAGCCCTTCATGGAGAAAGCCGACCAGGGAGGCAAGGGCACCGTCATCCTGGCCACCGTCAAGGGCGACGTGCACGACATCGGCAAGAACCTGGTCGACATCATCCTGACCAACAACGGCTACGAGGTGATCAACCTCGGGATCAAGATCGGCATCAACGAGATGATCGTGGCCGCCGAGGAGCACAAAGCCGATGCCATCGGCATGAGCGGCCTCCTGGTGAAGTCGACCCTCATCATGCGGGAGAACCTGGTCGAGCTCAACCAGCGCGACCTGGCCGACTTCCCGATCCTGCTGGGCGGGGCGGCCCTGACGCGGACCTATGTCGAGCGCGACCTGCGGGAAATCTACGACGGCCGTCTCTTCTACGGCCGGGACGCCTTCGAGGGCCTGCGCACCATGGACCGCCTGGTCGAGTTGAAGAAGAGCGGTGAGGAAGACCCGGAATTCGGCCGCGAGATCTCCGAGCGCAACGTGCCCAAGCGCAGCCGGCTCGAGCCCCAGGACACCACCCCGGTCGAGGGCCAGCCGGCCCGAGCCGCCGTGGCGGCGGACAACCCGCTCTTCCCCCCACCCTTCGTCGGCAGCCGAGTGGCCAAGGGCATCCCGATCGACGACATCGCCGAGTACCTGAACCTGACGGCACTCTTCCGCAACCAGTGGGGCTTCCGGCCCGAGAACGGAGAGAACGACGGCGAGTTCAAGGACCGGGTCAAGGCGACCCTGCGCGAGGAGCTCGGCAAGGCCAAGGAGGGCGACCTGCTCATCCCCCAGGTCGCCTACGGACACTTCGCCGCCAATGCCGAGGGCAATGACCTCATCATCTGGAAGGACGAAGGACGGACATCGGAGTGGATGCGCTTCACATTTCCCCGGCAGCGCAAGGAACCGTGGCTGTGCATTGCGGACTTCTTCCGCCCCGGTGGCTCGCCCGACGCTGATTTCGCCAGCTTCATGCTCTGCACCATCGGCCCCCGGGCCTCGGAAGAAGCGGCGCGCCTCTTTGCGGAGAACCAGTACCAGAATTACCTGTTCCTGCACGGGCTCAGCGTCGAGATGGCCGAGGCCACCGCCGAGTACTGGCACCATCGGATACGCCAGGAGCTCGGCTTCGTCGACGAAGACGGCCCGTCCCTGGCCGGCTTGTTCCGCCAGACCTACCGGGGCGGGCGGTACTCGTGGGGCTACCCCGCCTGCCCGGACCTCACCGACAACGCCAAGGTGGTCGAGCTCCTGGGAGGGGACCGCATCGGCGTGACAGTGAGCGAGGGCTTCCAGCTGCACCCCGAGCAGACGACGGACGCCATCATCTGCCACCATCCTGAGGCCAAATACTTCGTGGCGTGAGGGTTGACGCGCGCACTCTCGCGCTGAGATTGTGTCGCGCTACTCGTAACGAAGTGCTTCGACCGGGTCAAGCCGAGCGGCCCGTCGCGCCGGGATGAGGCCGGAGACAATGCCGATCAGCGTCGTACCGCCGATGACCAAGATCACCAACCACAGCGGCACCGAGAAGTTGGGGAGGCCAGAGCCCGTGTTCACGGTCTTGGCAATGATCGGCTTGGCCACGAGCACGATTCCATAGCCGATCAGCACGCCGAACAGGCCGCCGAAGAACCCGAGTGCCGCAGCCTCGAAAGTGAAGAGCCTTCGGATCGTGGATCCCCGAGCCCCGAGCGCCCGCATCACCCCGATCTCGCGCGTGCGCTCGAGCACGGACATGACCATGGTGTTCATGACGCCGAGCGCGGCAATGCCGAGCGCCACGAGTCCGAGGGCGCCCAGGACGAGTGCAACGATGTTGGCGCCCTGCTTCTGCTTGTTAAGAGCGTCGAGCCCAGTGGCCGCGGACACGCCGAAGTGGGTGATGGCATTGGCTACCCGGGCGATGTTGTTGGTGTTGTCGACGCTCACGAGGAACGACTGGTAATTGCCCTGGTTGGAGAGGTACTGCCCGGGCGTGTCGGTCCTCCACCCGCCGAGCACCTGGCCAGGACCCGCCGATGGGCCGAGAATTTGAGGGCCACCTACGGGTCCACAGCCGCCCCCGCCGCTGGGCTGGCCCGGTCCGGGCTGGCCCTGTCCGGGCTGGCCCTGTCCGGGCTGGCCGAACCCCGGGGTCCCAGGCCCACAGCCGCCGCCGAACTGGTAGTGCACGTTCTGGGGCTGCGCTTGGTTGAGGATGCCGATGGCCCACGGAAGCGGCACGTAGACCGTCTGCTGACCCTGGTACGACCCGTTCACCACACCCACGACCACGGCCGCCAGGTTGGCGGCCGGCAGGCCCGAGGTCGGCCCGCACACCTTGCTGAAACCGCCGCCCCCGCCGCCCCCGCCGCCATTGCCGCACTGGTTCTGCGGGGGCAGCACGTTGGGCAGGGTGGCGCCGACGCCGGTGTAGCCCTGGGTGGTGTGCAGGACGACGGTTTGGCCGACCAACTTGGCGTAGCTGCCCTTGAAGCCGAGGGCATCGGCGTAGTCCTGGGAGAGGAGGACGACGTTGGTGGTGTCCCGGGGACCCAGATCGCGTCCGGCGACGAGCGTGGGCTCAATGACGCCGTCGGCCTCGTACGCGGACAAGCCGTTGAGCACCAATTGGTGACCTCCGAAGGCCAGGTACTGGACCACCTGTTGTCCGGTCTGGAGCGTCGCGGCTACGCGGGTCACGTGCGGGAGCGCGCCGATCTTGAGCTCCAGCGCCGGCGTGAGCTGCGGCCCCGTGCCCCCCGGGTTGAAGCCGCCGGCGTTGCCATTTGCGCTGTAGGTGAGATTCGCGGTCTGGGCCACCTGGATCTGGCGGATCTGCCCGGTCTGGACGAACTGGTTCACGACGTAGTTCTTCACACTGGTGACGAAGGTGAGCATGATCGTCAACCCGGTGGCGCCGACGACGATGGCAGAGATCGTGAGTCCCGACCGCAGCCGCGAGCGGCGCAGGCTGCGAAGCGCAAGGGCGAAGTAGTCGGTGAAGCGCATCAGGCCGCCGGCTTCTCGTTCAGTTGGCCGTCGTGCACCTCGAAAGTGCGTCGGGCATGACGGCCGACGTTGGGATCGTGCGTGATGACGATCACCGTGATGCCCTCGGCGTTGAGCGTCTCGAGCATGGTGATCGACTCCTCGCCGCGCGCACTGTCGAGGTTGCCGGTGGGCTCATCAGCGATGACGATGCTGGGCCGAGTGGCAAGAGCCCGGGCGATGGCCACGCGCTGGCGCTGGCCGCCCGAGAGCTGGCTCGGCAGGTGGCCCAAGCGGTCGCTCAGACCGACCACTCCGAGGCACTCGGTAGCTCTCGCCTTGCGCTCGGCCGGCCGCATGCGGGCAAAGACGAGCGGCAGCATCACGTTTTCGAGGGCCGTAGCGTCACCCTTCAAGTTGAAGGCCTGGAAGATGAAGCCGATCTTCTTGTTGCGGAAGCGGCTGAGCTCGGCGTCGCCCATTTTGGCCAGGTGCTCTCCGTCGACGACCACGGTGCCCTGGTCCGGGCGGTCAAGGCCTCCGATGATGTTGGCCAGCGTCGACTTGCCCGACCCCGACGGCCCCATGATGGCGACGAACTCTCCCCGGTCAACGGAGAAATTCACATCGCGCAGGGCGTAGAAGGTTTCGCCACCGAGTTCGTAAATCTTGGTGACGCCAGTCAGCTCAATCTGCATCAGCGACTTCTCCGCTGCCGCCAGAATGTTGTGGCAACTTCGGGCTCATCAACAATGTGGCCGTATCGAGTCACGCGGTGGTTGCATATGTGCCCCCCGGTCGCTTCAAAGCTTGGGCTGAGTGACCGAGCAACGCGATGACAAACAGATGCTCAGTCCGGTCCAGCTTCTCCCTGTCTTCGTGTACCACAATAGCTCAGCGCTTTGCTCACGCGCCGAGGGAAACACCTCCGATCAGCCAGTCACGGCCATTCCCACCACGGGATTGTTGAGGATGATGTCCCCGGCCGAACCATGGAAGTGGATCACGGGGCCAATCCCCGCTGGTCACCTCTACTTGGCGTACGTGGCCATGCCCACCATCGGGGCGTTGAGGGTCTTGTTACCCATGGAGCCGTAGAACTGGGCATTGCCGAAGGAGAATATGCCGCCGTCGGAGGCGTCCATCCAGTAGCCGCCGCCGTCCGGGGTGCTGGCCATCCCCACCATTGGCTTGTTGAGGGTCGTACCACCCATTGAGCCGTGGAACTGGGCATCACCGAAACTGAAGACGCCGCCGTCGGAGGCGTCGGTCCAGTAGCCCTTACCAGCAGCGGTCGGAGCCATCCCCACCATCGGCTTGTTGAGAGTCTTGTTACCCATCGAGCCGTAGAACTGGGCACTGCCGAAGGAGAAGATCCCGCCGTCGGAAGCCACCATCCAGTAGCCCTTTCCGGGTACGTAGGGGGTGGGCGGAGAGGGGGAGTTGGAGGCCGGGGCGATGGCCACCGACGCGCCGGCCGAGGCCGATGCATGGAAGCTGTTCCCTCCGTAGCTGGCCGACACCGGGTCCGGGCCGACGGGCTGGCTCACCGACGAGATCGTGCAGGATGCCACCCCGTTGGCGTTGGTGCCTGCCGCGCAGAATTGCGCCGTGGAGCCGGTGCCTAGGGTGAAGTTCACCGCCTCGCCCTTCATCGGAGTCGTCCCATCCTCTTCGAGCACCCCCGAAAGCGTGACTGGGCCGCGGTCAGTCGCGGTCGTGGCGCCGGTGTAGGTGAGGGTGGCCCGCTCGGTGGTCACGCTGAAGGACTTGGTGTCTACGCTCGGCTGGAACGTGGTGTCACCCCCGAAGGTGGTCGAGACGGTGTAGGCACCGGCGGAGTCGGCCGGAGTGATCTGGCAGGACGCCTGGCCGTTGGCGCCCGATATCCCCACGCAGGACTCGGCGGCCATGGTGAAGGTGACGTTCTCATTCGGAATGGGCACCGCGGCGGCACTGGTCACGGTGGCCGAAACGGTGGCCGGGTCGCCGAAGTCGCCGGTGGTGGCCCCGTTGTAGGTGAGCGTCGTGGCTTCCTTGAGGGATGTGGCTCGGCTGGTCTGGCAGACCGCGTCGCTGCCCAGGCAGTAGGCCCAGACCCCCTGGCCGTATTCGGTGATCGGGATCGGGGTCGGGGCCGCGGGGATCTGGGCGCAGGTGAGACCGGTCGGATCCAGGCAGGTGCCGACGGCGCCCCTGAAGGTGGAGCCGGTGCCGGCGCCGACAAAGAGCTGGTTGCCGACGACGGCCGAGCCCGAGGAGATGGCACCACCGGTGGGCAGCACCGCCAACGGCGCCCCGGTGCTGGTAGCCAGGGCGTGCACCGCGCCGTCCAAGGAGGAGAGGAAGTACACCCCGGGGATGACCGCGTGCTGGGCAAAGGTCGGGACGCCCAAGGTCTGCACCCAATTGACATTGCCGGTGGCGGCATCAATGGCCCACTCCCGGCCTTTCTTGGCGTCGTCTGCCGCAGAAACGGTGGTGGACCCCAAGGCGCCGGGGCCTGCGGTCAGATACACCTGGGTGCCGTCGGTGGCGGCGTTGAAGAAACCGCCGTCGCCCCCGCCCAGGATCAGCTTGTCATTCCACAACACGGTCCCGGTCGCCGCGTCCATCAGTGTGTAGGAGCCGTCCTTGGAGCCGAAGCCCAGCACGTCCTCGGGACCACTCGCCGAGTTGATGGAGTAGAGGTTTGGGGTGTCCCCGAAGTCGAGGTCATCGACGTCCTTCTGCCGCGGCTGGTAATGCCACACCGGCTTGCCGTTGGCCAGATTGAGGGCGAACACCGCTTCGAAGTAGAGGCTGCTCATCGGTTCCTGCGGGCAGTCGGCGGTAGCACCCAGGACCAGGCCGAGCTTGAGGTCGACCGTCTGGGAGGCCCACACCCCGCCGCACGCTCCCACACCGGCCGTCGGAGGCCCGGTGTCCGTCGGGGCGAAAGACAGGGTGGTGGCGTTGACCGGTACGAAGTTCGCCCCGGTGACCGGGTCGAAGAACCAGACCAGATGCCCGTTCGTGGCATCTAGCGCGTACATGCCACCGGGCTTGGCGCAGTAGGCGTTGCAGTCCATGGAGAACAACACCAGCTGCTCTCCGGTGGGGAAGGTGACGGTGGGGGGGGCGGTGACTACCATCGGGGAGCCCTCGATCTCGTAGTTTGGTACCCCCGAGTCACCGGACGCGTTGAAGGTCCAGTTGATCTTCCCGGTGGCCGCGTCCAACGAGGAGAGGTAGTAGGTCGCGGCCTCGAACACCCGTTGGGTTCCCCCGACGGTGGCCACGGCCGGGGAAGCGACGATGGCGCCGTAGTCGACCTGGTTGGCCGTGTTGCCCGGGGTGGCCGGGTCACAGAGGGGGGCCGGGTCCGGGGCGCCCGGGACAATGCAGGTATCCCAGATCTGCAACCCCGAGCCGGCGTTGAGGCCGTAGAGGTTCCCGTTGAAGTCCCCGTCGAAGACCATCTTGGTGCCGTTGACGGTGGACACCGCCGGGGAGGCGGTCACCGCGGAAGGCGTCGGGAAGTGCCATTGGGGCACCATCTGGTTCACGTTGGCGGGGGTGATGCCCGACGTGGGGGTGCAGAAGGTCCGCCCGGTGCCGTCGCCGCCCAGGTTCGCCCAGTCCGTCCCGGCGCTGAGGCCGCTCGGGCCGTAGGCGCCGCACATAGTCGGCGCCGGGCCGGCGACCTTGGCCGCGATCAGTACCGGCACCGAGTCGGTCAGTGTGAATGGACCGGCCTGGTCCATCCCGGTCACAGTCAGCACGGCCGTGTAGGCCCCGGCAGTGGGGTAATTGCAGGTGACTTGCGGCGGAGGCCCGTGGCCGTTGCTCGGGTCGGTCACCGACTGGCGCGGGCAGACCGTCCCTCCCAGTCCGTCGGGAAAGTCCCAGGTGATACCGGTCACCGTGGCCGGCTGCAGCGTCCCCACCGTCCCCGTGACCGGCGAGGACACCGTGTTGTCCGGACCGAGGGTGACCCGGGCCACCCAGTCACTCAGGAGCACCGTCTGGCCGGCCGCGGCATGTTTGGTCGAGCCGGCATCGACCACCGTGTTCTGGTCGGAGAGGTCGGCGATCGACTGGGCGCCGTCGGTCCAGTCGGTGCCCTGCACCAGGTTGCCCGGCGCCGGGCCGAAGAAGATGATGCCATAGGGGTTGTGGCCGACGTGGTTGCCGATGATGGAGTTGCCGTAGACGACTGAGCCGGAGCCGTTGGTGGGATTGTCGGAGATTCCGACCGCACCGTTGTGCTCGATCGTGTTGTTCTGGACGGTCCCCCCGTCGGAGCTCGACAGATCGATGCCCACACCATTGTTATTCTCGACCGTGTTGTTCAGCGCGACATTGAAGTTGCCGTTGAATGAAATGCCGGTGGCGTTTCCGTCCGCCGTGCTGGCCGTCACCTTGACGTCGTTATTCGACAAGAAACCGATTCCGCCGTTGTCGTTGGCGGTATCCGACGTGGCCTTCGCAGCGGTAAGGTCGAAGCCGGTTGCGCTGTTCCCGACGCACGAGTCGCCCGACGACGTGCCGTTGGTGACCTTCTCGCACTGCGTGCCGGCGTTGGTTCCGTAGTTTCCATTCAGATTCAGAAGCGACGGTTGACCGGCGGCGCCTGTGGCCGTGATGCCGATACGTGTGTTCGAGACCAGGTTCTGCGTGATGGCCAGGGTGCCTAATGACGCGTTGATCCCAGTCATCCCATTACTGGTACCGGGGCCGGAGATGGAGTCGTTCGCCAATGTGGCGACACCCGACGACGATCCCGCTAGCTGAATGCCGAAGCTCGCCGTTGAGGGCTCGGTGACCCGCACATTGCTGATGGTGTAGGACACATTGGCAGCCGCGGGCGCCACGTCAATCCCGGCCAGGGTCACGCTGTCGGCTGCGGTGATGGAGAGGCATTTGATCACGTAGGGAGCGTTCTGACTGCCGTTCCCGCTCGTGACCCCATGGGCGGCCGACCAGTCGGCGTCGGTGTTGATGGAGATCGGCCCATGGGGCGTCAGGGTGCCGCCGGGACACTGCGCAACCTGGGCACCGACTCCGGCCGGGATAGCGCCGGCAGGCGCGCCGCTGATCATCTGGGTCGAGACGGCCGACGCCACCGTGACAAGTCCCGCGGCAAGGCCGAGAGACACCCAGCGTCGGAATGGTCCACTCAGGGTCCGCCACGGCGTTGCGGGCATGACTAGGGTGTTCCGCCCATCAAGCTCGGCACCTTTCAATTGCATTGGATATTCGGTATTGACTCGGCCACTTGTTGATCCCGGGATCGACTGAGAGCTCGAAGCACCGCACGCCCGACGGCTCGCGCGGTTGACCCGGTTGGAGGACAGGTACCAGCCCGAAAAAGGTGCGCCCACTCCGAAACCCCAAGCTCCACCCCAAACGCTCAACTGGGGCCTCATTCGGCTCTCCTGCCTGGAAGAAACTAGTTGACGCTGGTGTCGGTGTCAATCAAATGTTTGTTTGGGTCCCTGCACCGTTGCACCAGGGATCGCCCCAGGCATTGGGCGGGGCCGCGTTTCGAGGAGGCGGTCTCCGGGCCGAAGTGGCCGCCGCCACTTCGTGCCCATGGCTCCCTGCGCCGATTGAAGCGAGTGATGCCCGTGAAGGCCAGTACGAACCGGCGCTAGCGGGGCGAACTATGGGTGCCCGGAGCGCTGAGTATCTGTGCTGCTTCCCTGGCCCGGGTGGTCACGGCCGCGAGAGGGTCTTCTCCCTCTTGGCACATGACCCCGGCGGCGTGCTCAACGAAGATGCCCACGATCATGGCGCGCAAGAGTCGAGCGACCTCGGGCGCACCCGATCGCTCGTTGAGATCGGGTCGGTGCTCGACCAGCCACTCTTCGACGCTTCCCTGGAAGGACGAAAAGAGATCACTCCCGATCGCGCGTGCCGTCTGCTCGCCCCGAATCGTCTCACCGACCATCAGGCGCACAAAGTCTTCGACCTCTATCACCGAGCCGAGAATCTCGGTCAAGAGATTCGCCAGCATGTCCTCGCGTGAAAGGTCGTCCACAGAGTCGGCTGAGCCCCCCGCTATCGGTTCGTACCCGCGCTCGGTCAGGACCGCTTCGAGCAGGTCTCGCTTGGAGGGAAAGTAGTGGTAGAGCGTCCCCACATTGAGCCCCACGGCGGCGCCGAGTTCGCGCATGCTCATCCCGCCCACTCCGTGCTGGGACATGAGCGACAACGCAGTCCGAAGTATCCGAGTCCTGGTGGTCACCTCTTCTTCCGGTAGAGCGATCGCCATCTCTCCATTGTCGGTCATTTCGAGTCCAAGGTCGAACGAACGCTATGTTTCCGGATCCTGTGCGGGTTTCCTTGCCTCCTCTTCGACATTGGGATGGGCGACGCCAAAGGGCAACACCCCAGGCAGGACGGGAGATCCACCCACGCATTCCTGGCCCTTCCCTGGACCACGTGATGATGGGCAGAGACCGGGACCCGTCACGGGCTGAGGGTCAAGGTGATCACATGCGCAATGATAATTCTCACTCACCTCGGCAATCGATGGAGGTGAGGGCACTCTGCGAGGTGCGCGTCGTAAGAGCGGTCCACTGAATACGCCGCCGCCTGAGGTACGAAGTGACTCGTGTTACGGCGAAGCGTGAATCGTCATCGTCCGTGGGGAATCAAATGACTGACACATTTCGTCTGAGCGAGTTGGCGGCACTGCTCTCGGCCGCCGGGTTCGTGGCCGCCGAGGATGAGGCGGCCGAGCTGATTGGGCGCGCCGCGGGCGATGCCGAGCTCCTCGATACGCTCATCCGCCGGCGCCTGACCGGCGAGCCCCTGGCCTGGATCACCGGACGCACGTCGTTCGCTGGCGTGGCGGTGCGGGTGGATCCCGGTGTCTACGTGCCCCGCTGGCAGAGCGTGCCCTTGGCGCACCGCGCTGGGGCCCGCTTGCCCGTGACCGGTACGGCCATCGATCTGTGCACCGGGGCCGGGGCATTGGCCCGGACCCTCAGCAGGTGCAGACCGGGAGCACGGGTGGTGGCCACCGACATTGACCCACGGGCCGTGGCGTGCGCCGTCGCCAACGGAGTGGAGGCCTACTGGGGCGACCTCTTCGCCCCGTTGGGGCGGGCGCTCAAGGAGCCGGTCGACGTCGTCGTGGGAGTGGTGCCCTACGTCCCGACCTCCGCCTTGGCCCTCCTCGCCCGCGACACCCTGGCCTTCGAAGGACCGCTATCCTATGACGGCGGCCCCGACGGCACCTCGATCCTGCGCCGGGTGCTCGCCGAAAGCCCCCACTACCTGCGAAAGGGCGGTGCCCTGCTGCTCGAGGTGGGAGGTGAGCAGGCCGACGCTCTGGGCGACGACCTGGCTCGACTCGGTTACAGGGAGGTCAACGTGCTGACCGACGAGGACGGCGACGTGCGGGGCATTGAGGCGACCTGGGGGCGGTCCCGGCCGGAGTGACCGAGACGCTTCAGGGCGCGGACTGTCCCGCCCACACGGAGCGGCGGGCGAACACCAGTGCCGGCCCGGCATGATCGACCACCAGCCAGCGCTGGTCGCGGCCGAGATACTCAGCCAGCGCTGTCCTGGGGGCCCACACGACGTAGTCGACGAGGTAGCGGGCCAGGATGGGGTCCGGGTCGGTGCTCAACTCGGTGACGGCGAAGAACTCGCTCAGGACCGGGCCCGCGAAGAGGTCGGTCCTCCCGTCGGCAAAGGTCGCCCGGTGGCGGGCGATGGAGTAGTCGCCCCACGTGTACTCGGTGAACACGCGTCCGGGGTGGGCGGCCAGGAAAGTGAAGGCGCCGACCGGGACGTTGGGTGACACCGTGCCGGCCGGGACCGATGGTGCCACGGCCAGGGCGATGACGAGCCCGCCGAGGCCGGCACCGGCCACCCGGCGGGCCACGGGGCCCCAGGGGCGCCGGGTCGGCAGACCGGCGGCCAGCCCGACGGCGGCCACCATGAGGTAGATGACGATGCGCTGGGCCACCAGCGCGCCGACGAAGAAGCCGATGACCAGGGTGGCCTCCCGCAGCATCAGGCGTCGTGTGTGCACGGCAATGACGAACACGGCCACGGGGAGGCAGAACATGAGCAGCACCGTGATGGAGCGGAAGCCAGGCGAGTTCCATTCCGAGATGTACCGGGCGATCTGGTGGTTGTGGGCCACGCTCAGGTCGTAGGCCAGCAGGCGGGGCCCATACGGCGTCACCAAGCTGGCCAGCAGGCTGCACAGGGCGGCCAGGGCCACGTGCACCGGGAACGGTGAACGTCCCTCGATGCCGATGCGGTCGACCAGTCGCTCGGGCATCACGGACCAGCCCAGCTCGACGCCGATGACCAGGAGGCCCACCAAGATCGATCCGTGGGTGTTGACCCAGAAGAGACAGAGGACCGGGAGCCCGTAGAGCCAGCGCCGATTGGTCCTGGCCTTGGTCAGGATGAGCAGCTCGAGCGGCAACCAGATCAACGAAAACGAGAGACCGCGGCCCTCGGCCACGAATCCGGCGATGCCCAGGGCCAACAGAAGGGCGATGGCGGCCAGGCGGCCACCGCGCGCACCGAGGGCACGGGCGTAGAGGGTGCTGCAGGCGAGGCTCAACGAGCCGGCCCCGATGGCAAGGACGTTGTAGGCGCTGACACCGAACGCCTTGTAGAGGGAGGCCAAGATGACCTCGGACCCCCATTCGTCGGCGATCCACCGGCGGTGCGACTCGGTGTAGCTGAACGGGTCGAGACCCATCACGGCATGATGCGCCAGCATCCATTGCCCGGCAGCCAACTGCCAGAAGACGTCGTTGGAGAGCGCGCGGTTGCCGACGACCACGACGAGGTACCCGATGGCGACGGCCAGGCCGGCCAGCGCGATGAGGTGAGGGGCAACTGGGCGCGAGGACGTCTCCCCCTCTGTGCCTTGCCCATTGGCGTGCACGACACCCCCCCACGGTGGGTCCAACCGGCGATCCCCTGGCCACGATACTCCCGACCTCAGCAGTCCGGCCGCAGCACCAGCGCCTTCATCAGGGCGGGCCATTCGTAGATGATCTCGTGGCTCCATTGCCAGATGCCTTGCGGAGTCACCCCGTCAACCAGTTCTCGGCCCGTGTCGCAGCGTCCCATCCGTAGCCGGGCTCCCGTGGCCTGGCCTCTCGGGGCCAGAGCGCCGCCCGCTATTTGATGAGCGGGTCCCGGGGCATTCCGAGGATGCGCTCGGCAATCTGGTTGCGGGTGATCTCCGAGGTCCCACCGGCGATCGACATGGCCCGGGTCGCCAGCTGGGAGAAGCCGGCGAAGGCCGCGTCCCCTTCGAGGAACGCCAACTCGTCACCCACCAGGTCAGCCTGCAAGGCGCCCCGGTCGTGCCCGTGCTCGGCCAGGACCAGCTTGGTCACATTGCCCTCGGGTCCCGGCCCGGCCCCGACCACGGCCCGCTGGGCCCGGCGCAGGTTGAGCACTTTGAGGGCATGGTCCTTGGCCAGGATGGCACCGACGCGCGCCGCCGCCGCGGGCACACGGTCGCCGTGGCGCCGCAGCAGATCCAGCAGGTCCATGGTGGGGAAGATCCCTCCTGACCCGCCCCCGATGGAGACGCGCTCGTTGCCGAGCGTCGAGCGCGCCACCGTCCACCCGTCATCGGGCGTCCCCACCACGTCATCATCAGGGACGAAGACGTCATTGAAGAAGACCTCGTTGAAGTCCGATCCTCCCGTGATCTGGCGCAGCGGGCGCACCTCGACACCGGGCGCGTGCATGTCGATGACCATGGTCGTGATGCCGGCGTGCTTGGGCACGTCGGGGTTGGTCCGCACCGTCGCCAGTCCCAGGTGGCAGTACTGGGCCCCGCTGGTCCATACCTTCTGCCCGTTGACCACCCAGCCCCCGTCCACTCGGGTGCCCTTGGTCTTGACCGCGGCGGCGTCGGACCCGGCGTCGGGCTCGCTGAAGAGCTGGCACCAGACGTACTCCCCCAGCAAGGTCTTCTCGACCCAGCGCTCCACCTGGTCCGGGGTGGCGTACTGGTTGACCGTCATGATGTTCCAGCCCGTGATGCCCAACCCGGGCACCTTGACCCCGGCGGCGGCCAGTTCCTGGTCGATCACGATCTGCTCCACCGCGCCGGCAGCCCGGCCCCAGGGCCGCGGCCAGTGCGGGACCAAGAGGCCCGTGTCCACCAGCGCCTTGCGCTGGTCGTCGCCGCTGAGCTTTGCGAGCCGCTCGGCGTCGGTGCGCACCTCGGCCCGGATGGCCTCGGCCTCGGGAGGAAGGTCGAGCGAGACACCGCGGGTGGTGCCCTTGTTCGCCTGCGCCGTCACCTCCTCGGCATCGTGCGGGGAGCCCAGCAGGGCGTTGAGCACCAGGGCGCGCCGGAGATACAGGTGGGCGTCGTGCTCCCAGGTGAAGCCGATGCCGCCATGCACCTGAATGTTCATCTGGGCGGAATGCACGGAGGGGAAGAAGGTGAGCTGGGCCGCCATGGCCGCCGTGAGGACGAACTCGTCCGCGTCTTCGTGGCCGGCCCGGGCGGCGTCCCACACGGCGGCGGTCGCCAGCTCGGCCGCCACCAGCATGTCGGCGCAGTGGTGCTTGACGGCCTGAAAGGTACTGATGGTCCGGCCGAACTGCACCCGTTGCGCGGCGTACTCCACCGCGGCGTCAGTGCAGGCCGCCATGCCGCCGACGGCCTCGGCGGCCCCCAGGGTACGGGAGAGTGCCCTGGCCCGATCGGCGGCACCCGTCATGACGTTGGTCACACCCACCGGTACCTGGGCAGCGGTGACCGAGGCGGACCGGCGGGTCGGATCCATGTCGGTCGAGCCGGTGACGGTGAGGCCCGATTGGTTGGGCTCGACCACGACCACGTCGTCACCCGCCCGCAGCAGCAGGAGATCAGCGGCCACACCGCCGAGCACGACACTGGCGTTTCCGTCGAGCACGCCGCCCTCTTGCGACAGCGTCCCCCCGAGTCCGAGCGCGGCGGTGACGCTGCCGTCGGCCAGGCCGGGAAGGAGGCGGGTCTTTTGTTCGTCTGTCCCGCACTGCGCGATCACCGCTGAGGCCAGCACGGTGGGCAGGAACGGCCCGGGGGCCACCTGACGACCGAGTTCGTCGAGGACCACGACCAGTTCGGGCAATCCGGCGCCGGCGCCTCCGTACTGCTCGGGCAGGTGGATGCCGAGCCACCCCAGGTCGGCCATCTCACCCCAGTAGGAGGGCCGGGCCTCCTCGTCGGACTCCAACAGCGTGCGGGCGGCCTGTAAGGCCTTGTGGGCGGTGAGGACCCCGCGCACCGTGGCGCCCAGTTCCTGGTGCTCGTCGGTGATGGCGATCGGCATGGTCTGTGCTCCCTTGAGATCAGCGAGAGTCGGTCCGATGGCGCAGCCCGACCGCGAGAGATTAGACGGAGACGGCCGGCCGCTCCCACGTGACCCGGATCGGCGTTACGAGGCCGGCAGGGCGACCGATAGCTTGGTCCGGGTGAGCGAGGTGCCAAGCGGGGGTGGGAAGGCCCGCGTGGCGGGTGCCGCCACCTTCGCCGCCTTGCGCCGGGCGACGGCTCGCAAAGCGGCCGACATGATCCGCAGCGACCCCGAAGACGCCGCCGCCGCGCTCGAGATCGGCTTGGTCGACCAGAAATGGCTCGATAAGCCCGGCGAAAGCCCCATCTCCTCCAGCGCGCCCACCGACATCCTGCGGCGCTTCCTGGAGCGCACGGTGGAACGCCGGCCCTCCAAGCTCTCCTCCCTGGGTCTCTCGGCGGTGCAATTGCTCTCGTCGGGCAGTGATGCCGCCGTCAGCGGCGCCGCCCGACCGATCACCGTCGTCTTCACCGACCTCGAAGGGTTCACCGCCTTCACCGACAGCCGCGGCGACACCGCCGCCATCGCCCTGATCAGCGAGCACCACCGGCAGGCGGGCCCGGTGGTGCGGAAGTGGAACGGCAAGATCGTCAAGCATCTGGGCGACGGGCTACTCTGCACGTTCGCCGCTCCCGAGTCCGGGCTGCGTGCCTGCCTCGACCTGCTGCAGACCGCTCCCCCGCCCCTGCGACTGCGGGCCGGGGCGCACATGGGCGAGGCAGTGGCCACCAAGGGCGACGTGGTGGGCCATGTGGTCAACGTGGCGGCCCGGGTGTGCGAAACCGCCAAGGGCGGCCAGGTACTGGTGAGTGCCGACCTGCGGGAGGCGGTGGGCGACATCGCCGAGGTTCACTTCGGTCGGGTGAAGTCGCGGCGCATGAAGGGCGTCAAGACACCGGTCGGGGTGTGCGAGGTGACGGCGGTCAGGGAGGCTGACTAGATCCTGAGTGGCTCGGGCGGCCATGTGTTTCTGCACGCTAAACAAATCGGTTCAGTATCTGGAGAGACACACAATGGTGCCATTGGAAATGCGACCTAGTGCGCGCAACCCCACGACCCGCTGATGGTCACGTTGCCCTTGCCGGGCTTGCCGACGAAGCTCTGGTCGGGCACCAGCAGCACCTTGAGCGTGCCCGAGGTGGGGGTGATGGTGAGCTTCCCGCTCTTGGAGGCCCAGTAATAGGCCGTCTTGCCGGTGCTGCCATCGACCACGATCGACACGCCGTTGCCGACGATGCCACCGAACTTGGTGAAGGTCCCGCCCTTCTTGTTGTGACCCAGGTTGTTGATGTTGATGGCCCATTGCTTGGCCGAGAGGCCCTTGAGCTTCGTGCCGTAGAAGCTGAACTGGGCGCCGTAGCCGCCGATGCCACTGCACGAATTGAAGGGTTGGCTCAAGGTGCCCTTCAACGAGCCACTGAAGGTGAAGGTCGTCTTGGTGGGTGCCGATGCCTGCGCCGGCACCGGCATGCTCATGGCGGCCAGGCTCACGGCAGCCGCCAGCGACGCCAGGCCGACCCAGCCTCCGGCGCGACGGGAGATCGGGGTACCGGTGCGGGAGTGCGGACGAATGCGTGGGTTCCAGTTCATGCGGTGTGCCTCCCGGCCTTGACCACGCTGTGGTTCCGTGGGCCACGGACCTTATCGAGCTTTCTGGCCCGGGCACCTCGAGCGGCCCGGTATCGACTGCGGCGACCTCAACCGAGGGGCAGCAGCGGGACCTCGTAGTCCGAAAAGCGCCCACGGGTCGTGATCAGTGTGAGAGATTCCAACCGGGCCTGGGCGATGAGCATCCGGTCGAACGGATCGGCGTGATGCGCCGGCAGCGCACCGGCGGCCAGGGCGTGGGCGACGGTGATCGGCAGGTCGTCGAAGTTGTTGGCACGCAGCACCTCGGGGAGATCATCGGGAGCGTCGAGTCGGCCGATGGCCTTCTTGATGGCAATCTCCCAAGCCGACGCGGCGGACACGGCGACGACGGTATCCGGGTCGGCGATGACCTGGGCGGCGATCGGCGGCAAGGCGGGGTCCGCCGACAGCCACCACAACAGGGTGTGGGTGTCGAGGAGGACCTTCATTGCTGCTCGCCGCGGAAGGCACCCGCAACGGCGTCCGGCAGCTCATCGAAGTCGGCCCGGATGCTGACCCGCCCAGCCCACACACCCGGTTGGCGCACCGATCGGGGGAGGGCGGGCACGATCCGGGCCACGACATGGCCCGCCCGGGCGATCTCGACCTCCTCCACTTCATTGGTCTCGACGGCGGCCACCAGACGGGAAAGGTTGGTCTTGGCCTCGTGCATGTTCACGCGCATAGCCAATATTAGCTCACTTAGCTAAGGTAAGTGGACCGTCACCGCGCCTTTGGCCAGATCCGACCGGGAGGCGGTAGGTTGCCCCACGTAGGAGCGATTATCAACCCGAGGGGGCAACGGCATGGCTGAGGTGCAAGGGACCTGCGAGGCGCGGTTCGACGGGGTGCGCAAGGCGCTCTCCGCCAGCCTGGACTCGGGAGCCGATGTGGGCGCGTCCGTGGCCGTGTTCCTGCACGGCGAGCCCGTCGTCGACATCTGGGGTGGCTTCGTCGATACGGACGATTCCACCCCCTGGGAGCGCGACACGCTGACCAACGTCTGGTCCACCACCAAGACCATGACGTTCCTCTGCGCCCTCATGCTGGCCGACCGCGGCGAGTTGGACTTCCACGCGCCCGTGTCGAAGTACTGGCCCGAGTTCGCCGCCGCCGGCAAGGAGGCGGTCGAGGTGCGCCACATCATGAGCCACTCGGCCGGCTTGAGCGGATGGGAGACCCCCATGGCGTCCGAGCAGCTGGCCGACTGGGAGCTCTGCACGTCCTTGCTGGCCGCCCAGGAACCGTGGTGGGAGCCCGGCACGGGCTCGGGCTACCACGCCCTGACCCAGGGCTACCTGATCGGCGAGATCGTGCGCCGCATCACCGGGGAGACCATCGGCAGCTGGTTCGCCCGTGAGGTGGCCAAGCCGCTGGAGGCGGACTTCTTCATCGGGCTGCCCGAGAGCGAGGACGGCCGGGTGTCCCACGTCATCCCGCCGCCGCCCATCGACATCGAGGGCATGGTCGGCCAGGTCTCCGAGCTCATGGCCAAGACGTTCCTCAATCCCCCGCTCGATGCCACCATGGCCCACCACGACTGGTGGCGCCGGGCCGAGATCCCGGCTGCCAACGGCCAGGGCAACGCCCGCTCGGTGGCCGCCATCCAGTCCGTCATCGCCGGCCGGGGCGCCCGGGCCGGCGTGCGCCTGCTCTCCGAGGCCGCCACCGACGTCATCTTCACCGAGCAGGCCGACGGCATCGACAAGGTGCTAGGCGTCCCGCTGCGCTTCGGCATGGGCTACGGCCTGGGCAACGCCGAGATGCCCCTCGGGCCCCGGGCCTGTTACTGGGGCGGCTACGGCGGGTCGATCATCGTCATCGACCAGGAGGCCGATCTGGCCGTGAGCTACGTCATGAACCGCATGGAGGGCGGCCTGGTGGGCGACGACCGCGGGGCCACCATCGTGCTGGAAACCGTGATGGGCCTGGCCTAGCGGGGTTCAGCTGGAGGGCTCACCTCCGGGGAGCACCGCCTCGGCTTCAATTTCTACCTTCCAGGCGGGGTCCAGCAACGCGGCCACCACGACCATGGTGGCGGCCGGCCGGGCGTGACCGACCACCTCGTGGTGCACGGCGCCTACGGCTTCGGCATCGTCGGGTGAGGTGAGGTACATGCGGGTGCGCACCACATCGTCCAAGCCGGCGCCCGCCTCGGCCAGCGCCAGACTGATGATCTCGAAGCAGCGGCGGGCCTGGGAGGCGGCATCGTCGGGGCACGAGCCGTCGGGCCACACCGGACCGGTGCCCGACACCAGGACGCGCCGGCCCACCCGTACGGCGCGGCTGAACCCGATGGCCGGCTCGAAGGGCGAGCCCGACACGATGCGGTGCCGATCGTCCATGCTGCCGATTCTGTCACCGGTGCCCTGGCCGGGAGGTGGGACCGCTACGATCGGTGGCCGGGAAGCTCGGAAGCGAGGGTGGTGCGTCGGACTCGGTTGATCATGGTGGCGGCGGCCGTGGCGGCCTTGGCCGGCGGCTGCAGTACGCATCACGCCTCGGTGTCGAAGCCGAAGCCGGTGCACCGGGTCCATCT
Organism: Acidimicrobiaceae bacterium; assembly: GCA_003169675.1. Lineage (GTDB taxonomy): Bacteria > Actinomycetota > Acidimicrobiia > Acidimicrobiales > RAAP-2 > Bog-473. Next base: position 22,525 of record PNAT01000039.1, read on the forward strand.
CCTCGCCGCCAGCGCTCCCACCGGCCTCACCCTGGTGGCCACCACCCACGGGGCCATCCCGGGTTCCCCCGCACCGAGGGCGCCGGCCAACATGGTGGTCCCCGGCTCCTGGTACGGCTACCCCTCCGTCCTGCCGGTCATCGCGTCGCAACCGAACTGGGTCGAGGTGCGGCTGGCCCAGCGTCCCAACGGTTCGACCGCCTGGGTACCCCAGGGTGACGTCACCCTGGGGGCGACGCCGTACCGGATCGTGGTGAATCTCAGCACCAAGCACCTCAGCGTGCTGCAGGACGGACGGCTGATCCTCACCTTCCCCGTCGGTGTCGGCGCACCTCGCACGCCCACCGTCACCGGCTCCTACTTCGTGGCCATGAGGGTCCCGCCGCCCGGTCCGGGCTACGGGCCGTTCGTGCTCGTCACCTCGGCCCACTCGGAAGCCATCACGGACTGGGACCGCTCGGGAGACGCCATCATCGCCATCCACGGGCCCATCGATTCCTACGACGACTCCCGCATCGGCACCACGGGGGCCGCCATCTCGAATGGGTGCATACGGTTGCATGACGCCGACCTGGCCCAGCTGGCGGTCATCCCGACCGGCACGCCGGTGGACGTGGTGGCCGGCTAATCCTCGGTGTGCTGCTGCAGCATCTCGACGCGGCGGGCCAGATTGACCGCGTGGTCGCCCAACCGCTCATAGAAGCGCGCCAGCAGCGTCACCTGCGCGCCGATGGCCATCGGCATCGACTCGGCGGCGATCTCCTTGGTCAGCCGTTCGTGGAGGATATCGATCTCTTCATCGGCTTCCGCCAGCGCGCCGGCTTGGGCGGATCGGTCGACGTAGGCATCGGCGGCGTCTCGCCACATCTCGAGCGCCACCTCGGCCATGCGCTGGACGATGCCGCGGCTGAGCGGGCTCATTTCGGCCCCCAGATTGGTGACCGCCCTCTGGGCAATGTGCTCGGCCAGATCCCCCGAGCGTTCCAGCTCAGGGAGGATCAACAGCAGCCCGACCAGATGGCGCAGGGTGGCGACCGGGGTGGAGTCGTCATCGATCTGCCTCCACACCGCCAATTCCACCTCGGCCGTGAGATCGTCGACCGACTGATCGCCCTCGACCACGGCCAACCCGGCGGTGACGTCGTTGCTCAGCAGAGCCTCGGTGGCCCCGGCCAGCGCCTCGGAGACCAGGGCGAAGAGCTGCGTCATCCGGGTGTCGATCTGCTGACCCTCGGCGGGGACCCTGGTCATTGCGCCGTACGTTACCGGTAGAGGACCCCAAGAGTTCGCGCTTTGTTCGCGCAACGTTCACTTTTGGATGTCCCTGGGTTCACCTGGAACGGCGAGAGTGGTGCCAGACACCCGCTCGAGGAGGGGAAAGACCGCCGCCCATGCTGCCCATGCCGGACCTCACAGCCGAACTGGAAGGTCAGCAGGGGTCAACGTTCATCGACCTCTTGAACGAAGCCCCGCAGAGCAAGTTCCACCGCCGAACGGTGATCATTTCCGGAGTGGGCTTCTTCACCGACGCCTACGACCTCTTCGTCATCGGCACCGCGGCGGCACTGGTCACGGTGCAGTGGCACCTGAGCACCCAGCAGACCAGCTGGGTGACCGGGTCCGCCATTCTGGGTGCCTTCCTGGGGGCATTCACCTTCGGGCGGATCGCCGACGTGATCGGCCGAAAGAAGGTCTACGTCGTGGTCGCGGTCATCATGATCCTTGGGGCCCTGGCGTCCGCCGTGGCTCCCAGCTTCATTTGGCTGGTCTTGGCCCGGTTCGTGCTCGGTCTGGGCATCGGTGGCGACTACCCGGTTTCTGCGGTGCTCATGAGCGAGTACTCCAACCGCTTGGACCGCGGACGACTGGTCGGCCTCGTCTTCTCCATGCAGGCCATCGGACTGATCGTCGGCCCCTTGGTGGCCCTGGTGCTGCTGTCGTCGGGCATTGGCGGCAACGTGACCTGGCGCCTGCTTCTCGGACTGGGTGCCCTGCCGGCCGCTGGCGTCATCTACCTGCGCTCCAAGATGCCTGAGTCTCCCCGCTTCCTGGCTCAAGTCAAAGGCGAGTCCACACGAGCGGCCCGGGAGCTCTCGCGGTACTCGGAGGGTGTCGTCACCCGACCCACGGAAGCCGAGTCGGCTGCGCGCCGCATGGGGCTCGGAGAGTTCCTGACCAATACTCGGATGCTTGTCCTCCTGCTGGGAACGGCCGGGTCATGGTTCCTCTTCGATTACGCCTACTACGGGAACACGCTGTCACTGCCTGCCATTCTCAAGCAGGTGGATCCGACCGCCACCATTGAGACGAAGTTGGTCTGGTCTCTGGGCATCTTCGTCATGTTCGCGGTCCCCGGATACCTCTTGGCCATCCTCAGAATGGACCGTATCGGGCACCGGCGCCTTCAGTACATCGGGTTCTCCGTGATGGCGATGGCCTTTCTTGCTCTGGCCGTGGTACCCACCCTCACTGCTCACGTAGTCCCCTTCCTGGCGGTTTTCGGGCTGAGTTACTTCTTCATTGAGTTCGGTCCCAACACCACGACCTTTGTCCTCCCTTCCGAGGTGTTCCCCGTCAGCGTGCGTACCACCGGACATGGCATGGCCGCCGGCATAGGCAAGCTGGGGGCGTTCGTCGGCGTCTTCCTCGTCCCGGTGCTCCAGGTCCACATCGGCCTTCGGGGCTTGCTGGCTGTGGCGGGCATCTCAGCCATCCTCGGCTTCCTGGTCACCACCGTGTTGCCCGAACCGGCACAGCGCACCTTGGAGGACGTGGGGGGCGTGGACGGGCACACGGCGTCATTTGCCCAGGCCACGCCCGACCTCGGGCCGGTCGAGAACAAGCTGAAGTCCGCGTAGTTGAGGCCTGGTGGCGAGTGGCGGCGTCGCGCCAGAGCACCTGGTACCTCGACCCAGGGGAGATGCGCCTGCGAAGCATTCTCAGCGACATCACCATCCGTTGACGCCTAGGCACCCCCGGTGGAGCCTGACGCCCTAGCCGCACATCATGATTCCGGTGGGCGTAAGATGGAGCGAAGGACAATTCCGCTCCTCGTGAGCCCGATCAGGTCCTTCCGCCTCGGCGCAAGCTGCGCACGCTCCCATGGAGGCGCATGGATTGATCGGAGGATGATGGGTGCAACAGAGATTCCGTCTGTCGGTTTGCGGCTCGATGAGCATCATGCCCCCGAGACAAACGGCCGCATGTCAGTGTGCCGGCGCTGTGGTGGGCTGACCGACAGCCCCATGGGACTGCACCACATGCCACACGAGAGCCAGGTCAACCGTTCCAACGACTGGTTGGTGGCGCAGGCTCGGATCAGGGAAATTGATCGGGCCAAGGAATTCCGGGCCCGCCAACGCGGAATGATCTGAACCGCCCTCTCCTTCCCCTTCCCTCAGGACCCCGGCTGGGCCAGAGCCAGGTCGATGAACTCACGGACTCGTGCGAAGGCGGCGACCGCTTCGGGTACCCCGGCGGTGACCAGACCGTGCCAACCGTGCACGGCCCCGGGCCATGACTCGAGGGTCGCGGCCACTCCGGCGCCCGTCGCCGAAGCCGCCAGCATCAGCGAACCGTTCCGCAGCGTGTCGAATTCGGCGACGGGAAGGTAGAGCGGGGGGAGACCGCTGAGGTCGGCGAAGGCCGGGGAGATCCGGGGGTCGTCGAGGGGTACCTGGCCGGCCACGTAGTCACGACCCCGGTTGCGCACCCACTCCGCCGTGAGGAATGGGTCGGGGCCGTCGTGGGACGGGTGGGTCACCGAGAGGTCGAACCACCCTGAGAGGGAGACGAAGCAGGCCGGCATCGGGAGTCCCTCGTCGCGTGCCGCCAGCAAGGTGCTGAGGGCAGGCCCCCACCGCAGGAATCCCCCATCACCACCAGACGATCGGGCTCCACCCCGCCGCCCAGCAGGCCGCGGTAGGCGGACAGGCAATCCTGATGGGCCGCCGGGAACGGGTGCTCGGGCGCCAGCCGGTAGTCGGGCATGACCACCCGCAGACCGAGCTGGTCCGCCAGCATGGCCCCGTAGAAGTGGTAGTCGTCCAGCGGGCACGAGACCAACCCGCCACCATGGCAATGGAAGGCGACACCTTCAGCCTGCGGAAACCGGGTGTCGTCGTACCAGGCGGAGCGCACCCCACCGAGCACGGTCTCGTGCACCGCGACGTGTCCCGGCACCGGATGCCCATGGAACGGTTCGAGCATGGCCCGGACGGCCAGATAGTCGGCCTCAGGGTGGGCGAAGTCGGGTGGGACGAGGGACAATATGTCGGTCAGTTCCCGAGAGGACATGGACTCAGGCCAATTCGTAGTCGGCCAGATCAGGCGTCAGGGTGCGTTCCCAGTACGAGTGGAGGTCGAAGGGCCAATTCTGTGTGACGCGGCCCTTGGCATTGCGGTACCAGGTGGGCACGTCGGCCACCCCCCAGGCCATCAGCGCGTTGCCGGCTTCCATCTCCGCGCTGTAGCGGTCGTTCACGTCGGGGCGGCATGCCATCGACCGGTACCCACCGCGCCACAGCTTCCCGAGCGCCTCGACGATGTAGCGCACCTGGCATTCGACCATCACGATGATGCTGCCGTTGATGACCAAGTTCGTGTTCGGCCCGTAGAGCATGAAGAGGTTGGGGAACTTCGGCACGGTGATGCCGAGATACGCCCGGGCATCACCGCCCCATGCCTCGCTCAGCTCGGTCCCGCCCAGACCGAAGACACGCATGGGAGCGACAAAGGCCGATGCGCTGAACCCGGTCCCGTAAATCACCACATCGGCCGGGTGGTCCTCGCCGTCGCTGGTGCGAATGCCGTCGGCGGTGATCTCCGCGATGGGCGTGGTGATCAGGTTGACATGGGGTCGGCTGGCCGCGGCAGCCCATCGCCCGTCGTCGCGCAGGGCCCGCTTGGCAAAGGGCGGGAAGCGGGGCACCATCTTCTCGAAGAGCACGTCGTCGGTCACCTGGGCCCGCAGGACGTCGACCAGCATCTGGCGGGCCAACTCATTGGCGGCGCTGACGGACTCGCTGAGGTCGTCCCATTCCGGATCGACGCGGGCGGCCGGGAGCAAGCCCTCGTGCATGAGCCAGAATTGCCAGAGGCGATCCCAGCGCCCGTAATTCGGCAGCAGGGCCAGGAGGTCGTGGAAGGCCGGAGGGAACGGATCGCCGTAGTTGTCGGTGGGCAGGAGCCACGGAGGCGTGCGCTGGTAGAGGTCGAGGTGCGCCACCTGTTCGACCACGCAGGGCACGAACTGCGCCGCACTGGCTCCGGTACCGATCACGGCCACCCGCTTCCCTTCCAGGGTGACCGAGTGGTCCCAGGCGGCGGAGTGAAAGGTTGGTCCACCGAATCGCTGGCGCCCGGCGATGGCCGGGAACGACGGTCGGTTCAATTGCCCCACGGCGCATACCAGCGCATCGAATTGCTCGGTGCGGGACTCGCCGTCGTTGGTATGCACAACGACGTCCCAACGTTGCGCCATGGCGTCAAAGTAGGCCTCGGCCACCTCACTGGAGAACTCGATGCACTCGCCGAGTGCCAGGTCCTTGGTCACCTGCTGGAGGTAGGCCAGGAGATCGGGTTGAGCCGAGAAGCGGGACACCCAGGCATTGGACTGGGCGAAGGAAAAGCTGTAGAGCTGATTGGGCACGTCGACGCGGCATCCGGGATACACGTTCTCCAACCAGGTGCCGCCGACGTCATCGTTCTTCTCGAACACGGTGACCTCGACGCCGGCCTGGCGAAGTCGGTGCGCAGCCGCCAACCCCGAGGCACCAGCGCCCACCACGGCGCAGCGGTACGGCTCGGACCTCCCCAATTCCGATGCGTGCCAGGTGGGGGCCCGCAGATCGCTGCCGCCCAGAGCCAGCTCCTCCTTGAGGAACTCCTCCCACTTCGAGGTCGAAGAGGCGCCGACCATGAAATCAAAGATCCGCCGCTGGTCGTCGTCACTCAGCGAGTGTTGGGCTGCCCCTGAGGAAGCGTGCGCCTCCAGGACGTCGGCCGCCAGGGCCCGGGCCTCCGCTTCCTGCTCGGGTCCGAGACCCCGACCGGGAACCAGCATCTGCTCCTGGTCCGGGGCCAGGTCGGCTCGCAGTACGTCGAGGCGGCCGGTCACATGGGCCACGGCACACAGGAGAGGGTGCACTTCGGCGACCTCGAGGGCAGCCCGCAGCCGTGCCATGTCGAGGGGCCCGCCCACTTCTGTCGATCCATTCCCCATCAGGAAGGGTGCCCACGCTTCGGATGATTGGCCACCACCATCCACGCTCATCACCGGATCCGGATCGGAGGGAACCACTGGGCAACGGACGACGCGGTCGTCCGGGCGTTGGTGGTCAGCTCTGCATCGCCTTGACCAGCGCGGTCATCTGGCTGTTGACCTCGACCGTCCGTGGGAGTTTGTCCATGGCCGAGGCCAGCGCCTCGGGTGTCCATCGATCGTCGGTGGACACCTCCTGGGCGATTGACCAGCTGGCATAAATGCCGACCGAACCGCCGTACACGCTGAATACCTGGCCGTTGAAGGGGCAGGTCTCGGCAGCCAGGACGGCCACCAGGGGCGAGATGTTCTCGGGGTCGAACACGTGCTTCCCCATCGCCTCGCCCAGACCGGGGGTCTGCAGGGTGAGGCGGGTCCGTGCCACCGGGGCGATGCAATTGGCCCGCACTCCGTAGCGGTTGAGCTCCATGCCGTTGACCACGGTCATGGCCGCGATCCCCGCCTTGGCGGCCGAATAGTTGGTCTGTCCGACGTTGCCGTGCAGCCCGGCGCCCGAGCTGGTGTTGACGATGGCCCGATCCACGATGTCGCCCTTCTTGGCCGCCTCGCGCCAGAATTCGGCAGCGTGACGAGTGACGTTGAACGTGCCCTTGAGGTGCACCGCGATGACGTCGTCGAATTCCTGCTCGCTCATGGAGACCAACATCCGGTCGCGCAGGATCCCGGCGTTGTTCACCA
>PNAT01000111.1 GCA_003169675.1 Acidimicrobiaceae bacterium
CAACCTCCCCAACCTCCCCAACCGCTCCGACCGGAACCCCTTCACCAGCGGGTCCGCTCCCAGGAGCAACCTCGGGAGGGGGCGCGGCGCCTCCGCCCACACCTCCCTCACCGGGCAGTCCCTCCTCCAAGCCGCCGGGACGTCAGCCCAGGCCAATCCTGAAGCGCCCGATCACGCTCGTCGCGATCGCCGTGGTCGGCTTGGCCGCCATCGGCATCGGCGTCGGCATCAGTGGATCGTCGGGCGGGGGGAAGAAGAATGTTCAAGCCGCCTCCACGCCAGCCTCCGCTACCTACTCGTGCGCTGGCGCCCAGTCCACAATCTTCGACAACAGCAACGCCTTCGGTGTCGTGAATGGTGGGAAATCTCCGAGCTTCGACACCGGTGGCAAGGCCTACTGCGTGACCATGATTGGGACCTACCACTGGAACAACGGGATTGGCGCCAAACCCGGCACGGTTGGCCTAGCCAAACTATCCGGTCCGGCCGGAGGAGCCGCCAAACTGGGTCCCTATGCCGCCAGCTCCAGCTCTGGCCAGGGCGGTGCGCCGAATGTCAACTGGTATGTCAACCTCCACGCAACCGCATCGACGGTGATCGACGGGACCTACAAATGCACCGACTCCAATCCGGCGACCTGGTCGACCAACGGGCAAGACAGCGGGCTTGGATTCTGCGCCGTCTTTGGCGTACCGGCCCAAGCCACTCCCTAGTCCGGCACCGGAAGGCAGCCTCACCCCCCTCAATCGGTGCGTCGATACATGCGATGGGCTGGGTAGAACTTGGTCTCCACCACGTGGCCCACGCGAAATCCCGCCCGTTCATAAAACGCCTGAGCGTGGGGGTTGGCGGTCACTTCAACGCGGTCGAACGACTGCGCTCTGGCCAGCGCCACCACAGTATCCACCAACTCCCTTCCGATGCCCTGCTCCATGGATGGTGGGTCCACAAAGAGATCATCGATCTCGAAGATGCCCCCGACCACGAGATACGACACGAAGCCGACAATGACACCCTCGGTGTCGATGGCGACCCATGTGCGCCCCTCCCGCACCGCCTCGCCGGAGAGTTCGAGGACCTCGGGGTGCCGAAGCAAGATTTCCAGGTCGCCCTCATTGGAGAGCGAGGACCGACGATAGACCTCCGACAGATCATTCAGATCCTCGACGCCAGCGGCGCGAACGGCGATCGACACCTGGGCATCTTGACCGCTCCGAAACCCCGTCCCGGTCAGAGCAGCTCCAGCAGCCGTTCCGGTGGGCGGGCAATCACGGCCCGATCCCCCTTCACGACGATGGGGCGCTCGAGGAGGATCGGATTGGATGCGATGGCACGGAGGAGGGCATCGCCGTCCTGATGCTCCAGGCCCAGTTCAGCGTAGATATCTTCCCCGGTTCGCATCATCTGCCGGGGGTCAGTGAAGCCAAGCTGCGCCAAGAGTGTCCGCAATTCCTCCACCGTCGGGGGCTCGCTCAGGTATTCCACCACGTGGGCGTCGATACCCCGCTCCGCCAGCAGCCCATGAGCCGTGCGACACTTGGAGCAGCGCGGGTTGGAAAAGATCGACAAGTCATCCATAGGCTCGCCATTGTACGAAACCCAACTGAGAGGTCCCACGCATGGATGGTCACGTTGTCAGTGTTGAACGCGTTATTGCCGCACCGCCTTCCGCCTTGTTCGCGGTGGTCGCCGACGCCAGTCGCCACCCTGAAATCGATGGGTCGGGCACCGTAGTCAAGGCCAAGGGCGCGGCGCTCCAACTCAAGCTCGGCTCCACCTTCGGCATGTCAATGAAGATGGGCGTGCCCTACTCAATGTCCAACACCGTCATTGAGTTCGAGCCTGACCGGCGTATCGCCTGGCAGACGGTGTTCTCCGGGCCTCTCGGCCGCTTCGTCGGCGGTCGCATCTGGCGCTACGAGTTCGAGGAAATCGAAGGCGGGACCAAGGTCACCGAGAGCTGGGACATCTCAAAGGACAAGCAGGGCTTCTTTCTCAAGCGAGGCCGGCTCCCCCAGGGGACGGCCGATGCCATGCGTGCCACGCTGGAGAAGTTGGCGCAGACCACCGAGACGTGATGCCTCGCCCATGATCGACGCCGCCTGGGAGGAGCGCGTCATGCCCGCACTGTGCGAGTACACCCGCATCCAATGCCTCTCCCCCGCCTTCGACCCGGACTGGGCCGAGAAGGGCGCCATCAGGCAGGCCGCAGAGCTCCTGCGGGACTGGGTGAAGAATCAGGATGCTTCGCTGAACGCCGAAATCATCCAGCTCCCGGGCCGCACTCCGATCCTGTTCATCGACAACGGTGGACGCGGCGATCCGATCCTCGTGTACGGCCACATGGACAAGCAACCCCCGCTGGGCGAGTGGCGCTCGGGGCTGGCGCCGTTCGAACCCGTCCGGCAAGGCGACCTGCTTTACGGGCGCGGGACGGCGGACGACGGCTACTCCACCTTTGCCGCCGTGACCGGGCTCCTGGCCGCCGACGGCGGAAAGGGCCGCGTCCTCATTTTGATCGAGGCCAGTGAGGAGAGCGGAAGCCCCGACCTCTCGGCCTACGTCGCCCATCTCTCCGATCGCATCGGTCGACCCAGGCTGGTCATCTGCCTCGACTCGGGTGGACTCAGCTACGACCGGCTGTGGCTCACCTCATCGTTGCGGGGCAACCTGGTGGCCACGGTACGAGTCGACGTCTTGACCGAGGGCATCCACAGCGGCGCCGGTGGTGGAGTGGTGCCCTCGTCTTTCCGGATCCTGCGCCGCATCCTGGACCGAATTGAGGATCCGGAGAGCGGCCGGATCCTCCTGCCGCAACTCCTCGGAGCGGGCATCCCCGAGGCGCACCGGACCAACATCGAGTCTCTTGCTGTCGAATTCCCCGACAGTGCTCTGCCCGTTGTCGACGGGCTGCACCTCTTGGCACCCGACCCGGTCGACCGCCTCATCGCCAGGACCTGGTCTGCCGCGTTGGAGGTCACCGGCATTGACGGGATCCCCGCGTCGCGCGATGGGGGCAACGTGCTGCGCGCCTTTACGGCCTTGAAGTTCTCCCTGCGCCTCCCCCCTGACGTCAATGCCCAGGTGGCCACCGACGCCCTCATCTCTGCCATAGCGACCGACGAGGGTGCCCACATCACCATCGACATGGAGCCGGCGGCGCAGGGGTGGGTCGCCCCGCCGCTTGACGACGACATCGCCGACGTCCTCGGGCGGGTTTCACAAGAGCGATTCGGCCGCGCACCCGGTTTCGTGGGTGAGGGTGGCAGCATTCCCTTCCTGGCCGACCTGCAAACGGGGTATCCCGGCACCCAATTCGTGGCCACCGGGGTCCTCGGACCCTATTCAAATGCTCACGGTCCCAATGAGGCGCTGCACATCCCCATGGCCAAGGCCGTGACGCATGCGGTGGCCGGGCTCCTCAGCTAGCTTGCCCAACCATGTCGAGGGACTTCCCGTCCGTGCCCACGGTCCAGACACGATGACGCTGAGCCTCCTCCGATGAGCGCAAACGGTCCGCTTCAAGGGAAGGTGGCCCTGGTCACCGGGGGCAGCCGCGGCCTCGGCCGAGCCATGGCACTCGGCTTCGCCGATGCTGGTGCAGATGTCATCATTGCCAGCCGCAAATTGGAGAATTGCCAGGCTGTGGCCAGTGAGATCGAGGCCAAGGGCCGCCGCGCCCTGGCCCTGGCTTGTCACGTGGGCCACTGGGACGACCTGGACGAAGTGGTCGAGCAGTCCTACGACGCCTTCGGGCGGGTCGACGTGCTGGTCAACAACGCCGGAATGTCACTGCTCTACGAGTCGTTGCCCTCCGTGACCGAGTCCATGTGGGACAAGGTGGTCGACCTCAACCTCAAGGGCCCATTCCGGCTAACCGTGCTGGTCGGGACGCGCATGGCGAACAGCCCGCATGGCGGATCCATCATCAACGTCTCGAGCACCGGCTCCATCAGGCCCGCCCCAGGCATGTTGCCCTACGACGCCGCCAAGGCCGGTGTCAACGCCCTGACGGCCGGGTTCGCCCATGCCTTCGGGCCGACGGTGCGGGTCAACTGCATCATGCCCGGGCCCTTCATGACCGACGTGACTGCGGCCTGGGACATCCCCGCCTTCGAGAAGGCGGCCCGGGCCACGTTCGCCCTCCAGCGGGGCGGCCAGCCTCACGAGATCGTGGGAGCTGCGCTCTACTTCGCCACCGACGCGTCATCCTTCACCACCGGCGCCATCCTGCGCGTCGATGGAGGCATCCCCTGATCGACCGCCCGGCCTATTGCGAGAGTTCGTCCACCACAATCAGGTCGACGAATTCCGGGGGGCCTTCGAACATATCCGCCATCAGAGCCCTGACTCCTTCGAGCCCCTCCTGGCGCCTGGCATCACTCTCGCGGGCGCGCGCCTCTTCCTCGCTCTCGAAGACCACCATCATGTAGAGGCGGCTGGGGTCATTCTGATCCCGCATGGCCGTCGAACGCACCAGGCCTGAGCCCGGTTGCTCTATAGCCCGCAATTGCTCAATCAATCCGGCCAGGTTGTCTTCTTTCCCGGGCTTGAGGCGCGTCGTGATGAGTTGTGCCCACATGTCAGGACCCTCCGTTCGTCAATGAAGGCAGTACGCTACAGCGAGCAGGTCACCGGGCATCCCCGGTATCAGTAGTACCCCTCCATGAGCTCCGTGGCCCACACCGGCTGGTGCGTCCCCGTTGGCTCGAACTCCACCATGAAGGGCTTGACGTCGAGGATCGGGGTGCCGTCCACCGCATCGAGCCCGCGCACGTGGAGATCAAGGCCATCAATGGCCACGAGCGCGCAATTGGAGACCCCGAGCCGGTTGGGGCGCATTTTGGCCCGTTGGGCGAACATACCGACCTTGGGCCACGCGGGATTTCCCCTCGGATGACGGGCCCCGGTGACCACCGCCGACTCGTCCACCAAATGGAATTGGAAGACCACACAGAGGTGCGAGAAGGCCTCCAATCCGGCGACCGCCCCGGCGTCGAAGCGTTCCCCATCGAGACGGATGATGGCCGCCACGTCACCCCAGTGGTCATCGGTGGCTTCGCCTCGACTACCGATCACCACACCGAGCGGGTCAATTGAGATCACGGGGTTCCAAGTTAGTGTCGGGCCGTGCTTTCGTGTCGGGGCCTCCGCAAGGAGTTCGATGGGCGGATGGCCGTCGACAACGTGTCCTTCTCGGTGGCTGAGGGTGAGTGCTACGGACTTCTCGGTCCCAACGGGGCCGGCAAGACGACCACCATCTCAATGGTGTGCGGCCTGCTCCGGGCCGATAGTGGCGAGGTCACGATTGACGGCCATCCCGGCGGCTCGCTCGAAGCCAAGGCTGCCGTGGGCTACGTCCCCCAGGACCTGGCCTTGTACCCCGACCTCTCGGCCCACGAGAACCTGCACTTCTTCGGCCAGCTCTACGGCCTCCGCGGCAGCGCGCTTGAAGCTCGAATCGAAGACACCCTGGCCCTCGTCGGGCTCTCCGACCGGGCGGACGATCGAATCGGCACCTATTCGGGAGGCATGAAGCGGCGGGCCAATATCGCGGCCGGTCTCCTGCATGAACCGAGATTGCTCGTTCTCGATGAGCCCACGGTGGGCGTCGATACCCAGAGCCGTCACGCCATTTTGGAGACGGTGGCCGGGTTGGGCATCTCCGTGCTCTACACGACGCATTACATGGAGGAGGCGACCAAGCTGTGCCAGCGCATTGGGATCATCGATGACGGGCGGCTGGTGGCGGAAGGCACACCACGCCACTTGATCGATGAGTTCGGAGGGGCGGACCGGGTCCGCCTCACCTTCCGCCAAGCCGAGACGGCCGTGATGGAACTGGCCTGCGGCCAACTCCCGGGCGTGCAGGAGGTCCGCCCTTTCGAAGGTGGCCTCGAGCTGGGCACCGACCACGGGGCCGGGGTGCTCCCTACGTTGGTCCAGACCGCCGGTCAGCACGGGGTGGAATTGACCGGAGTTGAGGTGCTGATGCCCGACCTCGAGGGCGTGTTCCTCACCCTGACAGGAAAGGAGCTCCGAGACTGATCTGGGTCATATGTGCCAACGAGCTGCGCCGTCGGATCCGGGACAGATCGATGGTGATCACGTGCATCGTGGCACCGCTGGCTCTCTCCGCCATCCTTGGATTCGCTTTCGGCAACGGCGGGCCTTCGGGAACAGTGACCATCGGGGTCACCGGCGCGTCACCGGCCCTGGTGCGGGCAGCCGAGCAGGCGACCCAATTCCCACCTGATGTTGCCATCCGCATTGTCCCCGATGCCGTGGGGGTGAGGGGCGAGGTGGCCAACGGCACGCTGTCGGGGGGAGTAATCGTGTCGCGCTCCCACCACATGCTTTCCGACCTCCTCGTCCCGATCGCCGCTCCCGGGGCACAGCATTCCCCCGGCTTTGCTGTCATCGGACGGCCGGACTCGATCGTGGCGCGTGAGCTGGCCGAGTCACTGGCCGCCGGCCTGGCCAGCCGTCTCTACGCCGGACGTGTCACACCAGGATCGGCCACCGACCGGGCCGCCATCACCATCACGACGGGCGACCTCGGCAACGGGGGTCAGCGGGTCCTCAACTATTTCGCACCCTCCATTGCCGTCATCTTCCTCTTCATCGGCAGCGGCCTGGGCATGCGCTCCCTGATGTTGGAGCGGTCGGCGGGGACCCTGGTCCGGATGGCGGCGGCACCCATCCGGCCGATCCGCATCGTGGCGGGCAAATTGGGGGCCATCCTGATCACCGGCCTGACCAGCATTCTCGTCGTATGGGGTGTGACCTCGAGTATCTTCGGGGCCCGCTGGGGCCCGCCCGCGGGTGTCCTGCTCATGGCAGTCGGGTCCACGTTGGCCATGTGCGGGCTCGGAGTCTTCCTCACCTCCTTGGCCCGCAACGAGCGGGAGGCCTTCGGGATCGCCCTGATCGTCGGGCTCTTCCTCTCGCTCCTCGGGGGCAACCTGCTGCCCCCGGGCTCGCTCCCCCCGTTCTTCCAGACCCTGAGCCTGGGCACCCCCAACGGGTGGGCACTGGTCGGCTTCGGCCGACTCTCGCTCCTCGGTGACCCGGCCCCGTCCGTCATCGGGCCCTTCCTCGTCCTCTGCCTGATCGCCGTGGCCACCGGGGGAATGGCCCTGGCCAGAGTGCGGCGGATGGTGGAGCCGTGATCCCCATCATCGGGGTCAACCTCCGGCGGGCCATCGGCGACAAGCGCATCCTGGCCCTAGCCACCCTCTTCCCCTTCCTCTTCATCCTGGTCACCGGTCTGCTGGCCGGCAACCCCCGAGAACCGATCGGTCTGGTCCATCCGTCCCACCGGTTGGTCACGCTGATTGAGCGCACCCCTGACCTCAAGGCCCGGATGGAGGCGAACCGGGCCGCTTTGGCCGACGACATCCTCCGGGGGCGGGTGGTGGCCGGCCTCATCAGCCTTCCCGCACGGCCGGGCTCCCAGCGGGTCGAGTTCATCTCCGAATCGGCGCAGACCGCCGCCGTGCAGGCCCGCACCGATGTGGTGGCCATCCTCGATCTCATCGCAGCCGAGGGGACGCATGCCACGCTGACCGACACCACGCTGGCACGGGCCCATCTCCCCGCACCTCTCAGCCCATTTTCCTATGTGGCCCCGTCCGATCTGGTGCTGTTCCTCGGGATCACCATGCTCGTCCTGTCATCGGGCTTGGTGGAGTCGCGTCGACTGGGCGTGCTGCGCCGGCTCTCGGCCGCCCCGGTACCACGCCGATCCCTGGTGGCGGCGCAGATCGTCGGCCTCCTCGTAATTGCCGCCGGGCAGTCGCTCGGCCTCCTCTTCGTAGGACGGATCCTCTTCGGTGTCCATTGGGGGAATCCGCTCGCCGTAGGAATGATCGTGGCGCTCCTCTCGATCTGCTACTCAGGAGCCTCTGTCCTCATTGGCACCTGGTCACGCACCGAGGAGCAGGCCGTGGCGGTGTCCGTCCTCCTGGGCATCGCGGCAGGCATGCTCGGCGGCTGCATGTACCCGCTCGATGTGGTGGGCTCCGTCATAAGGGAGACAGGACATGTGGTGCCCCAGGCCTGGGCCATGGACGCGTTCATCAAGCTGATCTACGACCACGCCGCGTTCTCAGCGGTGCTTCCCGATATCGGCGCGCTGGCTGTCATCGCTCTCGTGCTCTCGGTCCTGGCATCGAGGGTCTATGCCGTGACGGTGTACTCCCCGGGGTGAAAACGGCGGGTGAGCCGGCGGAATCTCCAGGTGTGATCGGGCCACAAGGTCGTGTTGCACCCGCGATGGTCCAGGTACCAGCTGGCGCAGCCGCCCTCCACCCAGACCGAGTGGGCCAGCCTCGACTGCAATTTCTCGTTGAAGCGGCGCTGGATTCCCGGCTTGACCTCCACCACGCCCACTCCGGGACGGGCCAGGAATTCCAGTGCGCTGGCGATGTAGTTGATGTGCGACTCAATCATGTAGATCATCGAGTTGTGGGCCAGGGTGGAATTGGGGCCGATCATCATGAAGAGGTTGGGGAACCCGGCCACGGTCGAGCCCGCGTAGGCCTCGACCCCATGCGCCTTCCACGATTCAGACAGCCGGATGCTGTGCCGCCCGACGATGTGCTGGGCGTACGGCGGCTCGGCCGCCTCAAAGCCTGTGCCCATGATCACCACGTCAATCGGTCGGGCAATGCCGTCCTGGCCGACCACCTCATGGGCGGTGAAGGAGGCCACCGGTGAATTGACCACTTCCACGTTGGATTGAGTCAGCGAGGGGTAGAAGTCGTCCGAGAGGAGGATGCGCTTGCAGCCCACTTCGTAGTGCGGAGTGAGGGTGTCACGCAGCGCCTGGTCCGCCACCTGCTTGTGCAGATGGTCCCGGGCCGCCTTCTTGACCGCCCGGGTGCGGCGCTCACCCCGGCCCAAGAAGACGGAGAGCAGGAGCTCGAATGTCATGTAGATGCGCAGTCGGGCCAATCGCTGGCTGGCCGGCACACGGCGGTAAACCAGCCGGCGCAGCCGGGAGACGGACCGGTCACGGCGCGGAAAGACCCACGGTGGGGTCCGCTGGTGCAGGTAGAGGTGCTCCACCTGAGGTTGGATCTGTGGCACGAACTGCACGGCTGACGCTCCTGTGCCGACCACGCACACGCGCTTGCCCGCCAGAGAGAACCCGTGCTCCCAGCGAGCGGAGTGGAACACCTTGCCCCTGAACTGGTCCAGACCTGGGAAGGCGGGGATAGACGGTTCGCTCAAAGACCCCGTGGCCCACACCAGCACGGGGGCCCGGAACTCTTCGCCCCCCTTGACGCGCGCCGTCCAGTGCTGGGTGCCCTCGTCCCACCGCGCCTCTTCGACCTCGCAGCCATAGCGCAGTCGATCGGCCACTTCGAAACGGTCGACGCACTGGCGCATATAGTCCCAGATCTCACTCTGAGACGGGAAGGAACGCGACCACTCGGGGTTGAGGGCGAAGGAGAAGGAATAGAGGTTCGAAGGCACGTCACAGGCCGCGCCGGGATACGAGTTGTCGCGCCAGGTGCCTCCCAGGTCATTCCCCCGATCCAGCACCACGAAATCGTCCACACCCATCTGGTGCAACCGGATGGCCATCCCGATGCCGGAGAACCCGGCGCCGACAATGACGACCGAGTGGTTCACGAGGCGACGAAGGCGGCAACCACCCGGGCGAGCTCCTCGCCACAGTCCTCCTGGAGGAAGTGCCCGCCGCCCATGATCGTCGTGTGCGGCTGGCCCTTGGCCCCGGCGATCCGCTCCTGTAGCCCGCGTTGGGCTCCGCCGGTGATGGGGTCGCCGTCACTGAACGCGGTGAGAAAGGGCCCGTCAAAGGCAGCCAGGCCGACCCAAGCCGCCACATTGTCGTGGTGGGCCGGGTCGTTCGGGCTGGAGGGCACGAGCAGGGGAAAGGCTCGGGCCCCCGCCTTGAAGGTCTCGTCGGGGAACGGCGCGTCGTAGGCCGCCTGCACCTCGGGGGCCAGATCACCGACGCAGCCCGAGTTGACGATGAAGCCGGTGGGGAATATCTCAACCTCCTGGGAGAAGCGCTGCCAGTTGAAGAAGGCCTCGCCGGGTGGCACGTCACCGGTGGGGAGGGACGTGTTGGCCGCCACGACACGGGAGAATCGCTCAGGATGCTCCCCGACCAGTCGGAGGCCGAGGAGGCCACCCCAATCCTGGCCCACCAAAGTGATGGCGGCCAGGTCCAAATGAACAAAGAGGAGCTCGCGCAACCATTCCACATGGCGGGCATAGGTGTAGTCGCTGCGCTCGGTCGGCTTGTCGGACCGGCCGAAGCCCACCAGATCGGGCGCCACGATCTGCAGACCGGCGTCGGTCAGGACGGGGATCATCTTGCGGTAGAGAAATGACCACGACGGCTCACCGTGCAGGAGGAGGACCAGCGGGGCATCGGGACTGCCCTCCCGCAGGTAGTGGACTCGCAGCGATCCCCCTTCCCCGTCGGCAAGATCGGCATAGTGCGGCTCGAAGGCGAAACCGGGCAGATCGTTGAAACGTCCATCAGGTGTACGCAGTGTCTTCATCGGGGCGGGAGCCTATGCCGTCGGCGGCGGCACCGCCCGTTTTCACAGCTGGAGGAGGAACTCCCTGATGGCCTGGTTCACCACATCGGGTTCACTCATATTGGCCGCGTGTCCGGCCCCTTCCACCAGGACCAGGTCACGCGCCCCGGGGATGTTCTCCCGCAGTTGCTCAGCCCGCCACAGAGGTATGGCTGCGTCGGCCGACCCGTGGATGACCAAGGTGGGTTGGGTGATCTCGCCCAGGCGATCGGTGATCTCGTCGCGGTCGACCAGGGCGCGGAACGGGATGGTGAAGGCGGATCTGTCCAGAGCGCCCCATTTGGCGTACCAGGGGGTGACGTCGATACCAGCGCCGAAGATAAGTGACGCCACGGTTTCCTGGACGGCTGCCGGGCCATTGGCCACCCATTCATCGTGCAGCGCGGTATAGAGCGGGAGCGCTTCGGGATCCTCCAGGCCAGATTGTGTGTCGATCAATACCAGGGCGCTGACGCGTGCGGGGGCCTGCAATGCCGCCCGCAGAGCTACGAAACCCCCTTGAGACATGCCGGCGAAGACCGCCGCCTCAATGCCCAGGTGCGACAGCAGGGCCAGCGCGTCATCCGCCGAGTCCCAAAAGGTGAACGGGGAATCGGCCGGCGTCATCCCGTGCCCCCGTTCGTCCCAGATCACACAGCGGAACTCTCCCCGCAAGGACTCCACCTGGGCGTCGAACATCGACCCGTCCATGAGGAAGCCGTGGCTGAAGAGAATGACCGGACCCTCACCGCCGCTGTCGTGGTACTCGATGCGCTGACCGTTCACCTCTGCGACACTCATAGCCTGGACACTACGGCAATCGTGATCGCATCCGCCGAGAGAGGGACTTCCCATGGACACCGTTGATGAAGAGAACTATGACCCGTTCACCGCCTTTACCGATGTCGTCGCAGGGACGACGCGTGACCCTTACCCCGACTTCGCCCAGAAGCGTCGTGATTCCCCGGTCTGGAAGGGCAGCATGATGCCCCCCGACATCCTTCCCGAGGGGATAGAGGTCGAGCCGGGCTGGATCGCCTTCCGCTACGACGACTGCTCNNTGGTCATGGGCCACATGATCCTGGGCATGGACGACCCTGAGCACCGGAGTCATCGCAACCTAGTGGCGCACGCCTTCCGAGAGCGATCACTGGCCCGATGGGAACCAGAATTCATTCGGCCCATTGTCGACGAGATGCTGGGGCGCTTCGTCGCCGATGGTGAGGCGGACTTGGTGCGCCAGCTCACCTTTGAGTTCCCCGTGCGGGTGATTTCCCGTCTGCTGGGCCTGCCCGAGGAGGACTTCCTCCAGTTCCAGCGCTGGTCGGTCGAGCTCATCGGACTGGTAGCCGACATCGACCGGGGGCTGGCCGCCTCGGCCGCCTTGCGCGACTACTTCGCCGGCGTGGTGGCCGAACGCCGGTCGCAACCCAGGGATGACGTGATCAGCGATCTGGTCACGGCCGAAGTCGACGGCGAGAGGTTGAGCGACGAGTCCATCTACTCGTTCTTGCGCCTGCTCCTGCCGGCCGGGGCCGAGACCACCTACCGCTCATCGGGGAACCTGCTCTTCCTGCTGCTCACGCACGACGATCAGATGGACGCCGTACGGGCCGATCGCTCCCTCCTCCCGCAGGCCATTGAGGAAGGACTGCGCTTCGAGCCACCACTGCTGACCATTAACCGGACCACGACCTGTGAGGTGGAGATCGGGGGCGTCACCCTGGCCGCCGGGGAGAGCATCAACCCGAACATGGGTTCGGCCAATCACGACGAGACGCGCTGGGAGAACGCCGAGTCATTCGACATCTTTCGCCCTGCCATTCCCCACATCGCCTTCGCCCACGGGCCGCATATGTGCCTCGGCATGCACCTGGCCCGCCTGGAGACGCGAGCGCTAGTCAATGGCGTCCTGGACCGGCTGCCCAACGTGGCCCTCAACCCCGGCGACACCGACCCCCACATCCGAGGACAAGTGTTCCGGTCCCCGACCTCACTCCCGGTGACCTTCAGTCCATCGGCATGATTGGGGTGACCTGACTCCCAACTTCAAGACTCAGGCGACAGGCTGACGCGATTCCACCTCACCACCGCGACCTATGAGGACCATCGAGACCATGGTGGGCGGAAAGAGTCCGTGGCCGACGACGCCAGGCGTGGCGTTCAGGCGGGCAGAGAGCTGATCGGGATCACTGACGTCACCGTGCAAATCAGCCAGTACTCCCCCATCGGGAGTTCGTGGCGCCGAGCGCAGGACGGCGCCGGACAATGCGGCCAGGGTGGAATCGAGTCCGAATGCCAGCAGCTCCAGCGGGACCGGGGCCTGCAGCCGCTCCACCAACTTGTTCGAGGAGACAATGACCACGAAGCGATAGGCCGCGGCGGCAACGATTCTCTCCCTGGTGTGCGCCCCGCCCCCGCCCTTGATCAGCCAACAGCGTGGATCCACCTGATCGGCACCGTCAACGGCCAAGTCGAGATGGTCGATCTCCTCGAACGGCTGTATCCGCAACCCGTGGCGAGTGGCCAGTGCCTCGGTGGCCGGCGACGTCGCCACACACGAGATGGCCAGGTTCCTCCGGCCCAACGCCGCCAGCAGGTAGGCCACCGTCGACCCGGTGCCGAGCCCGACCAACATGCCGTCGGTCACCAGGTTGGCGGCGGCCTCTGCGGCCGCCTGCTTCTCGTGCTCGTGGTCGACCGTCACCATGACCTAGTTGCGAGGCACGTCCTTCCAGGGCAACTCCTTGTCGGAGCGGACGTCCCCGGGAAGGCCCAGGACACGTTCAGCCAGGATGTTCCGCATGACCTCGGACGTGCCACCCTCGATTGAGTTGGCCCGCACTCGCAGGAACATCTTGTGGACATCGGTGGAACCCATCCCGACCAAGTCGGGACGGACCATCGGATAGCCGGCCGGGAACAACATGGCCTCGTTCCCCAACAGGTCCATGCAGAGGTCGTACACCCGCTGGTTCTCCTCGGCGTAGGCCAGCTTGCCCACTGAACCCTCGGGCCCCGGTGTACCGGCCCGCCGGATCTGCGAGGCGCGCATGTTGGTCATGGAGTACGCCTCGCAGCGGATCCAACTCGAGATCAGTCGGTCGCGCAGGGCCAGCGCCTGGGGGGAGGTGTCACCGCTCCACTTCTCCTTCCAGATCCGTACGGCCTCACCGATCGGACCCCCGCCCCGGCGCACCACAGCGCCCCCGATGGAGACCCGCTCATTCATCAATGTGGTCACGGCCACCCGCCAGCCATCACCCTCAGGTCCGATCCGGGCTCCATCGGGCATGTGGACATCGGTGAAAAACACCTCGTTGAACTCGGCTTCACCGGTAATTTGGTACAGCGGTCGCACCTCGACGCCCGGCGCCCTCATGTCGACCAAGAAGGCCGTCATCCCCCGATGCTTGGGCACATCAGGGTTGGTCCGGGTCACCAGGAGCCCGAAGGCGGAGATGTGGGCCAACGTGGTCCACACCTTCTGCCCGTTGAGGGTCCATTCCTCTCCATCACGTTCGGCCCGGGTCGAGAGGCCAGCCACGTCCGAACCCGCACCTGGCTCGCTGAAGAGCTGGCACCAGATTTCCTCCGAGGTGAAGAGAGGCCGCAGGTAGCGTTGCTTCTGCTCGTCGGTCCCGTGCGAGACGATGGTGGGGGCACACATGCCATAGCCGATCGGGTTCTTGAGCCCCGCCACCGGCGCCCCCCCGGCATAGAGACGGGATTGGGCCCGCTGATGCTCCCTCGGCGTAAGGCCCAATCCTCCGCAGTCTGTCGGGAAGTGCAGCCAGGCCAGGCCACGATCGAACTGCTCCCCGAGGAATTCTTGAGCCGATGTCTGGGTCGGCGGCTTTTCGACCAATAGCTGGTCGACCATTTCATCAACGTTCGTGCTCACTCCAGCACCCTATAGCGTGCCTGAATGCGGGTACCTTTCCTCCACGGCACCAGTCAGATCTCCCATCTGGCTCCCGGCCGGAAAGCTGACCACGAGATTGGGCCCGGGTGACCAGCATCGTCACGCTGTCCGACGGGCGAAATCTGGCCTATGAGGAATACGGCGATCCCCAGGGCACGCCCGTCCTGAGCTTTCACGGGTGCCCGAGCTCCCGGCTCGATGCAGCACCCGCCCATCCGGCCGCTCTCTCCCTCGGCATCCGCCTCATCTCCCCCGACCGACCAGGCATCGGTCGTTCCACGTACCAGCCGCACCGGCGGCTCCTGGACTGGCCCGACGACGTGGCCCAACTGACCGAGGCGCTCGGCATCGAACGATTCGCCGCCATGGGCTGGTCCAGCGGAGGACCTTACGCTGCCGGCTGCGCAGCCCGTATGAAGGAACGGGTGACCAATGTGGCACTCCTCTCCAGTGCCGTCCCACTTGATATCTATGGCACCATGCGGGGCCTCTCGAGCGACGATCGCATCCTCCTGTTCCTGGTCCGCCGGGTCCCGAGATTGGCCTCGGCTCTGATGCGGGTCACCATTGCCGATGCCAGCGACGCCCTCCTCCTGCGCGAACTCAGGCGCAGCTTTCCCGCCGTCGATCGGGCCGTCCTGACAGAACGCGGCTCACCGACCGATGCGTTGGTCATCTTGAGGGAGGCCATGCGCCAGGGCACCCGGGGATGCCTGCAGGACTACCGGATCTTCGGGGACCCCTGGGGTTTCTCCCTGGGGGAGATCTCGGCCCCGGTGCACATTTGGGAGGGGACCGAGGATCGCACCGGACCACCTGAATACCGCGTCTTCCTGAAGCGGGAGATTCCCCACGCCTCGGTCACCGTCGTCCCGGGAGAGGGCCATCTCTCTCTCCTGCCACACCACGCCCCGGCCATTTTGAGCGAGCTCGTCAGCCAGGAGACTGTTGAATAGATCGGCCTTTGGTGCTCGCGATTTGAGCCCCCATCGTCGAGAATTGGTAGATGCAAGGACACAGCGATTCCAATCGTGAGCTTCTCGACGCAGCGGCCCTGTGCCGCCAGCTCGTTCCACCTGGAAGTGTCGAAGCGTTCCTGGCCGATCACCGGAGTGACCTGTTCCCCGATGAGATGTTTGAGGACCTGTTCCCCTCACGGCGCGGACGCCCGTCGGTTCCAGCTGACGTGGTGGCTTCGGTCATGGTCCTCCAGGCTCTCGAAGGGCTGTCAGACCGTGACGCCGCTCGGGCGTTGCGCGATCGCATTAGCTGGAAAGTGGCCTGCGGGCTGGCCCTCGACGACGAGGGCTTCGACTTCTCGGTGCTCACCTATTGGCGGACCCGGCTGCGAAGTTCGAAGCAGCCCGAGCGGATCTTTGACGCCGTGCGTGCCGTCATCGACGCCACCGGAGTCCTCAAGGGAAAGACTCGTCGGGCTCTCGACTCGACCCTCCTCGACGACGCCGTGGCCACCCAAGACACCGTCACCCAGGTGATCTCGGCCATCCGCCGGGTGCGCCGGGTGGTCCCAGGGGCTCTCGAGATCACCCTTGGGGCCCACGATTACGAGTCCTCGGGCAAGCCCCTCATCGCCTGGGACGACCCGGTGGCCAAGGCCGCTCTGGTCGATGCGCTGGTCAACGACGCTCTGGACCTCCTGGCCTCCTTGGAGGGCAGGGAGATCGATGACGAAGCCACCGCAGCGCTGGGGCTGTTGGCCCTGGTCGCCGGCCAAGACGTCGAGCAAGACAGCGACGGCACCTGGAGGATCGCCCAGCGGGTGGCCCCCGACCGGGTCATTTCAACGGTGGACCCACAGACCCGCCACATGCACAAGTCCCGTTCTGAATATCGAGACGGCTACAAAGCCCACATCGCCGTCGAGCCCGAGACCGGGCTCGTCACTTCGGCCATCTTGACTCCCGCCAACGTTTCAGACGCCAAGACCGCTCTCGACCTGATGGCCGCAGAGCCCGACAGACTCGAGGTCCTGGCCGACTCGGCTTATGGGTCGGGCGAGACACGGGCCCATCTGCGTGCCCACGGCCACCGCCAACTGATCAAGCCGCTTCCGTTGCGACGTGTGGTCCCCGGTGGGTTCTGCCGTGACGATTTCGCCGTCGATCACCAAGCGCGCACGATGACGTGTCCGGCAGGCATCACTGTTCCCATCGCCCCAAAAGGCCAGGCGACCTTTGGCGCCAAGTGCACGGGCTGCGCATTCCGAGACCGCTGCACCACATCACATCGTGGCCTCAAGACAATGATCCATTCCCATGACGACGAGCTGACGGCGGCCCGCCGACAATGGCGAGAGCAAGACGGCCTCGAGGACTACCGCCGTTGGCGGCCCATGGTCGAGCGCTCGATCGCCTGGCTTGTCGCCAACGGAAACAGACGTGTTCGATTTCGTGGAGTGGCGCGCAACCAGCTCGGGCTCTCCCACCGAATAGCCGCCATCAACCTGCGCCGCCTGGTGAACCTCGGTCTGGTCAACGACGGAGGGTGGCAGCTCCGGGCCATATGAGTCCCGGCGCGCAAGTCCGGGTCGTCAAAAATGGGACCTCACCTCGGGCACTGCCCATCCAGGGTGGCCGGCTTCAACCCATTTTCACGCCGGCGCTTCGGTGCGGACATATCCCGGACTTGCAGAATCGAACATACGCCTCGAAAGGCGATTGTTCAACAGTCTCCTAGCGACGGTCAGAGGAGGCGCTGGAGTTCGACCACATCGAGCCACTGGCGGTGTTTGCGCCCGATCTCGCGCTCTACCCCGACCAGCTCGAAGCCGGCCGCCTCGTGCAGGGCGATGGAGGTCTCGTTGTGCCCGGCAACGCGAGCGATGAGCGAGTGGAAGCCGTGGGCTGAGGCGAGCACCAGGAGCTCGGCCAAGAGCGCCCGACCCACACCCTTGCCGCGGTGGGCCTGGTCGACATAGACGGAGTTCTCGGCCGTGGCGGCGTAGCCGGAGCGCTCCCGGAAGACCGAGAGAGAGCCGAAGCCGAGCACGATCTCACCGTTGGCTCCGGCGTGGCCCGGCGGTCCGCCCTCCGCCGCCTCCACGGCCACGATGGCCGGATGCACGCCGCCGTGTTCGGCCATCCATTCCTTCTGCTCGGCGCTGGTGCGGGGCACCATGTCGAAGGTGTTGGTGCTCTCCAGCACCTCAACGTTATAGATGGCCCGGATGGCCTCGGCGTCTCCCGGGGCGGCCAGGCGGATCTGCATGGCCGGATGGTACAGTTGGCCCGCGAGCCACGGGGGAGCGCAGGCGGTGCCGCTGGTGCTCTGGCTATCATTGACGGTTCGCGGAAGGAAGCCGCGGTGCCCCCTTAGCTCAGTCGGTAGAGCACAGCCATGGTAAGGCTGGTGTCGTCAGTTCGATTCTGACAGGGGGCTCGCCCCTGGCGGCGTAGCTCAGTTGGTCAGAGCACACGGCTCATAATCGTGTTGTCGCGGGTTCGAGTCCCGCCGCCGCTACCAGACCCGGGGCAGTCCCCGGGGCAGCGACAAGGAAGGACAAGAGATGGCAAAGAACGAGAAGAGGGTCCAGGTCACGCTGGCCTGTGAGGTGTGCAAGCGGCGCAACTACATCACCACCAAGAACAAGATGAATGACCGCGAGCGCATCGAAATGAAGAAGTTCTGCCGGTGGGACCGCCAACACACGCTGCACAAGGAGACCCGCTGAGCCTTCCCCGCCTGGCCGGTGCTAGCCTGGCTGGCCGTTCCCCAGGTCAGGGGAAGGAACCACCTGCTTGAGGGAAACCGATGGCACCCCACCGAGGGCAGTAGCTCAACTGGTAGAGCACCGGTCTCCAAAANNTCGAGTCCCTCCTGCCCTGCCCTGAACAATGTCGCAACCCAAGAATGATGTGAGGCAGAAGTCGTGAACCGCGAAACCAAGCGCATGATGCAGCGCCAAGGGCAGATGGAGGCTGATGGGTCCCCAGCCACTCGGCGCGCGCCTGCGGGCGGGGCACCCGGTGGTGCCCGCACCCCCAAGGGGCCATCGGGGCGCAAACGGACCACCCCGGTGCAGTTCACCCGCGAGGTCCGGGACGAGATGCGCCAGGTGGCCTGGCCGTCCCGATCCGAACTCATCAACTACACCTCAGTCGTCCTGACCACGCTGATCATCATGATCAGCCTGATCTTCGTACTCAACCTGGCCTTCGGGAAGCTGATCACGCTTCTCTTCTCGAGGTAGTCCAATGACCGATATGACCCGAATTGATGCGGAGGACGCACCGGTGACCGCCGAAGAGATCACAGAGACACCCATTGAGGCCGACTCCGAGCCCGAACTGGTGCTTGACGCCGCCAACGCACCGGTGACCGCCGAAGAGATTACGGAGACACCCCTCGAACCCGAACTGGTGCTCGATGCCACCGCCGCCGGGGACGCCACGGACGACGTCGAGCTGGGTGGCTGGGGAGTGGACGAGGAGGAGATCATCCCCGTTGAGAGCCCCTATGACCGTCCGGGTCGCTGGTACGTGGTGCACACCTACTCGGGCTACGAGAACAAGGTGCGATCCAACATGGGCAACGTCGTGGCCTCACGGGGTATTGAGGACCGGGTCTTCGAAGTGGTCATCCCTATGGAAGACGTGGTGGAGTTCAAGGGGGGCAAGAAGGTCACCGTCCAGAAGAAGGTGTTCCCGGGGTACCTCCTGGTCCGCTGTGACCTCGACGATGACACCTGGGGTGCCATCCGCAACACCCCGGGCGTGACCGGGTTCGTGGGACCCGGCACCAAGCCCACGCCGCTCTCCCGACGCGAGGTGGAGAACATCCTGCAGGTCAAGGTGGATGGTGTCGAAGCGGCCGCCAAGCGCAGCCGCCCCCGCCTGGAGTACGAGGTGGACGAGACGGTGCGCGTGAAGGAAGGCCCCTTCGCCGACTTCTCGGGCCAGATCGCCGAGATCAACGAGGATCAGCTCAAGCTGAAGGTCCTGGTCAACATTTTCGGGCGAGAGACTCCGGTGGAGCTCGAGTTCAGCCAAGTCGCCAAGCTGTAGGCGAACGGACGAAGAGGAAGAAGGAGAAGACAGACGATGGCACCCAAGAAGCGTGTCCTCGCCGTGGTGAAGATCCAGCTGGAAGCCGGCTCGGCCACCCCGGCCCCCCCAGTGGGCACGGCACTCGGACCCCACGGGGTCCAGACGATGGAATTCTGCAAGCAGTACAACGCGGCCACCGAGGGCCAGCGGGGCACCGTCATCCCTGTCGACATCACCATTTACGAGGACCGCACCTTCAGCTTCGTCCTCAAGACGTCGCCCACGCCGGTCCTCCTGCGCCAGGCGGCCGGGCTGGCCAAGGGGTCGTCCACTACCGGCCGCGAGCAGGTGGGGACGATCACGGACGACCAACTGGCCGAGGTGGCCAAGGCCAAGCTGAAGGATCTCAACACCAATGATCTGGAGGCGGCCAAGAAGCAGGTTGCCGGCACGGCACGCTCCATGGGGATCAAAGTCGCCGGCTGAGCGACCTCACACGAACGCAACAGGAGAGAATCGATGGCCCAACACGGGAAGAAGTACCGGGAATCGCTGTCCCAGGTCGACCGGGAGGCGCTCTATGCCGTCTCGGAGGCCGTTGGCATGGTCAAGTCGTTGTCCACGGCCAAGTTTGACGAGACGGTCGAGTTGGCCGTCCGACTGGGGGTCGACCCCCGCAAGGCGGACCAGATCGTGCGCGGCACGCTCTCGCTGCCTTCGGGAACCGGCCGTACCGAGCGGGTGGCGGTCTTCGCGGCCGGTGAGCTGGCGGCCGAAGCCCGCGCCGCCGGCGCCGACGTCGTGGGGGCGGACGACCTGGTGGCCAAGGTCAATGGAGGCTTCCTCGACTTTGACGTGGCCATCGCCACGCCGGACCTGATGGGCCAGGTGGGGACCCTCGGGCGGGTCCTCGGGCCCCGTGGCCTCATGCCGAACCCCAAGACGGGCACCGTCACCATGGAGGTCGGCAAGGCAGTGGCCGAGTTCAAGGGAGGCCGGGTGGAGTACCGCACCGACAAGGTGGGCAACGTCCACATCCGGGTCGGGAAGGCCTCGTTCACCAAGGAGCAGCTGGTGGCCAACGTCCATGCCGTGATCGAGGAGCTTCAGCGGGCAAAGCCGCCGTCGGCCAAGGGGCGCTACCTCCTGTCCGTCACCGTGTCCACCACCATGGGCCCCGGAGTGCACATCGATCCCGCCCGGGCCCGCCTGGTCGAAGAGGAGCTCGCCGCCACCGCCTGAGCGGTCGGACTAGGTTCGGCCGCCGTACTACGATTCCCCACACAGCTCACCGCCCCGGCGTACGAGCACTGAATTCAGACGCCACAGACCTCCGGTGCACCCTCGGGTGCGGAAGCGGCCCTCACGGGCCGGCCTGACGAGGCGACACCAGCACCAACCGGATGCCCGGTTCGTGCGCCGTCGCACATCGGAGATCCTGGCCCGCAGCCGGGCGGTTGATCCCGGTGGAGGACACCGATGGCCAAGCAGAACGCAGCAATGGCGCACAAGGTCGCCGTGGTCGACGAGGTCAAGACGCGCATGGGCGCGGCCACGGCCTCGATCGTGAGCGAATATCGAGGGCTGACGGTGGCCGAGTTGGCCGAACTGCGCATTGCGCTGGCGGCCGTGGGCGGCGACTACAAGATCTTCAAGAACACCTTGGTCCGCAGGGCCATCGACGGGGGGGACTACCAGCCCTTGGACGAGTACCTGAACGGGCCCAGTGCCCTGACCTTCGTCGAAGGCGACGTCAGTGCCGTGGCCAAGGCATTGCGGGACTTCGCCCGCGCCAACCCCTTCCTGGTGATCAAGGGTGGTCTGGCCGACGGTTCGCTGCTCTCCAGCTCGGACCTGGCGGCCCTGGCCGATCTGCCGCCCCGCGACGTCCTGTTGGCCCACCTGGCCGGCGCCCTCGCCGCGCCCATGCAGCAGATGGCCGGTCTTCTCCAAGCTCTGCCCCGCAACCTGGCCTACGGGATCTCCGCTCTCATTGAGCAGCGGGAGGCGGGTGGCGAGAAGCTGCCCGAGGCTCAGGCTGAGGCCGAGGCGCCGGTCGAGGCCGAGGTCACCGCCGAGGATGTGTCTTCGGATACTAAACACGATGGTTTAGTATCCGAAGAGACACCCACCGAAGAGACACCCACCGAAGGGGCGGCAACCGAAGAGCCGGCTGCCGAGGTGAGTGACGTGGCGGAGGTCGAAGTCTCGGAGGTCGAGGTAGCAGAGCCGGAGGCCGCCGCCGAAGCCGAGGTGACCGCCGAGGCGGTCCCCGAAGAAGCACCGGCTGAAGAAGCACCCGAGTAGTCCCCGCGTTCGACACGACCCAATAGGAAGAGACCGAAAGTAAAGAAAGGAAGGCCATTGCGATGGCAGCAACCCTGACGAAGGAGCAGATCCTCGACGGGATCGCCGAATTATCGGTGATTCAGCTGAGCGAACTGCTGAAGGACTTTGAGGAGCGATTCGGCGTGACGGCGGCCGCACCTGTGGCCGTGGCCGCGGCCGCGGCTCCGGCCGGTGGCAGCGATGCCGCCGCCGAAGAGGAGAAGGTGGAGTTCGACGTCGTGCTGATCGAAGCCGGGGACAAGAAGATCCAGGTGATCAAGGAAGTCCGAGCCCTGACCAGCCTCGGCCTCAAGGAAGCCAAGGACTTGGTCGAGGCGGCTCCCAAGCCTGTCCTCGAGAAGGCCAACAAGGAAGACGCCGAGAAGGCCAAGGCAGCCCTGGAGGCGGCCGGAGCCACCGTCGAGGTCAAGTAATCCACGGTTCCGGCCTGGCCTTTCGGCCCGGCCCGGGACCAGGATCCTTGACG
The DNA here is from genome assembly GCA_003169675.1 of Acidimicrobiaceae bacterium. Taxonomy (GTDB): domain Bacteria; phylum Actinomycetota; class Acidimicrobiia; order Acidimicrobiales; family RAAP-2; genus Bog-473. The sequence continues at coordinate 22,309 of PNAT01000111.1, forward strand.
TCGGGGGAGGGCGCTCTTAGCCTGGCGCCCACCTCCGGGCCCGGCCCGCCAGGCTGTCGCGGCCTTGGGGTTGTGCTCAGGCACGCCTGCCGTTAAGATGCAGGGTTGCTGTGCGTCCCTGTGTTCCTGTTTCCCTAGTTTCGCGGGGACAGCGCGCGCCCTCGCAGCCCGCGGATCCCGCTCCGTCCCGTCTTTGACCGTCCCCACAACCAACGAAGTACCGCACCCACCCGCCGCCAGCCCACCTGGGAGGAGTTGACCGTTGTCATCACGGTCCCGCAGTCCCGAACGTGTTTCATTCGCCAATATCGACGAGGCGTTGCCGCTTCCGGATCTGATCGCCATTCAGCGCGATTCGTTCCAATGGTTCCTGGACAAGGGGTTGGCCGAGGCCTACCACGACATCAGCCCCATTGAGGACTTCACCGGTCAGCTGAGCCTGGAGCTCGAGTTCGACCCCAAGGATCCCGACCTGCGCCCGCCGCCCAAGTTCACGGTGGAGGAGTGCAAGGAAAAGGACATGACCTATGCCGCGCCGGTCTTCGTCCGGGCGCGCTTCCTCAATGCCACCACGGGTGAGATCAAGGAACAGACCGTCTTCATGGGCGACTTCCCGATGATGACCGACCGGGGCACCTTCATCGTCAACGGCACCGAGCGCGTGGTGGTCAGCCAGCTCGTGCGGTCCCCCGGCGTCATCTTCCAGCCCGGGCGCGATGTCAAGACGGTCTTCACCGGGACGATCCACCCCTACCGCGGGGAGTGGATCGAGCTCGACATCGAGGCGAAGCCGGGCAAGGACGTCACGGCGGGTTGCCGCGTGGCGCGCAAGCGCCGGCTGTCTCTCTTCGTCCTGCTGCGGGCTCTCGGTTACGGCGACGAGGCCTTCCTCGACCGCTTCGTCCGCCACTTCGACTTCCTCGAGGGGCAGTGGGAGAAGGAGCGCAACCTGGCCCCCTCCCGCGAGGAGGCGCTGCTGGAGATCTACAAGCGCGCCCGTCCCGGCGAGCCCCTGTCGGCCGAGGCGGCCCGGGTGTATTTCGAGAACGCCTTCTTCAACCCCAAGCGCTACGACCTGACCCGGGTCGGCCGCTACAAGTTGAACCGCAAGCTCGGGCCGGAGATCGATCGGCTGTCGGAACTGTTCGGGATCGAGATTGAGAAGCCGGCCGTCGGGCAGAGCGTGCTCAGCCCCTCGGAGATCCTGGCCTCGGCCACCTACATGCTGCACCTGGCCCTCCATATGGCCGACGGCGAGTCGACCTACCGCATTGACGACCAGGACCACTTCGCCAACCGCCGCATCCGCTCGGTGGGCGAGCTGATCCAGAACCAGGTACGGGTCGGGCTCTCCCGCATGGAGCGGGTGGTGCGCGAGCGCATGACCACCCAGGACGTCGAGGCCATCACACCTCAGACCCTGATCAATATCCGCCCAGTGGTGGCGGCGGTCAAGGAGTTCTTCGGGACCAGCCAGCTCAGCCAGTTCATGGACCAGAACAACCCGCTGTCGGGCCTGGCCCACAAGCGCCGCCTCTCGGCCCTCGGACCGGGTGGCCTCTCCCGTGAGCGCGCCGGCTTCGAGGTGCGTGACGTGCACACCTCGCACTACGGGCGTATGTGCCCGATCGAGACACCCGAGGGCCCGAACATCGGCCTGATCGGGGCCCTGGCCACCTACGCCCGTGTCAACGAATACGGCTTCATTGAGACGCCCTACCGCACCGTGGTCGACGGCCGGGTGACCCAAGAGGTCAGCTACTTGGCCGCCGACGAAGAGGAAGAGCACGTCATCGCCCAGGCCAACGCGTCCATCGACGCCAACGGCAAGTTCTTAGAAGAGCGCGTGCTGGTGCGCCGTGGACCCCAAGGCACCGGTGTGCGCATGGGTGCGGTCAACACTTCCTACGGCACGACGAGCGAGATCGACTTCGTCCCGCCGTCCGAGGTCGACCTCATGGACGTCTCCCCCAAGCAGATCGTGTCGGTCTCGACCGCGCTGATCCCCTTTGTGGAGCACGACGACGCCAACCGGGCCCTCATGGGCGCCAACATGCAGAAGCAGGCGGTGCCCCTGGTGGTGCCCGAGGCTCCCTACATCGGGACCGGTGTGGAAGCCCGAGCCGCCCGCGATGCTGGCGATGTCCTCATCGCCGAGGGCAACGGCACGGTGGTCGAGATCAGCGGCGACCTGGTGACGGTCGAGTACGCCCCCGGTCAGAAGGACCGCCTGGGCACGCCGCTGGGCAAGAAGGCCTACCGGCTCTCCAAGTTCCGCCGCTCCAACCAGAACACCTGCATCAACCACCGCACGCTGGTGGTCGAGGGCCAGAAGCTGACCGCCGGTGACCTCATCGCCGACGGGCCCTCCACCCACAACGGCGAGCTGGCGCTGGGCAAGAACCTGCTGGTGGCCTTCATGCCGTGGGAGGGCTACAACTACGAGGACGCCATCATCCTCTCCGAGCG
>PNAT01000044.1 GCA_003169675.1 Acidimicrobiaceae bacterium
GTATTATACGAAGCTCATTAGGTGCGGCCGGGTTGCTCAAGGGGCTGACCGCAACCACACACTGGGCTTGCTACCCCGAGCTGACCGCCCATGGCGCCGAGCCCACGGCACAGCGAGTGGTCGAGCACCTAGACCAGCGCCTCATCACGGCGGCGGGGGTGTCCAGTGGCATCGACATGGCGTTGCGCCTCGTCGAGCTCCTCGTGGATCGCACGGCGGCCGAAGCGGCGCAGCTGATGGTGGAATACGACCCTCAGCCCCCATTCGACTCCGGCGCGCTGGCCAAGGCCGACGAGGCCGTGGTGGCCCGGGTCATTGAGTACGCCGGACAGCGCCAATAGTTGCCGAGATCACCAACCGAACCGGTCGGGCTTCCGCTGTCCGCTGGTCCACTCCGCTCGCGATTCGCTCGTCGGGTGGTCCCAGCATCTTCCACCAGTCTCAAGCAGGCCCATGTGGGGCAGTCCCCGTCCGGTCGCGGACCGTTCAGACACGTGGGATCGACTGTGCCAGAGCCGCGCGACCGCGTGGTCTACAGCCTTGAAAATGCGCTTGAACTGCGGGTGGCGCTCGAGGACAGTCGAGACGTGCTGATCGACACCGACCACCTCTCTGTTCTCGCACCGGTGGAGCATCAGATCCAGATTCTCAGCCGTAGACTTGGACTTGGCCAAGGAGGAAAAGATGACCGTTGAGTTCCTCAGGGCGTCAGAGGCTGCTCGGCGCCTGGACATGTCGACGAAGGAACTCTTACGCCTCGTGCTCTCAGGAGCGATCCGCTATGAAATGGTTAATGAGATCGCACACATCCCCGGTGATGCTCTCGACGAGTATCGAGCTAAAGCATCCTGATCTGATATTTCGCTTGCCCAGTCTGCTCGCTCAGGGGACTGGCGGGACTTCCCAGGCAAGTTGATTCGCACGCCGGCTGGCCACCTTCGCAAAATCTCCTCGCCGCCAGCCGACAGCCGACAGCCGACAGCTACCTTGCGGTCGCCGGCTCGCCCGATGCGCCTACGGGGTGTCGACCACCACGATCTCGCGGAACGAGATCTCGCCGAAGGTGATGCCGCGAGTGCTCGCAGTCTCACGTCGCCTCTCCGCGGCCACCTCGGCTTGAGCTTCCATGGCGGCCCTGTCGGTCCAGACCGCTCCCACGAACCCTTCACCCGTGCTGCGGTCGGCCATGTTTCGCAGGGCGCAGAAACCCGGAGCCGCCTTGACCGCGGGCACAATCACGGTCTTGAAGAACTCGATGTTCTCATCGATCTTGGCCGGATCCATGCTGAACGGCGTCACCATGAGCGCACACCCGGGCTTCGGCGGCTGGACGACCTCGGCAACCAGCTGCTCGAGCTTTACGACATTGATGGTCCCTCCGATGATTTCGGATGCCTCATCCCTCGCCTTGGAAAGTGCACTCTCGCTCGCGTCGCGGTCCGCCTCGGTCTCCCAGATCGAGAGGACCGTGAAGGTTCCTCCCGCCCGATCGGCGCTCGCGCTTGAGCCGTGGTAGCCCCGCTGCTGGTGGAAGAGGGGGGCGGCCGTCTTCTTGAGGTAGTCGATCCCGCCTTCAATGTTCGTCGCATTCGTCCAGGTAGCCAACCGTGTGTACATGACCACTCCTTCCTCTTTAGCACCCGATTCAGGTCCTTCGACCGGACGTTATACCCATGGCAGGCGCCGTGCTCTGGGGGCGGTCAACTGCGGGCGGGCGCCCAGGCGAGTGGACTGCTGGTCAACCACCCGCTTCCTACCCGGCGGCCGCGCTCGCCCCGGCGAACCGGCCGAACATGGTGCTGTCCCCGATGGAGAGCCCGCTGGCGTAGCCGAACGCACACACGCCGGACGTGGTGCGCCCGGCAGCGAACAATCCCGGGATGGCCTCACCGGTGAGGTTGAGGACCTCACCTTCGACGGTGGTCTCCAGACCACCGAGAGTGAACGGCGCGTAGGGGGCCGGACCGATGCGCAGGTCGATGGCACCGATCGGGGGGACCAGAGGGCGCACCCACGCCGGGCCCTTGTGGAAGAGAGGATCCTCCCCCGTCGCGGCATGGCGGTTGTAGAGGTCAATGGTCGCCTCGAGTGATCCGGCGGGCAGGCCCATCTCGGACTCGAGCTGGGCCGGGGTCTCACAGACCCAGGTGGCGGCCAGGCCCATCCAGTTGACCTCATACGATGCCTCGTCGACGACGAGGTACACCTCGCCGTCCTGTCCATACAGCGAGGACTGGCCGACCCGGCCCATGTAGGTGTCCTCGTTGATGAAGCGCTGACCCTGGCCGTTGACCAGGATCCCGTGGATGAGCGTGCGCGGTGGGGTGATGGGCAGCGACACCTCGCCGGCGTACATGTTGCGCACCGAGGCACCGATGGCCTGGGCCATGCGGATGCCCCTTCCGTCATCCCCTTCGGTCCCCACCTTGAAGGTGCCCCGCACCAACGGCGGGCAGTGCTGGCGCAGCATGTCGTCGTTGAAGATGAATCCCCCGGCGGTCAGCACCACGCCGCGACGGGCCCGCAGGGAGACCGTCTCGCCGAAGCGCTGTCCCTGCACCCCGACCACCCGACCGTCGTCGACGACCAGGCGGTCCACCCTGGTGTCGAGGCTGACGGCGGCCCCGGCGCCGGAAGCGGCAGCGGCCAGGTGTTGCATGAGCAGCCATCCCGTCGACCGCTTCGTCTTGGCCAGGTGCCCGCGTGGAGCGGGTCGGGCGATCTCATTGAAGGGATAGGCGTCCTCCCCACCCGAGTAGACCAGGCCCTCGGTCCCGGTGGGAGCCATGGAGGTGTCGGCGCAGAACGTGGGATCGAAGGGGACGCCGCGATCGACCAGCCAGTCGAAATGGCCCAGACTCTCGGCGCAGTACCGGGCGATCTTGACCTCGTCGGGGTCGGGCCCGCAGGCCGCCATCATGTAGCGGTACATGTCGTCGAGGCTGTCGGGGAAGCCGCAGGCCTCCTGAATGGGCGTCCCTCCTCCCAGATAGACGATCCCCTCGGCCAGTGCGGCGGCGCCCCCGGGGCCACCCGTGCGCTCGGTCACCAGGACCTGCACCCCGGCCTGGACGGCCGTGAACGCCGCCGCCGAACCGGCGGCACCGAAACCCACCACCACCACATCGGCGGTGTCGTCCCAGGTGCTGATCTCCGCCGCGTCGCATGGCGTCACGTCGTTCGGTTCGCTCACTTCGTCCTTCCCGCTCGGTGTCGGTTGACGGTAGCTGTTGGCGCCGGGCCGATTCCCCTACGGTGCTGGGCTGTGCCGCTGCCTGTGCCGCCGCCAGTCCTGGCCGACCTGGCCCCGGAGTGGGTGGCCACGCTGGCCTACGCCCTCGTTCCCGAGTTGACCACGTGGCGCCTCACGCATCCCGATGGATCAATGCGGTTTGCCAAGGTCGACACCACAGGCCGTTACCCCAGCCTGCACCACGAGGCCGAGCGGATGGTCTGGGCCGCGGCCTACCTTCTTGTGCCCGCCGTGGTCCTGCTCGAGGAGCTCGACGGCAGCACCGTCCTCATCACCGAAGGCCTGCCCGGGCGAGACGCCACCGACCCGGTGTGGCGGGGCGACCTGCCGCGTCTGGTCACGGCCCTGGGCCGGGGGCTGGCGGTCTTCCACGGCGCCGTCGGCGAGGAGTGGTGTCCCTTCCGATTCGACCTCGACCGGGCCCTCGACCACGTGGAGCGCCGGGTGGCCACCGACGACATCGATCCGGCCGGTTTCCACCCTGAGCACGCAGACCTCACGCCCGCCTCGGCCCTGGCGCGCCTGCTGGCGACGGTACCCGACACTGAGGACCTCGTGGTCTGTCACGGTGACTACTGCCCACCGAACGTGCTGCTCAGCGATGGAGCGGTGACCGGCTACGTCGATCTCGGGGAGTTGGGCGTGGCCGATCGCTGGTGGGACATCGCCATCGGAGGATGGAGTGTGGGCTGGAACTTCGGTGGGGAGTTCGAGCACATTTTCTACGAGGGCTACGGGATCGCCGCCGACCCCGACCGCATCGGTTTCCACCGACTCCTCTACGACCTGGTGTCCTGATCCGCCAAGAGCCGGGCGAGAGTGAACACGGCGTCGAACATCGGCTCGGTGAGCCTGCCGGTAAAGGTGTTCTGCTGGCTCGGGTGGTACGAGCCCACCAGGGTGCGACCCCCGGGCAGCGGGCACTCGGCCAGGTGACCGAACCTGGGGTGTGGTCGCAACCCGAAATGGGAGGTGATCGTGCGCCAGGCGATCTGGCCCAGGGCCACCACCACCGTGGCCTCCGCCAGCAGATCCAGCTCGCGGGCCAGGTAGGGGGCACAGGCGGCCCGCTCGCTTGGCTCGGGCTTGTTGTCCGGCGGCGCGCAGTGGACCGCTGCCGTGATGTAGACGCCGCTGAGTGACAGGCCGTCGTGGCACGAGATGCTGGTGGGCTGCGAGGCGTACCCGGCCCGGTGCAGCGCGGCGAACAGCCAGTCCCCCGACCGGTCGCCGGTGAACATCCGGCCCGTGCGGTTGGCCCCATGCGCGGCCGGGGCCAGGCCGACGATGACCAGGTGGGCGTGCGGGTCACCGAACCCGGGCACGCCGCGGCCCCAGTAGGTCTCGTCAGCGAAGGAGGTTCTCTTGGTCAGGGCCACCTGTTCGCGCCACTGAACCAGGCGGGGGCAGCGCCGGCACACCGCCACCTCGTGTTGGAGGGCCTCTAAGGCATCCCTTTCCCCACGGCTGGACGGCACGGCACAGAGCCTACGATGGGCATCCGTGCCTGCATCCGCCCGCCCCAGCCCATCACGACCCGGCTCGCGCCGCTCCTCGCGTGGCTCCCACAAGGGGCCGGCACCGACCGTGGTCATCCTGGTCCGTCACGGGTCGACCCCCACCACGGGCAAGATGCTCCCCGGGAGGGCCCCCGGCCTGCACCTGGCCGAGAAGGGACGGGCTCAGGCGACCCTGGTGGCCGAGCGGATCGCCGCCATGGAGAAGCCCCCGACCGCCGTGTACGCCTCGCCTCTCGAACGTACACGGGAGACGGCGGCGCCCATCGCGTCGGCGCTCGGCCTCCGGGTGAGGACGTCCCGGGGACTGATTGAGGCCGATGTCGGCGACTGGACCGAGAAACCGCTCTCCCGGCTGTACAAGACCAAGGAATGGCCCACCGTCCAACGCTGGCCGGTCGGGTTCCGCTTCCCCGGCGGCGAATCCTTCGCCGAAATGTCCACCCGCAGTATGGACGCCGTGCTCGGCCTGGTGGCGGACCACCCAGGCCAGTCGATCGTCGCCGTGTCCCATGCCGATCCCATCAAGGCGATCGTGGCTGCGGCGGCCGGAGTGCCGCTCGACCTCATGCAACGCCTGGTGGTCTCACCCTGCTCCGTGTCGGCCCTCCTCTTCACCAGCTACGGGCCGGCCGTGCTGTGCATGAACTCCACCGGGAGCCTGAACGAGCTGGCGCTGTCGTGAGCGACGAGTACGACTTCGACGCACCCGACCACTGCACGGTCGGGGTCATCGGAGAGGTGGGGCATCGCCTCTTCCTCCTCTATTGCCGCCAGGGCCTGGTCGAGACGACCGTCAAGGTTGAGAAGCAGCAGATCGCGATTCTGGCCGGCTACCTGGGCCGCATCGTCAAGGAATTGGGGCGGCCCGGTCACCTGCCCGACGACATGACGTTCTATGGCACCGAAGACCCCGAGTGGGTGGTGGGGACCATTGGCGTCTCCTATGACGAAGAGCTGGACCGGATCGTTGTTGTCCTCGAAGAGGTCGGTGAAGCAGACGACGAGGAAGACGAAAGAGAGCGGGAGGAGACCGGTCACGTGCTGCGCGTGGCCCTCTCCCGTGAACAGGCAGCGGCGTTCGCCATCCACGCCACCCGGTTGGTGGAGGCCGGACGGCCCCCCTGCCCACTCTGCGCGCTCCCGTTGGATCCGTCCGGCCACGACTGCCCGCGCACGAACGGGCACCGCCCACCGGCGCCCTGAACCAGGGTGTCCGACGGCAGCGTGGCCCTGATCCTCACCGAAGGGGACATGGAAGTGCACGGGAGGATCGCCGGCAGTTCCAACGCCACCTTGCTGGTGACCTGCCGGCTCGGCGACGACGAGCTCCTCGCCGTGTACAAGCCCTTCAAGGGCGAGCGCCCGCTCTGGGACTTCCCCGGAGGCCTCTTCCGGCGCGAAGTCGCCGCCTTTGCGCTGTCGGAACATCTTGGGTGGGGGTTGGTGCCCGAGACGGTGGAACGCCCCGACGGGCCCTTCGGTCGGGGATCAGTGCAGCGCTTCGTCCACGAGGACGGCACCTCGCACTACTTCACCTTGCGTGACGACCCGAAATGGCACCCGACCTTGATGCGCCTGTGCGCCTTCGACGTGGTGGCCAACAATGCCGATCGCAAGAGCGGCCACGTCCTGCTGGCCGAAGACCGGTTGTGGGCCATCGACAACGGCTTGTGCTTCAACGAGCACGACAAGCTCCGGACCGTGATCTGGGACTTCGGTGGTGCCGCGCTGGCTCCGGAAGATCGGGACGCGCTGCAACGCCTCACGAGCGATGGGCCGCCGGCCTCACTGTGCGATCTCCTCACCCCGCCCGAATTGGCCGCCACACTTGATCGGGCGGCCTGGCTGGAGCACTTAGAATCACTGCCTGAGTTGATCGACGACGGTGCATGGCCGCCCTACCCATGGCCCCTCGTTTAATTACGACCCACTGACCCGGCGGAGGAACGCGTGCACGTCAATCCCTACATCGTCCTCGGCTCGGCCGTCGTCGGCTTCCTGGTCGGCATGACCGGAGCGGGTGGCGGTGCCCTCATGACACCGATGTTGATCCTCATCTTCGGCGTCAAGCCCTCGACGGCCATCTCCAGCGACCTGGTGGCCGCCGTGGTCATGCGCCCCATCGGGGCCGTGGTGCACATGGCCCAGAAGACGGTGAACTTCCGCCTGGTCTCCTGGATGGTCATCGGATCGGTCCCCATGGCCTTCCTGGGTTCCTACGTCCTCCACGTGATGGGGACCACCTCGGCGGCCCAGCACAACGTCGAGATCACCCTCGGTGGGGCCCTGTTGTTGGGGGCTGCCGCCATGATCCTGCGCTATGTGCTCGACCGCCGCAGCGGCCAGAAGCGCCAAGCCGTGGTCCACGAGCTCGTGGTCCATCCGGCCCTCACCGTCGGCATCGGGATGATCGGGGGCTTCGTGGTCGGGATGACATCGGTCGGCTCGGGATCGCTCATGATTGTCCTGCTCCTCTTCCTCTACCCCATGCTGGGGGCCAACCAGTTGGTGGGGACCGACCTGACCCAAGCGGTGCCCCTGACCCTGGCCGCCGCGCTCGGCGCACTGGCCTTCGGGCATGTGGAGCTGGCCGTGACCACCTCGGTGATCATCGGGAGCGTGCCCGCCGTGCTGGTCGGCTCGTTCCTCTCCTCGAGGGCGCCCGATCGCTACATCCGGCCCGTGATCACGTTCGTGATCTTCGCCTCGGGCCTGAAATACGTCGGTGTGGGCACCACCGCTCTCGGCTGGATCCTCTGCGCCACCCTGCTGGGCGCCGGGGTGACCTGGCTGGCCTACGCGCGGCCGTGGCAGGTGGATCGGGTACCGCCTCCCTAGGAAGACGGGCCGGCTCGCCCACCATCTCCTTTGGAAGAGATCAGGTCGCGGTGATTGCGTCCTTCACGCTCTCGCCGGCGTCCTTCACGTTCGACACGGCGTCCTTCACGCTCTCGCCGGCGTCCTTCAATCCGGCCTTGGTCTGGTCGGCCTTGCCCTGGTTCTCTAATTCCTTGTTGCCGGTCGTTGAACCGACTGCTTCTTTACCTCTACCTTTGAGGTCTTGGAGCATGTTGGATATTTTGTTCCTGATGCTCATTTGTCTGTCCTTTCGGGTGATGCCTTACGTTGCGAATTGGTAGTCCACCGCGTTGTCGCTCATGCTGAGATGCCGGGTGATCGGTTACGTCGAACATCGTTCTTGCGCTGATCGGAGACCGATCTTTGATCCTGCCGGCGCGTGGCAAACATGTAACCGGCTCCAAGGGCTAGCGCGACGATTGACACCTTGCGCTCAAGAAGCAACAGGTAGGTTCTCCCTGATCGGGCTGATTTAGCTGGCATTGAGAGACACGCTTCTTCCAAGATCACCATCGGGCGAGAGCCCGACGCTGATTAGTGCACTTCTTCGTGCACTTCGGTCGAACGACCTTGGGAGTCGATCGCCTGTCGGTCATAGGAGCGACTGCGGCCCCCCGAAGGACGAGACGCTCCGAAGACGATCATCGAGACGACCAAGCCGATAGCCCCGACGACCATGAGGATGACCCCCACCGTCGAATATCGGAAACCGTGCCCTTGTGCTGTGACCGCCCAGTACATGACGGCACCCACGGCGAGCGAGACGGTGCTGAAACCCATTCCGGTGAGACCCATTTCTCCTACCTCAATTTCTCATCAATGGCTTGACGCCTGGTTCGAGTGGCGACAGCCGAACTACAATATCTGAAACATTACTCTATATATTTTCAACTAGCAACACAATACCAGTAAATATCAGCTAGTCTCAACTCATGGCTGAGTGGAGCTTTCTCACGAACCATGCTCGAGCCCTCGTCTGCATTGCCCGCGACCCGGAGGTGCGCCTACGCGACATAGCGACCACGTTGGGGATCACCGAGCGCAGCGCCTTCGGCATCGTGACCGACCTGACCAATTCCGGCTACATCGTCAAGGACAAGCAGGGCAGGCGGAACAGGTACCAGATCCGGGTCCATCTACCACTTCGGGAAGCCATCGGCCGCGAGCAGACGATCGAAGAGTTGTTACGGGTGCTCATCGAGCCCACCGTGGACGCGCTCCCCGTACAGGGGCCCGGGTAAACGGGGGGGCACACCGTTGCCGCAACGATATCCCCCACGACGGCCCAGTTTGATGAATTCAAAGCGGACGCGTCAGGTCCATGCGACCAGAACGCTCAACCCTTGGCTTGGAGCGCCTCAATCAGGGCGGGGAGCACCTTGTGCACATCGCCCACGATGCCCAGGTCGGCCACCGAGAAGATGGGGGCCTCCCGGTCCTTGTTGATGGCGATGATGTTCTTGGAGCCCTTCATGCCCACCAGGTGCTGGGTGGCACCCGATATGCCGCAGGCCACGTAGACGGTCGGCTTCACCGTCTTGCCCGTCTGGCCGACCTGGTGCGAGTAGGGCACCCACCCGGCATCGACGATGGCACGGCTGGCGCCGGCGGCGCCATTGAGCAACTTGGCCAGCTGCTCAATCAAGGCGTAGTTGGCCGCTTCGCCCAGACCACGGCCCCCCGAGACCACCACGGCGGCCTCGTCGAGCTTGGGCCCGCTGCGCTCCTCGACGTGGCGCTGCACGATGGTGGCCGTGTTGGTCGCCCCGGCATCGGGGATGGGAGCGGCGACCACCGCGGCGGCGGCGGCACCGGCTGATTCGGGCGCGAACGACTTGGCCCGGACCACGAAGATTGCTGGGCCGGCACCGGTGAAGCGGGCCGTCACGATGTGACTGCCCCCGAAGATCGGGTGCTGGCTGGACAGGGTGTCGCCGGCCACGAGCCCGGTGACATTGGTCAGGACCGGGCGATCCAACTTGGCGGAGAGTCGTCCCGCCACGTCGCGCCCGTCGGTGGTGGCCGGGATCAAAATGGCATCGGGGGCGTTTCCGCCTCCGATGAGGGCGGCGATGGCCGCCGCCACCGGGACGCCGGGCAGCGCGTCGCCCAGGTCACCCACGTCGTAGACGGTGGTGGCCCCGTACTCGCCCAGGGCACCAGCCAAAGCTGGCGTGTCTGCTCCCCAGGCCACGGCTTCGACAGTGCCGGCCACGGACCGGGCCTCGCTCAGGAGTTCCAGGGTGACCGGAGTCGGGCCGCTGTCCCCGGCTTCGGCCAGAACCCATACCTTGTCGATCGCCATCTCAGATCACCTTCAGCTGCTCAAGGAAGGCCACGACCCGTTGGGCGCCGTCTCCTTCGTCCACCACGATCTCGCCGGAACCACGCGCCTCGGACTCCGAGACGTCGGTGATCTCCTGGCCGCTCCCGGCCGAGCCGACCTGCGAGGCGTCGAGCCCGAGGTCGGCCACCGTGAGGTTCTCGACCGGCTTGGACTTGGCCGCCATGATCCCCTTGAAGGAGGGGTACCTGGGCTCGACCACGCCGGCGGTCACCGTGACCACGGCTGGCATGGGGCACACCACCTCGTCGAATCCCGCTTCGGTCTGGCGTTCCACCTTGATGGTGCTGCCCTCGATGGAGATCGCCTTGGCGAAGGTCACCGAGGGGAGGCCCATGAGCTCGGCCACCTGCACCGGCAGCGTACCGGTGTAGCCGTCGGTCGACTCGGTGGCCATGACGATCAGGTCGGGATTGGCCCGGGCGATGGCGGCGGCCAGCACCTTGGCCGTCCCGAGCGCATCGCTACCGGCCAGGGCTTCGTCACTGATCAGGATGGCCTTGGCCGCACCCATGGCCAGACCGGTGCGCAGACCCGAGGTCTCCCCACCCGGGGCCATGGAGACGAGGGTGACCTCGTCCCCTTCGCCTCCGGCCAGTTGCAGCGCCATCTCGACTCCGTAATTGTCGGAGTCATCCATGATGAGCTTGCCGGATCGGTTGAGGGTATTGGTCCCGGGATCCAGGGCGCCGGGGGCGACCGGATCGGGGATCTGCTTGACACAGACAACGACGTTCATGGCCGGTCATCTTTGACGACCGGAGCGGTCCCTCGCCATTCGGCCCGGTGACAGGGACTTTCTCCCGGCCTCAGCCGTCCCGGCCGCGGGCGATGGCCAGCGCCTCGGGCAGCCGATCGGTGATGACCGCGTCCACCCCCAGGGCCACGAAGGCAGCCAGGTCGGCACTGCCGTTCACCGTCCACACGTTGACGGCCAGCCCCCGGGCGTGCGCCCGATCCACCAGTTCGGCGGAGATTTCGGTCACGAAGGGGTGCACGGCCCGGAATCCGGCGTCGAACGCGTACCGGAGGGCCTCCTCGGGCTCGGTGAGGAACGGCCACAGGACGCCCAGGGCCAGCCGGCTGTCGGCCACCTGCACGGCCAGCAGGGTGTTGACCTGGAACGACGACACGAGGACCCGGTCGGTCCAGCCCGCCTCGTCGATGCACGCCGCGGTGAGGGCGGCCACCGCCTCGCCAGGGTCGTGGCCCGGATCAGCGGGCGCGTTCTTGATCTCGACGTTGACCACCATGCCCTCGCACACACCCAGGGCATCGGCTAGCAACGGGATATGGGACGGGAGGTCCCCCACCCTCAGTTCGGCCATTGGTCCCAACCCGGGGACCACGGCGTCGTGGTGGACGGCCAGGGCGCCATCGGCGGTCAGGCGGACATCGAGCTCCACCCCGTCGGCCCCCAGGCGTCGGGCTTCGGCGAAGGCCTCCACCGTGTTCTCCGTGAACCCCTCGCTGCAACCCCGGTGAGCGAAGACCGCGGTCATCGGTGGTGCGTCCCGGTCCCGTCACCCATCAGCGGCCTGCCGCTCACAAATTTCACCAAACTCCTTGCCAATGCCGTTGCCACCCATTACCCTCTCTTCGTCAATCCCTTCTTACTGGCCGGCACCGCCCTGGGTCCGATCATGTGAAAAGGATCACAAACTCGTGCGTGGAGGCTCTTACCGATGGCCCTGATGTGGAACCGGACAGTCGACTGGGACGCGGACGACTGGCGTCGTGCGGCGGCCTGTAGGAACACCGAACCCGACCTGTTCTTCCCCGTCGGCACCACCGGGCCGGCCATCGACCAGATCGATGCGGCCAAGGGTGTCTGCCAATCATGTGAAGCCCTCGAACCCTGCTTGGATTTCGCCCTGGCCACCAACCAGGAATCCGGCGTGTGGGGCGGCACCTCCGAGGAGGAGCGCCGCAAGCTGCGCAAGGCGTGGCTGGCCTCCCGCCGCTCCCAACGCACCTTCTGACCCGCCGCCCCGGTCAGCTCGGTGCCCGCACGGGCACCGAGACGACCACCCGTGTCCCCCCGCCTTCGGCGGCCGGGACCGCGCCCATGGCAATCCGTCCCTCCAACTGGCTGATCACCAGGTCGCGCACGATGGAGAGTCCCAGACTGGTGGTGCGCTCGATGTCGAACCCTTCGGGGAGACCCCGCCCGTCATCGCGCACCGCCACCGTGAGCTCTGTTCCGTCGTTGGTCATGGTGACATCGACGTGCCCGATGGGCGCATAGCCCGCCGCCCCGCCGGCGCCTTCCAACCCGGCCGCGCCGTCCTGCCCCCCGGCCGCCTCGGGGTCGAAGGCATGCTCCACGGCATTCTGCAGCAGCTCGGCCACCGTCACCGCCAGCGGGGTGGCCACGTCGGCCGTCACCTCGCCCAGGTCGCCGGTGGTCGAGATCACGATGGGTTGGGACGACACCACGGAGTCCTCGGCCATCTGCACCAGGGAGACCACGATCTCGGTGAAGGGCACCTGGTCGCTCGGGTCGCGCGAGAGGATCTCGTGTACCAGGGCGATGGAGCGCACCCGGCGCTCGGCTTCGTGCAACGCCACCCGGGCCGCCCGGTCGCCCACCCGCCGGGCCTGCAGGCTCAACAGCGACGAGATCGTCTGCAGGTTGTTCTTGACCCGGTGGTGCACCTCACGGATGGCGGCGTCCTTGGAGAGGAGAAGCCGGTCCAACCGGCGCACATCGGTCACATCGCGTAGCAGGATCATGGCGCCGGTCACCACACCATGGGACAGCAACGGGATGCAGTGCAGGAGAACAATGACGTCGGGCCGCCGCTCCACTTCCTCCACCACCGGGCGGCCGTTGGCCAGGGCCCAATCGACCGCCGTCTCCTCTATGTCGAGATCGCCGAAGCGCCGACCCTCGGGTTGGGCGTAGATCCCCATGCGGTGGAAGGCGTTCATGGCATTGGGCGAGGCGAACTCCACCCGGCCGTCGGCGTCGACCACTACCACGCCGTCACCGACCCGGGGCGCCTCCTCGGTGCCGACGTCCTCGTCGGGATATGGGAAGGCGGACTGGGCCACCATGTCGGCCAGGCGCTCGAACACATCGAGATAGGTCCGTTCGTACATGCTCGTCGGGCCCTTGAGGGGGGCCAGGGAGACCCGGAGCAGTACGGCAATGAGCCGGCCGTTGAAGCGCACGGGGATGTTCTCCACCGGCACCTGCTCGCCCAGGGTCGGGTGGTGGATGTTGCCGCGCACGATCTCCCCTCCGTGCAGGCAGATTGCGGCCAGCGCCCACTGGGACTCGTTGACCGCCTGCCCCACCAGGTCCTGATCCACCAGAGTCGGCCGGTTATTGGGGCGCATCTGGCCCAGCACCACCAGTTCGGGATCATCGGGCGGCGGCTCACCGTCGGCGGGCCGCACCGGGACCAGGAGGAGGAGGTCGGAGAAGGAGAGGTCAGCCAGGACACTCCAGCTCCCGAGCAGCCGCTGCAAGTGCTCCAGCTCGTCGGGGTCGAGCGCCGTGTGGGACTGGGCCAGCTCGGCCGGTGTGGGCACGCTAGGTCCCGGGTCCTGGGCCGTCCGCCACCGGACCGAGGCTGACGGGGACCGCATGCCCCACCCGCCCCTTGTACCCCTGCAACGAGGAGACGCCCACCGAGTCCAACAATGAACGCAGCGCGCCGGCCCGGTCGGCCACGTGGTCGAGCCGGTGGGCGTCGGAGGCGGTGGTGAGCGGCACGCCCCGGGCCACAAGGCGCTCCAGCAGCGGGACAGCTGGATACTGCTCCTTCACCGGCTTGCGCCACCCGGCCGACGAAACCTCGGCCGCCATGTTCGAGGTTGCCGCCGCTTCGGCCAGGCGGTCCCACCACTCCTCGGGCGCATCGGGCCGGTGACCGGCCACCTTGATGAGATCGGGGT
Organism: Acidimicrobiaceae bacterium; assembly: GCA_003169675.1. GTDB lineage: Bacteria > Actinomycetota > Acidimicrobiia > Acidimicrobiales > RAAP-2 > Bog-473. The sequence goes on from PNAT01000044.1 coordinate 13,883, forward strand.
GGGCCAGCACATCACAGGTACCCGAAGCCGCCAGCTCCTCCATGGCTCCCGTGTACGCGTCCCAGCAGGCGTCGACCTCCCTGACTGACCACTCATGAATGGACACCGGATCGTCCAGGTCGTCGAATCGCCAGGCCCCTACCCAGTGGACCGAACCCAGCAGGACGTCGAAGGGGTAGCCAGCCAGCAGTCCCGCCACCTGGCCCATGCGACCTTCGTAGTGATCGACCTCCAGCCCGATGACGACG
>PNAT01000117.1 GCA_003169675.1 Acidimicrobiaceae bacterium
CCGCTGCAGATCGATCCGCCGGAGCACAAGAAATACCGCAAGCTGCTCGATCCCCTCTTTGCCCCCCGCAAGATGGCCCTCCTGGAGGACCAAGTGGCCGTGCTGGCCAATGACCTCATCGATCGCTTCATCAGCCGGGGTGAGGTCAACTTCGCCCAGGAGTTCTCCATCCCCTTTCCCTCGCAGGTCTTCTTGACACTGTTGGGTCTGCCGCTCGACGAAGTGGACCGGTTCCTGGCCATGAAGGACGGCATCATCCGGCCGGACCATGTGACGGGGGAGCCATACGGGTCCGACGCTGTCAACGCCTTCCAGCAGAAGACGGCCGACTCCGTCTACTCGTACTTCAACGAGATCCTGGACGAGCGAGAGGTGGAGGCCAAGGACGACCTGCTCTCCCACTTCTTGGGCGCCGAGGTCGATGGCCACCGCCTCACCCGTGAGGACATCCTCGACATTTCGTTCCTGCTCCTCATCGCTGGCCTCGACACGGTGACGGCCACCCTCGACTGCATGTTCGCGTACCTGTCGGAGCACCCTGAGCAGCGCCGCCAGCTGGTCGACGACCCGAGCCTCATCCCCTCGGCCATAGAGGAACTGATGCGCTGGGAAACGCCGGTCATGGGCGTGGTCCGCGTGGCCGTCGAGGACACCGAGCTGGGGAACTGTCCCATCCCCAAGGGCGACCAGGTGATGATCATGATCGGCTCGGCCAACACCGACGGGTCCGAGTTCGAGGATCCCGACGTGGTGCGGTTCGATCGAGCGGAAAACCGGCACATCGCCTTCGGCGGTGGCGTCCACCGCTGCCTGGGCTCGCACCTGGCCCGCATGGAGTTGCGGGTGGCGCTGCGGGAATGGCACCGGCGGATCCCCGAGTACTCGGTGGAGCCGGGCCACAACCTGGTCTACACGCCGGCCATCCGCTCCATTGAGGACTTCCCCATGCGCTTTACCGCGCTGCCCTAAGAGGGATGCGGAGGATCGATCCCCGCCGTCCCCCCGTCGCCGACATGCTCGGTCCAATGCTCACCACTCCAGAATCGCCACGCGTGGCGCCCGGAGGGGTCGGCGTACCACCCCGCCGGAACGCCTGGACTTTCAGGCCGCCCCCGGCCCGCCGGAGGTGGCTCAGGATGACGGCGGGCCTGACGGCTGAGTTCGGAGAGCCGGCCGACGAGGTGGTCTGACTCTTCCACCGTCCGATCGCGGAACTCGGCGTGTGTGCTCTTGCCCGCCACGTCGACGTGGACCGTGGCGAGGCCGAGGAGGCGTTGGACGGGTCCCTGGACGCGGCGGATGCTTTGGCATTTCTCCAGGGGCACCCAGGTGGTCTCCTTGTTCAGTCGGCCCGTGACGCAGACAGCGTGGGTGTCGTCGTGACCGGCGGAGAGGAAGTGGTAGCTGAGGGGCGCCTTGAGACGGGCCTTTCGGGGTGGTGGTGTCCGGTCGGGCGCGGGACCTCCGAGGAGCCGGACGATCATGTGCCACGAGTCGTGCCGAGTGCCCACGGGGAGGAGCGACTTGCGGACCACTCCGGTGCCCTCACCGCGCTGGTTCCGCCTGGTGGCTCCGGCGATGTCCACCTCCAACCGGCACCAGCCCAGAGGTCGCCACAAGAAGGGTTGCACCTGGCGAACCGCCTGGATCCGGCCGTAGGGGATGGTCTCGGACACGGTCTGGAGGAGGCCACGCCGGATGCGCAGGCCTTCGGGCGCCTCCACTGCCTCGAAGTGGTACTGGCCCGAGAGCCTTCTCCACATCACGCTGGCGAAGCTGAAGAGGTAGACGGCGAGGACGCCGGCGGCGGCGGTGGCGGCGCGGGGGGCGAAGTGGTCCAGCACGAGAAGTGTGCCGACCGTGCCGATCAGGACGATGCTCACGACCGAGAGCAACACCGAGCCGACCAACCGGCCGGTGGTCACGGTGGCCATCGGGCGCTCCGGGGTGTCGATGGTGACCCCGTCGGGCTCGTGCCGCTGACCCAGCAGGATGCCCCGCACCGCGATCGCTTCGGATTCGGCGAGGTAGGCCAGCTTGCCGTCCGTCGAGCCGGAGCCGGCCAACCGGATGCGCAGTTCGGAGATGCCCAGGACCCGGGCCAGCAGGGGGCGGAAGATGTCGACGGCTTGAATGCGGGCCAGGGGAAGCCGCCGGGAATCCCTGCGGATGAGCCCGGTCTCGATCCGGAGTGTGTCACCCTCGATCCTCCAACGGGTCACCATCCAGTGGATGAACCCGACCACGGCGGAGATCACCCCGAAGGCGATCAGGATGTAGCCCTGCCCCGAGCTTTTCCCGCCGTTGGTGTGCGCCGAGGAGATCACGAACCCGAGGACCAGGGCGGGGACCACCCGTCCGCTGCGGGCCAGCGGCGTCAAGGGATGCAACCGGTGCCATTCGCCGTCGGCGGGTTCCATCTGTCCCGAAGGAGCGATACTCACATGCCCGCAGCCTTGGATTCGCCCAGTTCGGTGAGGCGGTCCCGGAGCCGGGCGGCCTCATCCTGGGCCAGCCCTGGTATGCGGGCGTCGCTGGCAGCGGCGGCCGTGTGGAGCTTGACCGTCGACAGGTGGAACATCCGTTCCACCGGGCCGGCGGTCACTTCGACGAACTGCATGCGCCCATAGGGGACGACCGAGAGGCGATGCACCATCACGCCGCGCGCCACGATGAGATCCTCGTGGCGTTCCTGATAGCGCCAGGCCAAGAAGCGCCGGCGCACGAACCAGGCCGTCAGGGCCCCGGCTGCGCCCACGGCCACGACGCTGATGACGCCCGCCACGCCACCGAAGGCGGCGGTGAAGATCGGTCCGATGAGCAGGGCCAGCACGACGGTGACGACGCCCAGCTCGGCCTGGCGCATGTGCCACAAGGCTGGCGCGGGATGGAGCCAGCCCTGGTCTTCGGGCGATGTCATGGGAGAGACGTTAAGGGTTCGGGCCCGCGTAGGGTTCCCACCATGACGACGACGCTTGGTCCCCAGACACGCCAACTGGCCATGGCCCTCGAACCCGTGGCCGGCCAGGTCTACTTCTCGCCCGAGTGCCATGGAGAATACGAGAAGCTCGGCTTCTCGCCCAGTCCCGGGGCACTGGGCAACGGCGTCCACCTCCCCGACGGTCCGGCCTACTTCACCAGCCGGGGGTCGGTCATGGGCCAGGTACCCGGCCAGGTGGTGGCGGCCGCCTTCGCCGTCTTCAACCCGGACGCAGTGGTGCCCTCGGTGGCCTTGGGTTGGAGCAGGTGCGATGCCGCCACCATCTGTGCGGCCCGCACCCGCGGAGCCACGGCACAGCTGGTGCGCATTCTCGGTGCCGAACCGGCGGGGTTGGCGCGGGCCACCGAGCTCCTCGGCGAAGCAGTGGCCCCGTTACGGCCCGAAGGTCGGCCCCTTTTCGCCGGGCTGCTGAGCCTGGGTCTGCCCGGTGACCCCATGGGCGACATGTGGCGCCTGGCCGACGTCCTGCGCGAGTACCGGGGGGACGCCCACACGGCGGCGTGGGTGGCGGCCGGTCTCGATGCCACCGAAGTGGGCCTGCTCACCGAGCTCTACTGGGGCCTGCCGCTGCGCACGTACCTGCGCACACGGGCCTGGTCCGATGCGCAGCTGGACGAGGCCGAAGTGCGGCTGGCCGATCGCGGGTTGCTGGCGGAGGGGAGATTCACCCAGGCGGGCCGGGAGTGCCGGGAGGCGATTGAGGTGGCCACCGACCGGCAGTGCGAGGTCATGGTGCGCACACTGGGTCCGGCCTTCGACGAGCTCATCGACCTTCTGGTGCCGTGGGCGGATGCCATCCGCCAGGCTGCTGGCTACCCCTCCCAGGGGCCCCACGACCTGGCCCCCATCCGCTGAAGGGCCATGTGCGGGAGCTCGAGCTCGGTGCAGGTCCCTTACGCCACCGGACGGTGCTCGGTGCCGCGGCCGGGCGTGATGAACAGGGCTTGGCCCGGCTCGTGCACGCGAGCGGTGTGCCACACATTGGCGGGGTTGACCATGGCCTCTCCGGGGCGCAAGGCCACCACGTGCTCGCCGTCGTCGAGATCTTGAATGATGTCGACGCGCCCGGAGATGAGGTACACCACTTCCTCGCCCGCCGGATGCCGCTCCCATGTGTCCCACGTCTCGTCTTGTGGGGTGATGCAGACCAACCGGCCTTCGTCGCCGTCGGGCTCGGAAATGGCTCCATAGGCCTCCAAGCACTCCGGCGTCCACACGAATTCAGGGATGGGTGTGGCCCTCACCCCGAGCCCGAGGTGGATGAAGGTCTGGGAGAGGTCGAAGGCGCTCACATCAGTAGAGCGGCGACCAGCTGGCGCTGCGCAGGATCCGGCTCTCCCACGTGTCGCGCACGGCCAGGGCATCGTGCATCCAGGTGCCGGGCGCCGTGGCCGGCGGGGGCAGATCGTTGGCCAGCAGGTAGATCAGCGCCTTCTGGTTGACCACCCGCTGCCACAGGATCACCTCGGTGGTCTTGTGCGAGCCGTAGACCGGTTGGTACGCCGCCTCGAGCTCAATGATGCTCTGGCCGCCCTCCTTTGACTTGGCCAACGTGGTGTCGTAAAGCGTCCCCGCTTTATCCAGGTAGGCCTGGAGGCCTCCGGGGTAGGGCCAGGCGGTGTCCTCCATGAAGAGACTGAGCTCGTGTTCCTCCCCCGAGGTCGGCACGGTGGACAGGTCGATCTCCTGAAGGGGCGACCAGGTTACCGGGGTGAGGATCTTGGCCTCGCACTGGTGGCGCATGCCGTCGACCCGGGCCGACCATTGAGCCAGATCGCCGTGGCGGACCCGGTCAGCCAACGCCGACCACGCAGCGGCATCGCGGCAACCGGTGATGGTCATCACGGTGTAGGCGGCACCGCTCCCGTGGGCCAGCCGCAGGTACCACAACAGGCGTGCCTGGTCGCCCTGGCCGAGCGCGGGCAGGAGTTCATCCCGGTAGGCTTGGTCGAAGGCGCCTTCGTGCGCACCGGCCACCCGGTGCACTTCGTGGAGCAGGAGCACGGCATACCTCCAGAGGTAGCGATCAGTGGGTGGTGGCGATGCCGCCGTCCACCGGGATGATGGCCCCGGTGAGGTAGGCCCCCGCCCGTGACGATAGGAAGATGGCCGCGCCCGCCATGTCGTCGGGACGGCCGATGCGCTTGAGTGGCGCGCCGGCGGCGATCTGCTCCCCGAAGGCATCCAGTGTGGCGGCCATCATTTTGGACGGGAAGGGCCCTGGTGCGATGGCGTTCACTGTGATGCTCGGAGCCAGGCGCTTGGCCAGGTGCCTGGTCAACTGGTGCACGGCGGCCTTGGAGGCTGAGTACGAGTAGGTCTCGAGCAACGGCACCTGGATCCCGTCGATGGACCCGATGTTGATGACCCGGGCCGGCTCCTCGGTGGTACCGGCCGCCTGGAGGAGCGGGACGAGGAACTTGGTCAGATGGAAGACGCCCTTGACGTTGAGCGCGAGCACCCGCTCGAAGGCTGCCTCGTCGAAGTCGGCCAGGGGCGTGCCCCAGGTGGCCCCGGCGTTGTTCACCAGGATGTCCAATTGATCGACCCGCGACGCCATCTCGTCGGCCAGGCGACGGCATTCGGCTTCCGTGGACAGGTCGGCCGGTATCCCGAGGCAGGTGCCCAACTCCGAGAGCTCGGCCGCCACCTGAGCGCAAACGTCCGCCTTGCGCGACGAGATGTAGACCGTGGCCCCGGCTTCGACGAATCCCTTGGCGATCATTTTCCCGATGCCGCGGGTGCCCCCGGTGACCAGGGCCGTCTTGCCGGCAATGGAGAAGAGGTCCTGTGCGCTCATTGGCCCATTGTTGTCGGTGAGCTCACGGTGCGGCCAGCGCGACCGCACTGCGCAGGAGCATGCCGGCCCCGGTGCGTAGGGATTCGTCCTCCACGGAGAACGTGGGGCTGTGGTGCATGCCGTTGATGCCCCCCCGGCTCCCGCCGCCGACGAAGAAATAGCAGCCCGGGAGATGGTTGAGGAACTCGCTCACGTCGTCGCTCGGGGACGCCGGCGGCAAGCGGACCACGGCTTCGGCTCCGAGCAGGGCCTGTGCCTGCTGCTCCACCAGGTCGGTCACGTCGCTGTCGTTGACCACGGCCGGCGTCTGTTCGGGCACCTCAAGGTCGACGGTGACCCCGTGGGAGTCCCCGATTTCGGCGCACAGGGAGCCTAGGCGGCCAAAGGCTTCTTCACGCTGGGCGTCGGTGAAGGTGCGCAGGGTTCCTGCCACGGTGGCCGTGGTGGGTACCACGTTGACGGCACTGCCGGCGGAGAGCATCCCGGCACTGCAGACGCAGTGCGACCCTTCGTAGGTGAGTCCCTCGGCCACCTCGCCCAGTCGGGCCACCAGGTCAGCGGTGGCCCGGATGACGTCGCCCTTGGCATTGAGGATGGCCCCGTGCCCGCCGGGTCCGCTCAGCGTGATGCGGAGCGAATGGGCCTCGGACATGGCGACGCCGCGGCGCAACGCCACCATGCCGGTCGGAAGTTGTGAGGTCACGTGGAAACCGACCAACCGGGCACCCGCCATGGCCTCGAGCGCGCCTCCCTCGATCATCTTCTTGGCCCCGCACAGGGCCTCCTCGCCGGGTTGGAACAAGAAGATGTAGCGGCCCGGCAGGTCTTCCTGGCGCGCCTGCAACGCGCCGGCGACGCCGATCAATGAGGCGACATGGACATCGTGCCCGCAGGCGTGCATGGTGCCGTCGACATCGGAATGGAACGGCGTGGCGCTGTCCTCCTGGATCGGCAGGGCGTCAATGTCGGCCCGGATGACCACCGTGCGGCCGGGCCGGCCGCCTTCGAGGGCGAAGATGCCGCCGGTGTCGGTGACGCGGCGGACCTCGTCCAGGCCCAGCGAGCCCATGCGGTCGCGGATCAGCGCAGTGGTGTGGTGCTCTGCGAAGGCAAGTTCGGGCCGGCGGTGCACCGATCGCCGATGGTCGACCATTTCATCGAACACCGCGTCGGCGGACCCGGGCCCGAAGAGGTCAGGCGGCATTCAACGCCCGAGGAGATCGCGGGCGATGTGGGTGACCTGGATCTCGTCGGTCCCGGCGTAGATCTGGAACACCTTGGCGTCCCGGGCCAGCTGCTCGACCCGGAACTCGGACATGTACCCGTTGCCTCCGAAGAGCTGCACCGCCTCCATGGCCACGTCGGAGGCGGCTTGGGCGGAGTAGAGCTTCATGGCCGAAGCTTCGGCCAGGGTCAGGCTCTTGCCTTTCGACGACATCTCAATGTGGCGGAAGACGAGATTCTCCACGTTGAGGCGGGCGACCTCCATGCGGGCCAACTTCAGCTGGATGAGCTGGAACTCGGCAATCGGGCGCTCCCACAGCAGTCGGTCCTTGGCGTAGGCGACCGAGAGCTTGAGGCATTCCTCAATCAAGCCGAGTGACATGGCGGCTACGCCGGCCCGCTCGGTGGTGAAGTTCCCTTTGGCGCTCTCGCGCCCCTCGCTGCCGCCGGGAGTGCCCTCACTCTCGCCCAGGAGCCGGTCCCGGCCGGCGCGCACGTCGGTGAGGAACAGCTCACCGGTCGGTGAGGAGTGCAGACCCATCTTGCGAAATGGCTTGGACTGTTCCAACCCGGGCATGCCCTTGTCGAGGATGAAGGTAAGGACCTGCCGTTGGCGCAAGGGAGTCTCGCTCCCATCGTCAAGCTTGGCGTAGAAGACGATGGTGTCGGCGTAGGGGCCGTTGGTGATGAAGGTCTTGTTGCCGTTGAGGATGTACTCGTCACCGTCACGCTTGGCCGTCGACTTCATGCCGCCCAGGGCGTCTGATCCCGAGTCCGGCTCCGTAATGGCCCAGGCTCCGATCTTGTCCATGGTGAGGAGATCGAGACCCCACCGTTCCATCTGGGCCGGAGTGCCGCCCTTCATGATGGTGCCGCCGGCCAGACCCGTGCTCACCCCAAGTGCGGTCACGATGCCGGGACAGTAGTGGCACAACTCAATGATGGGGATCAACGTCAAGGCGGCATCACCGCCACCTTCGGGGCGCGCCGAGCCGGTGGCACCGGATTGCTTGCGTTCCAATTGGCGCTTGAAGCTGTCACGGGCCATGGCGTCGAGGCCGAAGGTGGCGTATAGCTTGCGGATCACCTCATAGGGAGGGGTGTCGCCGTGCTCCAGCTCGTCGACGATCGGCTTGATCTCCTCCTCGACAAAACGGCGCACGGTATCGCGAATCGCCAATTGCTCTTCGGACCACTCGAACATGGGCTACCTCCCTAGGGACCGTGGCCGACCCTACCGGGTCCGTTCAGGCCTCGGCGATCCGGCGCAGCGTGTTGCGATCGGTATGGATGAGGGGCTCCGGTAGCTTGGCGTGCTCAATGACGGAGGTCTCCTGATAGGCGAAGACGCCGTCCCCGCTCAGGTCGACGGACACCTCGTAACGGATGGTGCGGGCCTGGGTGGCCAGGGATTTGTTGGAGAGGATGCCGTAAGTCTCCGACCCCACCGCAGCATGCAGGGTGAAGGCGGTGGAGTCCCACAGCCAATAGCCGACCTCGGTGTGGAAGGGGTTCTCCTCCGTGCCGCGCCAGGCCGCCATGCGGTAGTCGAGCCCATAGAGGATCTGGCTCCCGTTGTCCACCGGGCCGAATGGCTTGAACTCGGAGTGCTCCCGATACGGCGTGAGGCCGACCTTGCTCTCCTCATTGGCGTAGGCCACGTCCTCGCCTTGATCGCCCTCCCACACTCCGGCCAGGCGGGCAAGTGGCCCCCATTCAGGTCCTACGATCATCGCTGATCCTTCCCGATGGATGGATCAAACCACAGATCCCACTTCTCGGTCCGGGTACCGTCGGGGCCCGCGTCCCGGTAGATCAGCCGAAGCGGCCGTTGATGTAGTCCAGGGTCCGCTCGTCGCTCGGATCCTCGAAGAGCTTGGTGGTAGGGGCGGCCTCAATGAGCTGGCCGGCCCGGTCGTCGCCCATGAGGAGGAAGGCACAGTAGTCCGACACGCGCACCGCCTGTTGCATGTTGTGGGTCACGATGATGATGCTGACCCGGGTCTTGAGCTCGGTGACGAGCTCCTCAATGCGCTTCGTCGCCTGGGGGTCGAGCGATGATGTGGGCTCGTCCATCAGGAGGACCCGGGGCTCGACGGCCAGTGACCGGGCGATACAGAGCCGCTGTTGCTCACCACCCGAGAGCATGCTGGCATGAGCTTTGAGGCGGTGCTTGACGCTGTCCCAGAGTACGGCCGCAGTGAGGGCCGACTCGGCAGCCTCGTCGAGGAGCGCCTTGCGTCGTGCCCCGTTGAACCTCAGTCCCGAGACGACATTGTCGTAAATGCTCATGGTGGGGAAAGGATTGGGCCGCTGGAAGACCATTCCCACTTGCGAGCGGAGCAACGTCGGGCTGATCGAACCGCCGTAGACGTCAATGTCGCCCAGCATGACCTGGCCGGACACCTGGGCTGTGCGAGTCAGGTCGTGCAAACGGTTGAGGGTGCGCAGCAGCGTGGTCTTGCCTGAGCCCGATGGACCGATGAGTGCGGTGACCTGATGCTCGGGAACATCCAGCGTCACGCCGCGCACGGCGGTTCGCCCCGCGAAGGCAACGCCCACGTCGCGGAGGCGCATGACCGGATTGCCCGGGGGTGGCGGGGTGAGAGCCTTTTCGGTTGCCATTCCGAGCTGCCTCTCTGTCAATGGTTCAGTCATGGGCTTGGTCATCACCGCACCCTTCCGAGCCGCGCCGCGAACAACCGGCTCCCGACACTGAGAACGAGCACGACCGCGATCAGGAAGAGGGCCGTGCCCCATGCTGTCATCTGGAGGTCAGGATAGGCCTGAATACCGTCCTGGAAGACGACGAGCGGGAGCGCCGCCATCGGTTGGGTCGGGTTTGACGCGAAGTACTGGCTCCCGATGGCGGTGAAGAGCAGCGGAGCGGTCTCGCCCACTCCACGGGCGACGGCGAGCAGGACACCGGTGATCAGCCCCGGGAGCGCGGTGGGCAGGATGACCCGGCGCGCCACGGTGCTCCGCCGGGCCCCCAGGGAGAGGCCGGCTTCGGTCAGCGTGCTCGGTACCGAGCGGATCGCTGTCTCGCTGGCCCGGATGATGATCGGCAGCATGAGCACCCCGATGGCGAAGCTCCCGGCGGCGGCCGAGAAGTGGCCCAGGCCCCGTACCAGCGCGATGTAGGCGAAGATGCCGATGATGATGGAGGGCACGCCGGAGAGGACGTCGGCGGCGAAGCGAATCACCCCGGCCACTCGGCCCTCGGACTCGGCCAGATAGAGACCGGCGACGATCCCGAAGGGGACGGCCACGGCGGCGGCGAGCCCGTCAATGATGAGAGAGCCCACGATGGCGTTCCAGATGCCGCCTCCGGGAATGCCCGCCGGAGTCGGAAGATGGGCAAAGAAGGCGGCCGACCACGCCCGGATTCCCCGTTGGACGGTGTAGGCCAGCACCGAGACGAGCGGGACCAGCGCCACGGCGAGAAAGACCCCACAGATCGACATGGCCACACCGGAGTAGATCTTGCGTCGATTCTCGGACCCCGCGGCGAGCCTCTGGATCTCCTCACGGCGGGCCAGGTTTGGGTCGGGAGCTGGCAGCGTGGTCATGCCAGTGCCACCGATGACGCGCTCCTGCGGCCGACCGATCGCACCAGCAGGCGTGCCGTGGCGTTGACCAGTACCGCCACGGCGAGGAGGACGACGCCCAGGGCGATCAGTGACGAGAGATGAAACGGTTCCGTGGCTTCGGTGAATTGGTTGGCGATCACAGATGACAGGGTGGCCGCCGGGGAGAACAAAGAATGGGCGATGGCGGTCGAGTTGCCGATGACCATGGTGACGGCGATCGTCTCGCCCAGTGCCCGCCCGGTGGACAGCGTGACCGCGCCGAGCAGCCCGACCCGCGCGCTCGGCAGCACGACCCGCCAGAGCACCTGCCAGCGGGTGGCCCCCAAGGCGTAGGCGCCCTCGACCTCTTCTTTGGGTACCGACGCGATCACATCGCGGGAGATGGCCACCATGGTCGGCAGGACCATGACGAAGAGCACAAGTCCGGCCAGCAGAAGGCCGATACCCAGTTGGGGCCCGCTGAAGGGCCCGGTTCCCCCGGTGGTCCTGGCCAGGTCCGGTTCGATGATGCTGCGGACCCACGGGGCCACCACCAGCAGGGCCCAGAGCCCATAGACCACGCTGGGCACGGCGGCCAGCAATTCGATGGCGGTAGAGAGGGGGGCCCGCAGCTTCGGGTGCACGGCGTGAACCAGGACGAGCGCCGTGCCCAGCCCGACCGGGATGGCCAGCACCATGGCGATGGCCGTTGTCTCCAGGGTGCCGATGACGAAAGGAAGGGCGCCGTACTTGACGTGGACCGGGTCCCAATTGGTCCCGGTGAGGAACCCGAGGCCGAAGTGCACGAAGGCCGGGCGGGCCTGGACGACCAGGGTCACCACCAGAGCGACGATCAACAGGCAGAACAGCGCGGCGGCGGCGGCCAGAATGGTCCGGTAGAGGCCGTCCGGCATCACGGGGAGGTGGAGGCGCTTCCCGGTGATGCCGTCTGGTCCTTGATCTTCCTTCAGGGGATCTCGCTCGAGCACGGCACGCTGAGCCACCGTGTCGCCGGCCTACTTGGTCAAGAGGATGGTCTTGCCGTCAGGACCGGTGACCTGGAGCAGGGTGCTGCGGGCCAAAGCCTGAATGTTGGCCGGCAGTGGCACGTAGTCGAGTGAGGATGCGACGGACTGGCCAGGAGCGTGGGAGGTCCAGTCGATGATCTTCACCAGCGCGGTGCCGGTGGTCAGGTTCTTCTGCAGCTGGTAGATCAGCGCCCAGCTGTAGCCCGAGATCGGGTAGCTGTTGGCTCCGGCCTGGTTGACGATGGAGAAGTTCACGGTGGTGACATCGGGCTTCTGCGCCGCGTCGGAGGCCACGCTGGCCTTGGATGGCAGCACGAACTTGCCGGCCGGGTTCCCGATGGCCGCGTAGGTGAATTTGTTCTGCAGCGCGTACGCCAATTCGACGTAGCCGATGGAGTACGGGGTCTGCTGAATCAGTCCGGCCACACCCTCGTTGCCCTGTCCGGCCACGCCACCCGGCCAGCTGACCGACTTGCCCGTTCCCGGTCCCTTGGACCATGCCGAAGAGACCGTGCTCAGGTAGTTGGTGAAGATATAGGTCGTTCCGCTACCGTCCGCACGGTGTACCGGGACGATGGGCTTGGCGGGTAGCTTGACCTTGGGGTTGAGCTTCTTGATCTTCGGGTCGTTCCAGTTCTTGATGGTGCCCGAGAAGATGGCGGTGAGGACCGCCGGCGACAGCTTGAGCCCGCCCTTCACGCCCGGCAGGTTGTAGGAGATCGACACGCCTCCGAGGGCGACCGGCACCTGGAGGACCTGGCCACCCTTGGCCAGTGAGATGTCGGCGGGCGACATCGGCACGTCGGTCGCACCGAAGTTGACCGTGGTGGCCTGGAACTGGGCGATGCCGCCCCCACTCCCGATGGATGCGTAGTTGACCTTCACTCCGCTGTTCTGCTGGTTGTAGACGTAGAAGGCCTTGGTGAACAGGGGCTGGTCGAAGGTGGAACCGGCGCCGGTCAGCGTGCCGGCCGGGGCCTTGGCGTCAGCCGCCACGTAGGGGTCGACGGGTGCACCGGACTTCTTGGCGGCCAGTGCGGGCGACGCGAAGGAGACGGATGCCAGAGCCATCGCCACAGAGGCAATGCCGACGAGGCGTATGGTTCGCCGGCTCGCCCGGGATCCCGGGATGGTGGACCTTCTCACTTGTACCTACCTCCAGTGGTTTTCACGTGTCCGAGCACAGCTGCCCGGTCATCTTTTCGAAACGGGAACGGAACCTGCCTGCAACTCTTGGGACGTCAACTCCCGAGTGGACCGTACTGAGGTCAAGTGAACTCCGGGCGACCGCAGGGATACCTGCAGGTGAATCTTTGACAGAGGGCCGTTTACCCTATTGCGGAGGATGACTGTTCAACCGAGGTCGGTGCGGCGCGGTGCGCGGTGGCGATGGAGGTCACCACTCGAGGAGCCGTGGCCAGGAGCAAGAGACAGAAGAGGGCAGCCGGGATGGCGACGCCCAGCCCGGCACCACTGGAGAAGAAGGAGAGGATCTCCGCCAACACGCTGAGTGACCAGGCGCCCATGAGGGCGAGCCACCACTGCAGCACCAGCGGGCGTCCGGTGTCGTCGGGAGGCAGGCAGTCGCGGATGGCCTGGTAGGGCATCCAGAGGTTGACAATGGGGACGAACCATGACCCGACCCCCCAGGCCGGCGAGTGGGTCGCCGAGAGCCCCAAGGCCCGGGCGGCAGACGCCGCCCGGTGCTGCCAGATGCAGGCCACCACCACCGCCGCCAGCGTGAGGACCAGGACGAGCAAGGTGGCCGAGCCGAGGTTGGAATGGGTGGTGACCGGGGGTGCAGCCGTCCCGTTGCGGGCCGCGTCGTAGGCCTGGCGGAGCTGGCGACCGGTCATCAGGAGTTGCGCCGAGTTGACCCGTTGGGAGATGAGGTTGACCGCGTAGTACAAGGCCGGCACGGCAATGGCCACCCGTGCGATGGGCACAATGTGCAGCTCATTGGTGACCAGTGCGTCCGTGTTGTAGGTCGCCAGACCTTGCGACGCCACGGCCCACGGTGGTGGTGCGGTGGCCCACGGCGACGGCGCAGCTTGCTGGGGCAGGATGGTCGCCTCGTTCCAGGCATAGCCGTCCCACCAACGCTGGCCCGGGCCGCCGGCTGGGTCGGGGTACCACCCTGGTGGCGCGCCGGGATACCCGGTCTGCTCGTTGCTCACCGTGACATCCTGCCAAATGCGTCGGGCCGTGGTGGCGCGTCATTTCATGTGGCCGTTCGTTGCTGCGTATCCTCGGCTCTCATGAGGATCTTCATCGCGGGAGGTACCGGGGCGGTTGGGCGGCCCCTCGTGAACCAACTTGTGGCAGCCGGGCACGACGTCACGGTGCTGAGCCGGTCAGAACAGAGGGTGGCCGACCTTGGGGTTCCCGGAGTGAAAGCTGCCGTCGGAGACGCGCTGAATCCTGCCGGCCTCTCCGCCGCGGTCCAGGCGGCACAACCCGAGGTGGTGATCAACCAGTTGACCAACCTGGCCCAGTCGGCCAGCCCGGTGGCGCTCAAGCGGGGCTTCGCCCAGACCAGCCGCCTCCGCACCGAGTCTTCGGCCACCCTGGTGCAGGCGGCCCGGGATGCGGGCGCACGGCGTGTCATCGCCCAGAGCATCGCCTTCATCTACCGGCCGGGTCCGGGAACGCGCACCGAGTCCGACCCATTGTGGACTGACGCCGGCGGCCAGGTCGGCCGGATCTCCGGACCGATCGCTGCCCTCGAGGCCGCCACGCTCGGGGAAGGGGACCTCGAGGGTGTGGTGCTCCGCTACGGAGCCTTCTACGGTCCCGGGACCTACTATGCCGCCGACGGCGCCTTCGCCGGCCTGATCAAGAAGCGCAGGCTTCCCATCGCCGGTGCAGGTGGGGGCCTCTTCGGTTTTGTGCACATTGACGACGCCGCCCGGGCCACCGTGGCCGCGCTCGAATCGGGGTCCGGGGTCTTCAACGTGGTCGACGATGTCCCGGGACCCTCGTCAGAATGGATCCCCTTCATGGCCACGCTCCTGGGGGCCAAGCCACCGCGGAAGGTGCCCGAAGTGTTGGTGCGTACCAGCGCCGGGGCCTACACGGCGTACCTGATGTGCGGACAACCGGCGGTCTCCAACCAACGGGCGCGCACCGAACTGGGGTGGGAACCCGAATTCCCCGACTGGCACCGGGGAATGGAGGCCACGCTCCGCTCGGCCTGACCACGAGCCGGGTCAGCCGGACCTCACGCCCCACCCCGGCCTTTCGCTACAACAGCGCCTCGGCCACCGCCACCAGCGCCGCGATGTGGTCGTCGACCCCGGCGCACCCGGCGGCCATGGTGTTGACCGAGAGATGGCTGGCCCCGGCCTCGCGCCAGCGCCCCGCGTGCAGGGCGATGCGGTCCAAGTCGCCGCCGGCGTACTCGACCCGCCCCTCGAACCCGATGGCGGACGGGTCCCTCCCCACCTCTCGCGCCCCCTCGGCAATCGTCTCGAGGGCCTCGCTCAACCCGCCCCCCGGACGCACCTGGGGGAACCAGCCGTCGGCGATGCGCCCCACCCGGCGTAGGGCGCCCGGGGCCCAGGCGCCGATCCAGATGGGGATGGGACGTTGCACCGGTGGCGGGGCCAGGCCGGCCGCGGTTATGCGGTGGAACCGGCCGTCGACAGTGACGCTTTCCTGCGTCCAGAGCTGGCGCAGCACGCCGACCTGCTCCTCCAGGATGGCCGCCCGGTCGCCGAAGCTCATGCCCAGCGCCTCGTACTCGACCTTGTTCCACCCGATGCCCAGCCCGAGGCGCAGTCGCCCATCGCAGACTATGTCCACCTCGGCGGCCTGCTTGGCCAGCAGCGCGGTCTGGCGCTGCGGCCCGATGAGGATGGAGGTGGCGAAGCCCAGGTTGGTGAAGCCGGACAAGTAGGCGAACATCACCAGCGGCTCGTGGAAGGTGTCGGTGATGCCATAGGGCCCACCCAGGTCTGCGTGCACCGCCGTGTCGGCGCCCAGCACGTGGTCGTAGGCGGCCAGGTGGGTGTAGCCCAGGTCGCTGGCGGCTTGTCCGTATTCGCGCAGTACCGCCCGGTCGCCGCCCAGCTCGGTCTGCGGGAACACGACTCCGATATCCATGGCCGCAGTCTGCCCGACCCACCGGCGGGACGGTCCGTATAGCTTGGGTGCGATGTTGGTACGGATCTTCGTGGAGCCCCAGCAGGGGGCCACCTACCAGCAGCTTCTCTCGGTGGCGCAACAGGTCGAGGCGGGCGGCTTCGACGCCCTTTTCCGCTCCGACCACTACCTGACCATGGGCGGCGACGGCCTCCCCGGACCCACCGACGCCTGGGTCACCCTGGGCGCGCTGGCCCGTGAGACCACCCGCATCCGCTTGGGCACCCTGGTGACCTCGGCCACCTTCCGGCTGCCGGGGATACTGGCCATCTCCGTGGCGCAGGTCGACGCCATGAGCGGCGGCCGGGTGGAGCTCGGCCTCGGAGCCGGTTGGTACGACGGCGAGCATTCGGCTTACGGGATCCCGTTCCCAACTCTCGGCCAACGTTTCGAGCGCCTGGAAGAGCAGTTCCAGATCCTGACCGGCCTGTGGGGCACGCCCGTGGGGCAGACGTTCACCTTCGAGGGCCGGCACTACCAACTCCACGACAGCCCGGCCCTCCCCAAACCGGTGCAGCAGCCGCACCCCCCACTCATCGTCGGGGGCGGAGGTCCCAAGAGGACGCCCCGGCTGGCCGCCACCTACGCCGATGAGTTCAATCTGCCGTTCTCCTCGCTGGCCGACACGGAGGCCCAGTTCGCCCGGGTGCGCGCCGCCTGCGAATCCCAGGGCCGCGATCCGCAGACCCTCGAACTCTCGGCGGCCCAGGTCGTCTGCTGCGGCGCTGACGAGTCCGAAGTGCAACGCAGGGCGGCCGCCATCGGGCGCCAACCCGACGAACTGCGGGCCCACGGCGCCGCGGGCACGCCGGACGAGGTGGTGGCGCGAATTCACGCCTTCGCCGCCATCGGCGCCGGCACCATCTACCTCCAGGTGCTCGACTTGGGCGACCTGGACCACCTCCGCCTGCTCAGTGAAGACGTGTTGCCGCATCTCACCTAGGAAGGGAAGCCTCACCATGACCATGACCACCCGGGGTGCCGTCGCCCCCACCAGCGCCCCAACCGACGTGGCCGCCGGGCCCGAGTCGGTGCTCGACACGACCGCGCTCGATACGGCCGTCAACGAAGTCGCCGCCCACGCCTCCTCATGGGCTGGCACCGGAGCGGCCGCCCGCGCCGCGCTGGCGGACCGGGTGCTGCGCGACACCATGGCGGCGCAAGACCAATGGCTGGCCGCGGCCTGCTCGGCCAAGGGGATAGAGCCCGGATCGGCAGAGGCCGGCGAGGAGCTCTTCGCGGGGGTGGGAACCCTGGTGCGCATGACCCGGCTCTTGCGCGATGCCCTGCGCGAGATCGCCCGTTCCGGCCACCCCACCTTCGCCGGTCCGGTGAGGACGGCGGCGGACGGCCGGATCCGGGTGCGGGTCTTTCCCGGTAACGCCTTTGACCGCGTGGTCTTCCCACAGACCACAGCCGAGGTCTGGATGCAGCCCGGGGTCCCTGAAGCCGACCTCGTCTCCACCCAGGCCGCCGCCTATCGCGACCCTGCAGCCCATGCCGGCACCTCACTGGTGCTGGCGGCCGGCAACGTGGCCTCGCTCGGGCCCCGCGACGTGCTGTCCAAGCTGTTCGTCGAGGGCAAGGTCGTTGTGATGAAGGCCAACCCGGTCAACGAATATCTCGTGCCGCACTGGGGCCGGGCGCTCAGCGCCCTGGTGGAGGCCGGGGTGCTGCGGATCGTCGGCGGAGGGACGGCAGCCGGCCAGTACCTGACCGCTCATGCGGGCATTGACGAGGTGCACATCACCGGCTCGGACAAGACGTACGACGCGGTCGTGTTCGGCACCGGCGAGGAGGGCGCCCGCCGCAAGGCGGCCGATGAGCCCGCACTCCACAAGCCGGTTTCGGCCGAGTTGGGCAACGTGTCACCCGTGATCATCGTCCCGGGGCAGTGGTCGATCGGCGAACTGCAGTACCAGGCCGAGCATGTGGCCACCATGCTGGTCAACAACGCCGGCTTCAACTGCCTGGCCGCCCGGGTCATCGTCACCCACGCCGGCTGGCCGCAGCGCGACGCCTTTCTCGGGGCGTTGACCCAGACGCTGGCCCACATCAGCACCCGCCGGGCCTACTACCCCGGCGCGGCCGATCGCCGGAACGCCTTCGTGGCCGCGCACCCCGAAGCCGAGGAGTTCGGCCGCGGCCCTTCCGACGCTCTTCCCTGGACCTTCATCCGCGGCGTGCCGCCCGGGCACACGGGAGACATCTGCTTCAACGTGGAGTCGTTCTGCGGGCAGGTAGCCGAGACTTCATTGACCGCCCCCTCGGCGGCGGCATTCGTCGATGCCGCCACGACATTTTGCAACGACGTCGTGTGGGGCACCCTCTCGGCCACCATCCTGGTCAGCCCGAAGACCCTCAAGGACGGTGCGGTGGCCGACGCCGTCGAGCGGGCCGTGGCCGATCTCCGCTACGGGGCCATCGGGGTCAATGTCTGGCATGCCCTGGCCTTCGCCATCGGCACCACGACCTGGGGTGCCTACCCCGGCCATCCCCGAACCGACATCCAGTCGGGCTCGGGTGTGGTGGGCAACGCCGCCATGTTCGCCCGACCGCAGAAATCGGTCGTCCGCGGCCCCTTCCGGTCCCGACCCAAGCCGCCGTGGTTCGCCACTGCCACCGGCTCCTACGAGGTGATGCGGCGATTCGTGGCCTTCGAGGCTGACCCGTCAGCGGCCCAGATCCCCGGCCTGCTGCTGTCGGCGCTGCGGCACTGAGGGACCACCTCCCTCAATTGCCGGCGCCATCACCTCAGGCATTCGAGTCGGCTAACGCGTGAGCGATCGCCGGTTGGTGTGGTCCGTGGACATTGGGGCGGGCAGGGTGATTCGAGCCAGGACATCCCCGCCGACGGCGACACACCCCAGTGCGGAGGGGCAGGAGAGCGCCGTCAGGCTGAGGGGGACGTAGGCCGTGCTGGCGGCACTGAACACCTTGCCCCCGTTCCCACTCAGGGCCACGGCGCCGGTGCCGAGAGACGGATGGCCCAGCCAATTGGTGCCCACCATGGCACACACCTTGGCCAGGGGACAGGCGATCCCGTAGATGTCGTCGATCGGCGGGGTGTTCCGCTCTCGGGACCAGGTTCGCCCGCCGTCAAGGCTCTGCAGGAGTTCACCTTTGGCAGGGATCACGTCGCTCAGCGTGGTCGACGTGGTCCCGACGGCCAGGCAGCGGGACTGCGTGACGCACGCGGATCCCTGAAGGACACCACTACCCGCTGGCACATTGGCCGCCGCCCACGTCTGGCCACCGTCGGCGCTGAATGCGATGGCTCCCTGGCCGTGCCCGGTGGTGGTCGGTGTGTCGCCGGCCACCAGGCAGTCGCTCTCGTGCCAGCACGACAGGTCCCGGGCACCCTCGAAGCCGGCCGGGAGGGTGCCTTCCTGTTGCCAGCTGCGGCCGAAATCGGTGGTCCGGGCCGAAACGTCGGCCGTGCCGTCGTTGAAAATGGCCCTGCAGTCAGACACGTTCGAGCACTGCAGGGCGGTCAGCGCGAAGGCCCCCGCAGGGTTGGCGGCTTGGCTCCATTGAAGGCCACCATTGCGGGTGGTGAGGACGAGGCCGGGACCCGAGCCGGAGCCGGTCGAGCCGACCGCCATGCAATGGTCCGTGACGGGACATGAGATGCCACTCAGCTGGGGCGTCGTGGCCAGGGGCGGATGTTGGGCCGCCCACGAAAGTCCGCCGTTGGCGGTAGCCAGAATGACGGTGACCGGCGGAGAGGCCGGGGAGGTTGCGGTCGGGGTGGCCGCATCGGGAACGCCCGTGCCCACGGCCCAGCAGTGCCGGGCATCGGTACAGGACACGGCACCGAGATCCCCCGTGTCGCCCGGGCCGGGCTGCCCGATGACCTCGGGTGTCCCGGGCTGCTGGCCCAACACCGGGGGTGCGCCGAGCTGGGTCGAAGTCGACATTGCCGTGCAGGAGCTGGTGCTCATTCCCAGAACGACAAGAGCCCACCTCAAGCTCCACCCGACAATGCGCCGGCCGCGGTGGGGTCGAACCGGAGGTCTGGGAGGCACAGCGGGACGACAATAGTGTCGGGGGCACATATTCCGGGTACACACTTCGATACCGTGGCGGGCGTGAACTGGGTGGATCTCCTCATAATCGGGCTGATGCTGCTCGCGGCCGTTCATGGGCTCCGGCTCGGTGCGCTGGTCCAGCTCCTCACCTTCGGTGGTTTCTTCCTTGGCTTCATTGTCGGGGCGGTGGTCTGGTTCCCGGTGCTGGCCTTCATTCATGACGCCGCCCTGCGGGCCGTCATCACGGTGGGCGCCGTCATGGTCACCGCCAGCGGGATGGGCTACGTCGGCCGGGTCCTGGGCACCTACAGCAACATCACTCTGCGCCGTCACCATCTGGGGCACATCGATTCCGGTTTGGGGATCATCGTGGCCGTGGTGGCCGTGCTGTTCTCGTCCTGGCTGGTGGCCAGCGTCATTACGTCGCCCAACAGCCGCTTCACCGCCCTCAGCTCAGCGGTCGCCCGTTCCGACATCCTCCACTCGGTGGATCGGATCCTTCCTCAGGTGCCCCCATTCCTGGGTGAATTCCAGAACTTCTTGAACAGTCAGGGCTTCCCCCAGGTCTTCTCCACACTCACCCCGCCGGTAACCGGCTCGGTGTCCACGCCGACTGACGCCAAGACGCGGGCACTGGCCAACCCGGCCATCTTCTCCACCGTCAAGATCTTGGGCACCGCCTGCAACAGCCAACAAGAAGGTTCGGGATTCGTGGTCGGACACGGGTTGGTGGCCACCAATGCCCATGTGGTGGCCGGCGAGGGCACCACGCAAGTGTTGGAGGGAAACACCCCGTACCAGGCGACCGTTGTCCTGTTCGACCCGTCATTTGACTTGGCCCTCCTGCGCACCGACGCGCCCCTGGGCCCGGTACTCAGGATCGATCCGTCCCTCGTCGTTCGGGGCACGCAAGCTGCACTCCTGGGCTATCCCGAGGACGGCTCGTTGACCGTCGGACCAGCCGGTGTCACGGCCGAGGTCACCGCCCTGGGCAAGGACATCTACAACGGGAATTCGGTGACGCGCGGCGTCTACGCGTTGGACGCCGACGTTCTCCCGGGGAACTCGGGCGGGCCGTTGGTCGGGCCTGGGGGCCTGGTGATCGGGGTGATCTTCTCGCGCTCCACCGTCTACCCCAACGTGGGCTATGCCCTGACCTCACCCGACGTCCTGGCCCGGGTCCAGGCGGCGCAGTCGCGCCAGTCCCCCGTGGGTACCGGCCAGTGTGTCTCGGGTTGAGTAGGCGAGAATGAGGCCATGACGCAGCGCATTGAGGACTACGCCGTGATCGGCGATTTGCACACGGCCGCCATTGTGGGCCGCAACGCATCGATCGACTGGCTCTGCCTGCCCCATTTCGATTCGCCCTCTTGCTTCTCCCGGCTCCTCGGGAATGAGTCGCACGGCTTCTGGCAACTGTCGCCGGCTGGTGGTGAGGATGCCATTGTGGCGACGAGGCACACCTACCGCGGCAACTCGCTTGTCTTGGAGACCGAGTTCGACACGGAGACGGGCACGGTCCGCATCATCGACTGCATGCCGATACGAGATTCCCATCCCCATGTCATACGGCTGGTCGAAGGGGTGACCGGAACGGTCGACATGCACATGGATCTGGCGGTGCGCTTCGACTACGGCGAGATCGTGCCGTGGGCCACCTCGACCGATGGCCTCTTGCGGATGACGGCCGGTCCCGATGCGGTGGCCTTGTGGCACAGGGTGGAACCGGTCGGAAAGGACCTTCACACGTTGGCCGACTTCACCGTCAAGGAAGGGCAGAGCTTCCCGTTCACCTTCGTGTGGTACCCGTCTCATGAGCAACCACCCCCCCCGCTCGATGCCTTCTACGCCATCTGCTTGACCGAGACCTACTGGAACGAGTGGGCGGCACAATGCACCTACGAGGGCCCGTGGCGCGACGCCGTGGTGCGCTCCCTGATCACGCTCAAGGCGCTGACCTACGAGCCGACGGGTGGCATCGTGGCGGCGGCGACGACCTCGCTGCCCGAGGTGATCGGTGGAAGCCGCAACTGGGACTACCGCTACTGCTGGCTCCGTGATGCCACCCTCACCCTGGAGTCGTTGATGCGTGGCGGGTACTTCGAAGAAGCCATGGCGTGGCGTGACTGGTTGCTGCGTGCCGTGGCGGGGGACGTGTCCCGTCTGCAGATCATGTACGGGCCTTCCGGTGAGCGTCGGTTGGAAGAATGGGAAGCGGCATGGCTCCCCGGCTACGAGGGTTCGGTTCCGGTACGCATCGGCAATGCCGCCTCGGGGCAATTCCAGCTGGACGTCTACGGCGAGGTCATGTCGGCCCTGTACGCCTCGGCCCATGCCGAGGGCGTGCAGAGCAGGGCAGCCTGGGGACTCCAGATGGAATTGATCAAATTTCTCCAACACGGATGGGAGGAGCCCGACGACGGCATCTGGGAGGTGCGCGGGCCGCGCCGGCACTTCACCCATTCCAAGGTCATGGCCTGGGTGGCCGTCGACCGAGCGGTCAAGACCCTCGAAGAATGGCCCGACCTGGAAGGCCCGCTCGAGGATTGGCGCGTCCTACGCCACAACATCTTCACCGAGGTGTGCGAGAAGGGCTTCAACGAGAAGGTGGGCGCCTTCACCCAGTACTACGGCTCCGATCAGCTCGACGCCAGCGTCCTCATGATCCCACTGGTCGGCTTCCTCCCGGCCAGCGATCCCCGGGTGGTCCGCACCGTCGAAGCGATTGAGAAGGGACTGGTCGACCACGGGTTCGTCCTGCGGTACCGCACGGCCGACGACGGTAAGGTGGACGGGCTGACTGGACGCGAGGGCGCGTTCTTGGCTTGCTCATTCTGGCTGGTTGACTGCTTGCACATGATCGGGCGGACCAAGGACGCCGAAGAGCTCTTCGAGCGTCTGGTGGCGCTGCGCAACGATCTGGGACTTCTCTCCGAGGAGTATGACCCCTATGCGGGGAGGCTGGTAGGCAACTTCCCCCAGGCGTTCTCCCATGTCTCTCTGGTCAATTCGGCCTGCCGCCTCAGTGGGCATGACCCGCTGGCCATCGTGAGCAGTGACGGGCCGCACCGTCGCCGGGTGGTCGAACACTCCATCTCAATGCTGCCGTCCATGGGCAGGCCCAAGGGAAGGATGCGCTCCACGGTCATTCGACGTCGAGGCGGGTCACGGAGCTGAGTCATCAGGCAGCAATGGGACAAGGACCCAGGAGGAAACCATCATGAAGGCACTCACCGTGATCCCACTGCAGGCCGGTACAGCCGAGCTCTCCGATGTGGCCGAACCTCCCGAAAGCGATGGCCCCATTCTGGTGGAGACCCTGGCGGTCGGGATTTGC
The DNA here is from genome assembly GCA_003169675.1 of Acidimicrobiaceae bacterium. Taxonomy (GTDB): domain Bacteria; phylum Actinomycetota; class Acidimicrobiia; order Acidimicrobiales; family RAAP-2; genus Bog-473. The sequence goes on from PNAT01000117.1 coordinate 23,137, forward strand.
GGCACCGACATTGAGATCCTCTCGGGCGAGTACGGATGGGCGGCTCCGGGTAAGGAGCGCCTAGTGCTCGGACACGAGTCGCTGGGCCGTGTGCTCGAAGCGCCCGCCGGGGGACCGTTCTCGGCCGGTGACCTGGTGGTCGGCATTGTGCGCCGACCCGACCCCGTGCCCTGCGCCAATTGTGCGGTACTGGAGTGGGACTTCTGCCGCAACGGCCAGTACACCGAGCGGGGCATCAAGGAACACGACGGCTACCTCTCGGAGCGTTACCGCATCACCCCTGACTTCCTGGTCAAGGTCGACCCGACGCTCGGCATTCTGGGCGTGTTGCTTGAACCGACCAGTGTCGTCGCCAAGGCGTGGGAAGAGGTCGAACGTGTCGGCAGCCGCGCCCATTGGGCACCCGAGACTGTCTTGATCACCGGGGCCGGTCCCATCGGCTTGCTGGCCGCACTCCTGGGCGTGCAGCGCGGCCTGGACGTGCACGTCCTCGACCAGATGGACACCGGGGTCAAGCCGGATCTCGTACGCGATCTCGGGGCGACCTACCACACCGGAACCGTGGCCGACGCCTGTCCGAAGCCTGACGTGGTCATTGAGTGCACCGGCGTACCCACTCTCGTGTTCGATTCCATGACACACATCGGACCGGGAGGCGTCGTGTGCCTCACTGGCGTCTCTTCAGGTGGTCACACCATCAACGTGGACGAGGGTGCACTCAATCGCAGCATGGTGCTGGAAAACGTGGCCGTCGTCGGGTCGGTGAACGCCAACCGCCGGCATTACGAGGCGGCGGCCGATGCCTTGGGCAAGGCGGATCGGGACTGGCTGGCCCGTTTGGTCAACCGCAAGGTCCATATTGACAATTGGCATGATGCCCTCACCCGTCAGCCCGATGACGTCAAGGTGATCATTCAGCTCACTTCCAAGTGAGCGGGACCCACTCCCACCGTTACGGGCATGACCGTCCGCACCCACACGATGCCAGTGACGTTCCCCCCGCAGTTCCTGCACCGAGAACTATCGCACCCGGGGTGCTCGAGATCGACACCTTGCTGGGAGGATGGGAAAGGGTCACCGCCGGCTACCTGATTGAAGGACCGGCTCCGGTGCTGGTGGAGACCGGGAGCCAGTCCTCGGTGCCGGTTCTCCTGGCTGCCCTGGCCCAGATCGGTGTCGGGCCCGAGGAGTTGGCCGGGGTAGCGGTCACCCATATCCACCTGGACCACGCCGGGGGCGTGGGCGATGTGGCTCGGGCCTTCCCGTCAGCCACCGTCTACGTCCACGAGAAAGGGGCCCGGCATCTGGCGGACCCCACGAAGCTGATTGACTCGGCTAGCCGGGTCTACGGCTCCCTGCTCGATTCGCTCTACGGGCGCCTCGACCCCACCCCGCCCGAACGTTTGCACGTGTTGGAGGATGGTGAGGAGATCGTTGTCGGCCCCGGTCGGACCCTGGTGGCAATCGACTCGCCCGGTCATGCCAAGCACCATGTCGGCTTGCACGACTCACTGAGCGGCGTGCTCTTCGCCGGCGACGCCGTGGGGGTCAAGTTGCCCGACGGTGGCGTGCTGCGGCCGTCGACCCCACCGCCCGACTTTGATCTGCACCAAGCCCTGGAGTCACTGGGCAAGTTCGCCGCCCGGCGGCCGTCTGGAATCGCCCTGGCTCACTACGGTCTCCTGAGCGAGCCGGACGCGCTGTTGGCCGAGGCTGACGAGACCTTGCGTCAGTGGGCGGAAACGGCCGAGAAAGCCTTCCGGGAAGGGGTCGACATTGCCGATGCACTCTCGGCCCGATTCGATCCACTCCTCGGAGATGTCGATGCCGCTCACAAAGAGAAGCTCGACATCATGAACGGCGTCCACTCCAACGCGGCCGGGTTCCGCCGCTGGCTCGAAGGGCGCGAACCCGCCCCATAGGGGTCCGCCAGTTGTTCAGTCGACCACCATTTTCGCCCGCAACTCCTCCTGTCGGACTTCGAAGTCATCAAGTGAGATCCGGCCGTCGGCCAGGTCCTCATGGAGGGCTGCAAACTGCTCAAGTAGGCGGGATTGGTCGACGACCTCACCGGTGCTCGAGTCGTCACCTTCAAGATCACCAGCCGCCTTGTCCTCTCGTCGGGTTTGACGGTCATCCATCTTTGCGCGGGCCCGGTCCTTCTTGGCCTGGTCGCGCTGTAGCTTGCCGAATGTCGAGCGTGCGCGTGCCATTGTTCACTCCTTTCCGGTCGAGGGGACGACCAGGTACTGCCAGCAGAACGCCTGCCCTGCTGTTCGTGCATTTGCCAGCGATGCGACGGGCCTACTCGGCCCGGTGGCGGAGGAGGTGGGATTTGAACCCACGGTACCCATGAGGCACAACGGTTTTCGAGACCGTCCGATTCGGCCGCTCTCGCACTCCTCCGGGTGAGAGCCTAGCCGCTACGCCTCCGGCAGGAAGCCGGGCGAGCCCGTCAGCGGGCGCGTCTATCGGCGAAGAAGGAGGTCAGGAGGTTGCTGCACTCCTCCGACCGAATGCCGGACGTGACCGGCACCTCATGGTTGAGGCGGGGGTCCGCGCACAGGTTGTAGAGGGTTCCGCAGGCACCAGCGCGGGGGTCGTTGGCCCCGTAGACCAGGCGACCCAGGCGCGAGGCCACCAGGGCTCCGGCGCACATCGGGCACGGTTCAAGCGTCACGACCAGGGTGACGACGGAGAGGCGCCAACCACCAAGGACGTTGGCGGTGTCGCGCAATACGAGCATCTCCGCGTGGGCCGTGGGGTCGCCGGCGCCTTCGCGCTGGTTGTGGCGGGCCGCCAGCACGCGGCCGTCGACCAGGGTGACGGCACCCACGGGGACCTCGCCCAGATCGAAGGCCAGGCGGGCCTGCCCCAAGGCCAGGGCCATGGCTTCATGGTCGGTCACAGCGGGTGACGGAGAATATGTGGGATCGATGATGACTCTTGTTTATCCTGGCAGGCCGAGCCGAGTGCGTAGACGACCTGTTGCCGTGCTCAACGCCGCCTCGTGGATATGCAACTGCGAGAACCAAGAGCCGAAGGCTATTGGTTGCACTCCGGGGAGTGTCTGGAGGAAGGATATGAAGGCTTTCACCTGCACCTTCACGCCCCCGCTGGCCTTAGTCAGATCCTTGGGCCACGGGATCGCCGCCAATGCGGAGGAGTATTTCTGCAGTGCGCTCAGGTAGTTAGAAATCGACGGGGTCGAATTCGCCACAGTCGGAATCGTCTTCAAGTTTTGAAGGTCACCGGTCAGTCCAACTCCTGCCACATTGACCGTGTTCTCTGCCGTCTCAAATTGGACCAACACGGATGGTGGGTGGGTTGGCGTTGCGGCGTAATGCAGGGGCGCCTTGGTGCCCGAGTGCATGGTGCCTTTCACATAACCCGCCGCGGCACCGGCGACTACGGCAGCAGCGAGGAGGAACGGCCAGACCTTCCGGCGCTTACTCGAAGCTCCGGCTACTAGGAAAGGGCCGACCGCCCGAGTTTGAGGCTCCGCCTCGGTTGTCGCATCCGCTTCGGTTGTCGCATCCGCTTCGGTTGGCGCATCCGCTTCGGTTGTCGCAACCGCCTCGGTTGGCGCAACCGCCTCGGTTGGCGCAACCGCCTCGGTTGGATCTCTCGGCGATTCGGGAGCGGGGGTCCCAATGATCGGCGAAGGAGTCGCTGGCACGGTTGTGGACAACGATGTTTGCCGGAGGTTCCCACTGGACCGCCAATCCCACCCTGCGATCAGCTGTGCAATTGCGGCGAGGCGTTCGTTCGTGGTGCCCTCCTGCCGCAACAAGGGGGTCAATGGCGGATCTTCAGTCACTGAACCATTTTGCTTCATCAAATGGTTGGAGGTGTAAAGAGATATTCCACCCATGGACTCATAAACAGCCGTTAGCGGAGGTGAGGTGAGCGGGCAAAGTGGCTATGCGCTCGTTCCGCAGGGATGTGCCCGTTGCTGGAGGGGTCGTTGGTACTGGATCAATCGTGCAGACCCATCGGGTCGTCTTTCCCGTGGGTAGGCCCCAGCGCGGCCTGACCGAGCGACACTGCGATCGAGAAATCGGCCCTCTGCCGCGACATCCGGCCTCAATTGGACATCCAGCTTGGGGTCGCCGGTCTCATCGTCAATGACTGAATGGAGGTTGGCCCTCGGACCAGGCGATCGTCGACCGGAGAACCGTGAGTCTCTGACGGAGTTCCCGAAATCGTTCCACCCACCTGCGCCATCCGATTGGCCAATACGACGGCTCGTCCGATCGCTTGCTCAGGAGACCTTGCCCCTCGCATGGCGTTCCGCAATGCATTGATGTCGCATTCCGAAATCACGCCACTGCCGTCGGACGCCCGATATCGGGCCGTTAGCTCCAATATAAATTGGCGCACGAGATCGAGGGACTTCACTTCTGTAAAGGATGTCACATGGGTAGCTGAGGGATCAGGATGCATCGGGGCGGGTTTACTTCTTTGTACCGGCGGTCGAACGAGACGGTGCGAAGATCAGAGCACCGACTCCATCGTTAGGTTGTGCCGATGGCCGGTGATGATCCCTCCGGCGAGCCGAAATCCGGCAACCCCATCGGAGTGAGTTTCGCGCTCAATGCCCCAAGCTCCTTGACCAACTCTCCGTTGATGTGTGAGAAGCCGGCGATGGCAACCTGTAACTCATGAGCGGTCTCGGCTGGAATGGACTTCAACGCTTGGGCATCGCGGCGGATCTCTTCAGCATCTTCGGTTGCCTCACGTAGAATCTCTTGCGCTTTTGCTTCTGCCTGTTCGAGAATGGCGCGCACCTGCTGCTCAAGGCTTGACAGCGAGGAGTCAGTGAACCTCTGTGCCTCAACGAATAGTCGGCCAATTTCAACCTCCGTCGTCCACACGGCGGAGACGTGGTCCATTTGGTCGTGGGCGCGATCAAGCCTGTCCTGGAGATCCTTGATGGCACTCGACACAAACTGGATCTCGGCGTTGGCAGACTCAACCGCATCGTTTTCATCCACGGGTAATGCAGTCCCACCCAAACCCATTGCCGTGGTGGCCGCATGGTGCTGTCCGGGAGTCGGAGGCAGCTCACCGAATACCGGGTCGGAAGCAGAGGTGTTCATGACCTCCTTTTCATACCAGGCGGATGGGATCAGGACCAAGGGGCAAGGCAAGGTTCGCCCTAAATTCACAATCACGTGGGGCGCGTCCAATGGTCGTCACTGATTGTCGGCGGAGGAGGTGGGATTTGAACCCACGGTTGGTTGCCCAACACACGATTTCCAATCGTGCCGATTCGGCCGCTCTCGCACTCCTCCGAGCCTGCAGCCCGGTCAGGCTAATGGCAGCGGATCGAACCGGTCGGCAGCCTTGCCGTTCCCTCACGATCCCCTGATCGTTCATGGAGGAATCTGGGTTTGAAGAGCACCAGCAGATGCCGAACGACGTGTGGGAGTTTGGCTAATTGTCACGTATAGATCATGTGATGTTTACTTTTAGTTCATCTTCTTGTAATGTTTGAGGATGCTGAATGACCAAAAGCGGAGGATTTGAGGTGTTCCGCCGGATCCTGGTGGCAGTCGACGGGTCAAGGGCAGGCCGGACAGCGGACATATTTGCCACCAAATTGGCCGACCAGTTTGGCGCTGCCACCTTTGTTGTCCAGTTCACCGAGGCAAGCGGAAGGAGGTCAGGTGGCCAGGAATCGGTGATTGACCAGCCCGAACAGGGAAACCTTCAGAGATCCGAACTGAGAGTCTGTGCTTACACGAGAGCCGCCCTTGATCACCAGCTGGTCTGTGGAGTTGCGAAGGTTGCAGACGACCTCGGGGCGGACCTGATTGTGCTGGGACTGGATCGTCGCCGCCTGTCGCACCGTCACTTCTCGCGAAGTGTCCGAGAGCAGCTGACCCGGGCGACGGAGCTGCCGGTCATGATCCCGGCCACTTCTCCCAGCCGGGACAACGAAGTCCGGGGCTCGGCTGAAGATCCCATCGATCAGGTGAGGGACACCAAGGAGATCGAGTGTGAAAGATGGGCTCAAGTTGTTTGAGAATGTGGTTGTGGGAGCGGTTGATTCAGAAGCTGCTGCTCACGCGGTCCAGCAAGCCATTGAGGTGACGAAGGCATCCGGTGGGACGTTGCATATTGTGACTGCCTTCAAAGCGAATCGGCCCCATCCCCCCGAGATGCCCGAGGAATTCCGCTACTCGTCCCCATCGTTCGACCCAGTTGACCTTCTTCTCAACAAGCTAAAGGCCACTGCGAACCAAGTTTCTGTTCGGGTGACAACCAACCCCGTTCTTTCCGACCCAGTCGACGCCATCATTAGAGTGGCGGAGCAGGAGAATGCAGATCTCATAGTTGTCGGCGTCAAGCGCTCTCATGGGGCGCGCCACATGTCCCACGTGACGAAGATTGTCATGGACAAGGCGGCCTGCGCAGTCCTCGTCGTCTAGGACGAGCACGTCACTCGTCAGAAGGAAGGACAGATAGGCTGGAGAGTCCCATAGCTCCGATGTTGGGAGCGGTGGCCGGGTCCTGCGCAACGGCCGCTCGTGAATCGAGTCAGGGTCGGAAGGCAGCAGCTCTCAGCGGGTATGGCCGGGTGCCGTAGCCAACCTGGCCACCGCTCCGAACACCGGGCCGTCGGTCAGAGCGCACGGATAGGCTCGACGATCATGGCTTATGTCCCCTTCGTCTCGTTGTACCGGCGCTTCCGACCGGGCCGTTTTGGAGAGATCCGTGGCCAGGACCATGTGGTGCGTGCACTGCGCAGCGCAGTCCGCGACGAGCGTGTGTCGCACGCGTACCTTTTCAGTGGGCCGCGTGGCACCGGCAAAACCTCGTCGGCGCGCATTTTGGCCAAGGCCCTCAACTGTGAGGCACCGGTAGATGGCGAGCCGTGTGGCAACTGCACGTCGTGCACAGAAATCACGCTGGGCACATCCCTGAATGTGCATGAGCTCGATGCAGCTTCGAATAACGGAGTCGATGCGATGCGCGACTTGGTCGCCCACGCCGGATTGGGGACTCCTGGGCGCTGGAAGGTATACATCGTCGACGAAGTCCACATGCTCTCCACTCCGGCAGCCAATGCGCTGCTCAAGACGCTGGAAGAGCCGCCAAGCCATGTCGTCTTCGTGCTGGCCACCACAGATCCCCAGAAGGTGCCACCCACCATTCGCAGTCGGACCCAACATCTGGAGTTCCGCCTCTTGGGAGCGGATACCCTGCAAGATTTGTTGGAGTCCGTCAAGGCCCAAGCCGGGCTCACCATGGACGACCAGTCGGTACAGGTGGCCGTACGCCGCGGAAAGGGTTCAGCCCGCGATGCGCTCTCTGCGCTGGACCAAATGTCTACTGCAGGATCGTCTGACTCGGCTCGGCCCGAACTCTCCGAAGTCATGGTTGCCCTGAGTGAGGGTGATGTTTCCGGAGTACTGATTGCAGTGAGCGGGCTTTTGGCCGGTGGTTGGGGCCCGCAACAGTTGGCCGTTGAGCTGGTGGACGACCTTCGACAGGTCTTTCTGGCCGCATTGGCTCCGACCCTGTGTTCGGAGTCGGGCCCGTCGCGTGAGCGGTTCACTGAACTGGCCAAGGCAATGGGACTGGCCAAAGTTGTGCGCAGCATGGAGTTGGTAGGGCGGGCTCAGGTCGACATACGCGATGCGCCAGACGCACAGATTGTTTTGGAGATCGCAATTGTGCGAGCCACTCGTCCCGACCTTGACATGGGAATTGAGGCGTTGTCAGTGCGAGTGAGCAACCTTGAGCGCACTCTTACCTCCGGGACGCCATATCAAAGCGCGGCGACCACCCTTGAGGTTGCTGACCCGATCAAACCTGCCGAACCTGCACCACCGTCTCAGGGCGAAGCGGGGAAGCGCCCTTCGCTGGGCGCGTACCGGCGACGTCCAGATAATTCTCCCGCCGGCGGAGCCGAGCATGCAGTAATGGGGAAGATTAAAGAGCCAAGAAGCTCCCACTTGACACCTCCGCCATCGACTCCAGTGAGCGTGGATACCCATCCAAGTCCCACTGTCGACCGTGACAGCCTGTCGGAAGCATGGGGTGATGGCGTACTGCGCGGCCTCCCGGCGCGGGTTAAGGCGCTCTACAGTGCCGGTCATTTTGTCGCTGTTGACGCACAAGGGGCACAGTTCGCGCTGCCTACCGCTCCTCACCGTGATCGCTGTGCAGAGTTGGTGTCTGAAGTGGAAGCCGCGCTATTGGAGCGATTCGGCCAGCCAGTGAAATTGGTTCTAGTAGTCGATGAATCCATTTCCGGTTCAACGCCGCGGCATGAGCCAACCGATCGCGGTGAAGGTGTGCTGACCACAGAGACTCACAACGACCGAGGCGAAGAGGTGGATGCGGCAGAATTCCATCATGGAACCAATGAGAATGCCGACCAGGCATCTGAAGCCGAGGCCCGTCTCTTGCAAGCTTTTCCTGGGGCCAGTGAGGTGGTCAACTAGATGTACACCGGTCCACTTCGCGCGCTCATAGATGAACTGGGACGCCTTCCCGGCATCGGTCCGAAATCGGCGCAGCGCATCGCCTTCCACATCTTGAAGGTGCCGACAGAAGACGCTCACCGGCTTTCCGACGCGATTGTTGTGGTTAAAGAGAGGACCACGCTGTGCGAACAATGCTTCAACGTGGCCGAAGGCGGGGCGTGGTGTGCCATTTGCAGCGATGACCAACGCGACGGCGAGGTCATCTGCGTCGTAGAAGATCCCAGAGATATCGTGGCCGTTGAGCGCACCAATCAGTTTCACGGTCGTTACCACGTCCTTGGCGGAGCGCTCAATCCTCTCGAAGGTATCGGGCCCGATCAGCTCAAAGTGCGCGAGCTCCTCGCCCGGATTGACGCCGGACAAATCCGCGAGGCGATCGTGTGTACGAATCCCAACCTTGAGGGAGAAGCCACCGCCATGTATGTGGCGCGCCTCCTGACGCCATTGGGCGTCATCGTTTCCCGACTGGCCAGCGGGCTTCCAGTCGGAGGCGACCTGGAGTATGCAGACGAGTTGACGCTGGGACGGGCGCTGGAAGGCCGCCGTAGAATCGAGGTCTGAGCCTTGTTGGCGTTCTCGTAAACTTGCGAAATGAGAATTGCCATTGTGGGAGCGACCGGTCAGGTCGGTGTGGTACTGCGGTCCATCCTGGTCGAGCGCGCTTTCCCGGTCGACCACATGCGGTACCTGGCTTCAAGTCGCTCGGCTGGGACGACCCTGCCCTGGGGTGATCAAGAGGTCGTCGTCGAAGATGCCGAGACCTGTGAACTCTCGGGCATCGACCTCGCTCTCTGCTCCGCGCCGGCCTCCGTCTCACGGGCTCTGGCGCCGCGTCTGGCCGCGGCTGGGGCCATTGTCATCGACAACTCGTCGGCCTGGCGCATGGACCCTGAGGTCCCTCTGGTGGTGCCCGAGGCAAATGCGGCGGCGCTGTCGTCCATTCCCAAAGGCATCGTGGCCAACCCGAACTGCACCACCATGGTGGCCATCCCGGTGCTCAGCCCCTTGCATAAGGAGGCAGGTCTGACTCGGTTGACCGTCTCGACCTATCAGGCGGTCTCGGGCGGAGGTTTGGACGCAGTGCGCGAGTTGGCCGAGCAGCTGGCCAAAACAACGGACCGGGCTCAAGAGCTCACCTTTGACGGCCGGGCGGTGGACTACCCCCCAACGTCGGTGTACCCGGTCCCCATCGCCCACAACGTGATCCCCCTTCAGTTCTCCATCGTGGAGGACGGGTCGTTGGAGACCGATGAGGAACAGAAGTATCGCAATGAGGCCCGGAAGATCCTGGGTCTCCCAAAATTGGCCGTGACCTGCACATGTGTACGAGTGCCCGTCTTCACCGGGCACTCGGCGGCCATCGTGGCCGAGTTCTCCCGAGCGCTTTCGGTCGGTCGGGCCACCGAATTGTTGCAGGGTGCGCCGGGCGTGGAGGTCACCGAGATCCCCACGCCGCTCATGGCGGCCGGACGTGATGTCTCCTATGTCGGTCGGATACGGAGGGCCCAAGGGGGCCAGAATGCGCTGGCCTTCTTCGTCTCCGGCGACAACCTGCGCAAGGGGGCGGCACTCAATGTGGTGCAGATTGCCGAGGCCCTCTTGGCGGCGCGCTGCTAAACCGATTCGGCGGCCCGAACCGGCTCAGTCCGGTCCCGAAGATCCCGGTTCTGGGCCGCCAACTACCAGTGCAGACATGCGACGAGCCAGGTTCACGGCGTGGTCACCGAAGCGCTCGTAGAAGCGCGCCACCATGGCCAGCTCAATGGCCACCGGGAGCGACATGGTGCCGGCCACCAGCTCGGCGGTCAGAGTGACGTGAAGGTCATCGAGCTCATCATCGAGGTCGTCAATCGATGTGGCAGCTGCGGCTGAACGTTCGGCAAAGGCGTCTGCTGTGCTGCGCCAGATGGTGGTGGCCACCTCGCCCATGCGTTCGACCAATCCGCGGCTGCGAGCTGACATTTCGGCACCCAGGCCGCGGGCGGCGCGCCGTGCGATGTGCTCGGCCAGGTCACCGTTGCGTTCCATGTCGGGCAGCATCCGAAGTATGGCCACGAGCTCACGGCGCTCGTCCACCGTGGTCTCCCCGTGGACGAGTTGGTGCTGCACGGCGTGCGAGATCTCACCAATGATCTGGTCAATGAGCTCGTCGCGCATGACCAGCTCCTTGGCGGCCTCGCGGTCGCCCGCCAGTAGGGCGTGGGTGGCGCCCGCGATACCCTCACCGACCAGGGCAAAGACCTGGGCGAACATCCGGTCGATCTCATGTGGTTCTGGGATGGTCGGCCAGAGTGGCTGTTCACCGGCCAGGGGGCCGATCGGTCCCGGACCGACGTCGTCCTGACGGTCGCCCCACATCCTTCCTGTGCTGCCCCCAAGTCGGAATTCCACCCGAGCCACGCTATCGGGCGCTCTGGGTGGCCAATTACTCAACAGTCCCCTTGACCCCTCTGTGTCCACAATGACTG
>PNAT01000120.1 GCA_003169675.1 Acidimicrobiaceae bacterium
GTGCCGATGGAGATGGCACCGATGAGGGCACCGGTGCCGAAGCAGGCGTAGAGAAGCCCGTAGTTGGCCGAGGTGGGGTTGATGCCCAGATTGTGGGCGGCCACCACCGGCATCTGGCCGATGAAGGCCAGGGCCAGGAGCGAGAAGACGAAGACGGTCACGAGGCAGCGCCCCACCACCCGGTCGGCCCGGGCCGTGGTGATACCGGCCGTCAGATCGCGCCAGCGACTGGCGTGCTGCGTCATCTGGGGCAGCCGCGGCAGCGAGACCATCATGAGGGCGGCCACCACGAAGAGATAGGTGACGGCGTTACCGGCGAAGACCCATGCCGGTCCGATGAAGTGGTAGGCCACCCCGCCGATCACCGGGCCGATGACCCGCGACGCATTCATCTGGGCCGAGTTGAGCGAGATGGCCCCGGGCAGATCCTTGCGGGTCACGAGGGCCGGGAGGATGGCCGAGTAGGCCGGACCGAACATGGCGCTTCCCACGCCGACCATGACCACCATGGCCACGAGCAGGACGTGGCTGGGCGAGGGCGTCCTCACCACCAGGGCCAGCATCAACGAGAACACCAGCTGCTCGACGGACAGCAGGATCAGGAATTTCTTGCGGTCCACCTTGTCGGCGATGAGACCACCGACCATGGCGAGCAGGAGGGCGGGACCGAGCTGGGCGAAGATGACCACTCCCACGAAAGTGCTCGAGTGGGTGATGTCGTAGGCGTAGGCGCCGAGCACGACGTTCTGCATCCAGGTGCCGATGTTGGAGGCGAAGACGCCCAGAAAGACGATGCGGAAGGTCCGGTGGCGCAGGGCCGCCATGACGGTGCCGGACCTGGGCCCGATCGGACTGTCCCCGTCGACGACGGCGTCCTCAATCTCCTCCACCGAGACCAGGGGGAGGTCAGCCCTCTTCTCTGACCCCGGTGTCACACTTCCATCGTACGGGAGACCTAAGGGCCGGTGGCCGAGCACAAGGGCCCGCATGGCGTGTTGAACGCCGTGGCCGGGGCAGCGGCGGTCGCAATGGCCGGGGTCACCAGGAGGGCGGCCAGGGCAACCGTGGCGACGGCGATGCCCAAGGCCCAGCTCTTCCGGTCGGGGATCTTCCCCAGGTTGCGTCGCGCCCGCCTGCCGATGACTCCATCAATTAGTCCCAGGAATGAAGACACTCGTCCGCTCAGTCGCCGTGAGGGACCACGGTTCCTCGTCTTCCGATTGGAAACGTGCTTCGCGGCTTTGACCTGCGGAATCCCTCGCCACGTGGGCATAAACCCATGAAGGGGGTATCCATCTCACCGGAGTAGCCCAGGTCGGAGGCCGCATCACCCATCGACTCTGCGCTGGCGGGTTGTGCTCAGTCCTGCACTCGCGCGTCAGAGGAGATGACGGCCGTCACGGCCTTTCGACCGAGGCCTGAGACCTCGGCGAGCTGGCGGATCGACGCGCCAGAGCGATGCGCAACTCGAATCATGTCGTCGAGGATCTCCGCTTCCTTGGCGGCCCGCTCGGCACTAAGGCCCACTACGACAAGAGCAGCGCCGGCCTCACCCTCTTCGCCGCCCCTGTACTTCTCCATCGCAGAATTCGCCGCGGACACCTCGGCGTCGGTATAGCTCATGTTTCCTCCCTGAGCCCGAAAGCCAGCTTGTCCCGTATGGCCAGCAGCAGCGGCACGCGGGGCGATATCTCGGTTCTGGCCTCGGCGTCGTTGAGGTGTGCCAACGTCATCCCGAGAAGTTCAAGCGCCTCGACTCGTTCAAGCTCGACTCTAACCACTGGTTCCAGTGTATCCACCCATGGTGCCATTCGGACCAGTGTGGTCGGTACTCCGGTTAAATGGATACCCCCAACCCATCAAATGAGTCCCTTCGAACCTCCGTGATACCGTGAACGTGCAGCACAATTGCTGTGGCAGTACTGCCCGAGAGGGGAAGCCGGTGAGATCCCGGCGCTGGTCCGCAACCGTGAGTGGTGCGCCGAAGTGGCGACACCAACAAGCCGGGATACCTCAAGGTCAGATGAGTTCCCACCGTCGAGACACAAGGACAGGGGCTCGGTGTGACCCCGTGCACATGCGGAGTTTTCCGGGCCGAGGTCCGGGAAGCGAGCACAATGCACATCGTCCGCCGCACCCTCCAAGGTGCCACTGCACTCTGCGTGGCCACCATATTTGGGTCAGGAGCGCTCTCCGGCTCAGCCGGGGCCGCCGCGCCGCCGCCCTCTCAACTTCCGCTAGTCACCGCCGCCCAGCAGGCCGCACAGTGGTTGGCCGGGAAGTTGACGCCCGGGGGTTATATAGCCGGAGCGTCACCGGGGTCCCCTGACCCTTCACTGACCGCCAATGCCGTTCTGGCCCTGGCCGCGGCCAACGTCGATCTGAATGGTGCCCGCGCCGCCCTCAACTACCTTGAGTCCAACTCGGCGGCGTACATCACTGTCGACGGAAACGACGGACCCGGCCGACTGGCCCTTCTGATTCTTGACGCGCACGCGTTGGGAGCCGATCCGACCAATTTTGGCGGCGCCAACTTGGTAGCGCGGCTCCAAGCTACTGAGCAGCCGACGGGCCCCGACGCGGGTCTGTTTGGTACCGAGACGCAACTGGGCGACTACTACGCCAGTACCTACGACCAGGGTCTGGCACTTTCTGCGCTCGACGCGGTTGGGGTGAAGGCAGACGCGCCAGCCCTCAATTGGCTGCGGCAACAGCAATGTCCCGACGGTGGATGGACAGAGCCGGCCATGGCGCTCAACGCGTGCAACGGCGACCCCGCCTCCTATGCGGGCCCGGATACGAACGGCACCGCGTTGGCCATGCAAGGGCTGGCCGCGCAAGGGGCCCTTACATCGACTGTCAATTCGAATGCACTGGCCTTCCTCAAGAACGCGCAGGACACCGACGGCGGGTGGGGCCTCATGCCGAATGCGGCCGACAATCCTGAAGTCAGCGATCCTAATTCGACCTCGATTGTGATCCAGGCGCTCTTGGCGGTGGGACAGTCGCCCACGAGTGCTGTCTACACGCAGGGCGGGACCACTCCCGTCGCCACATTGTTGGGCTTCCAGGTCGCATCTGGAGCCGACGCCGGAGCGATCTCGTTGTCAAACAGTGGACCGACCTTGGGCGACGTCTATGCGACAGAGCAAGCCGTCCCCGCGCTGATGGGTTTGAGCTTCCCCTTCGGCCCCTCGGGTCACTCCTACTGGCTGGTCAGCTCGAGTGGCGGCATCTTCAGCTTCGGAAACGCGACCTTTCATGGATCACTCGGGGCAATCCCGCTCAACAAGCCGATCGTGGGGAGCGCTGCTACCCCGGACGGGCTGGGCTACTGGTTGGCCGGTTCTGATGGAGGCGTCTTCAGTTTCGGTAATGCCGTCTTCCACGGCTCGACCGGCGCTCTCACCTTGAACAAGCC
>PNAT01000174.1:0-45685 GCA_003169675.1 Acidimicrobiaceae bacterium
GACCTGGCCCGGTTCATCACCGGTCAGAACATCGTGGTGGACGGGGGCCTCACGTTGCACGGTTCCGGCGTCGACGGGATTTTCGATCTGGTGTTCCCCGCCTCCTAGGCGCTGGGGTCGAAGAGCGCCCGGTAGACCATGGTGGTCAGGGTCTCGAGCGCNNCCGACGAATTCACGCAGGTAGTGGAATCGGTCCAACATGGCGAGTGTGGCCATGCCCGCTGCATCGGGATCGATGATGTGACCTGACGTATCGGGGCTGATCTGCTGGGCCAGCGCGCCCGACATGATGGTGAACGTCTGGCGGATGACGTCAATGAGGTCCGGGTCGATGGTGGCCAGGTCGGTCCAGGCTCGGAAAAGTGGGGCATAGCGGGTCCACAGCGCCGAGTAGGCCCTGACCCAGCTGTGCACGTCCTCCCACTGGGGTGCGCCGCCCTGTTCGGGGGACATGTTGAGTGCGTCGTAGAGCTGCTGGGCCTCGGTGGCCGCCTCGGTCACCAAGGCCCGCAGGAGATCTTCCTTGTTGGAGAAGTACAAGTAGAAGGTCCCGTGTGAGGTCTTGGCGATCTCCACAATGTCGTTGACCCTGGTGGCGTGGTAGCCGCGCTTGTCGAAGGCGATCATGGCCGCATCGAGCAGCTTTTGCATGGTTCGCCGACCCTGGCTGCGCAGCACCCTGCGGCTGGCCGGCGCACCCACGGCGTCAACATCCCCGAACGGCAGGCCGTTGACGGTTGCGGAGGCGGCCTGGTCAGCGGCCGGTTGGCGGGCCACCCCATTGGTGGAGGTGGCCGGAGTGGCCGGAGTGGCCGGAGTAGTCGCCGGGTCAGGTCGGACTCTCGGCGGCCCCATGCCCCGGGCATCGTAGTGCCAGGCCCCATCCAACTCGATAGCCTGACGCGGTGGTCAGGTGCCCGGGAGGTCCGAATTGAGGCGGGAGCAGGGCGTTTCGGGCTCCCGACCCGGGGTGCCGCTCTGGACATGACGATGACGGGAGACCAGTCTGGCGGCCCGGTATTCACGTCCTTGGCCGACGGCATTTCCCGAAACGTGCACCCGGGTGACTCGGTCCACGTGATGCTGGGACACAGCCGCTGGACGGCCGGGGCCCGGGAGATGGCCCGTCAGTTCTGGGGCCAGGACCCTGGGTTCACACTGGTGATGACCAGCCTGGGCGCGCTCGGTGCCCTCTTCTTCCGTGGCGGGTTGGTCAAGAAGGTCATCACGACCTACTCGGGAAACAGCTTCCCGACGTATACGCCCAATCCGATCTTCCGCCAGGCCTATGAGTCGGGAGAGGTCGAGGTCGAGCACTGGTCGATCCTCACCCTGGCCCAGCGATTGGAGGCCGCAGCCCGCGGCCTGCCGGCCATGGTGACCGGCTCGTTGGTCGGCTCCTCCATGGCCGAGAACGACGGCTTCAGCGTGATCGACTCACCGTTGGGGCCGCTGGGTGTCCTTTCGCCCCTGGTCCCTGATGTGGCGCTGGTCCATGCGGCGGCGGCCGACCGCCACGGCAACCTGGTGTTCTCCGAGCCGCTGCTCGAAGGAGTGTGGGGGGCGTTGGCCGCTCGGCGAGGGGTGGTGGCCACGGTGGAAAAGGTGGTCGACGACCTTGATGGGTTGGGGCATCGGGTACGCGTGCCGGGGCACCGCGTCCTGGCCGTGGTGGAGGCGCCCTACGGGGCCCATCCTGGCGGGTGCTACGCGCCCGGCCTGCCGGTGCGCAGCTACGGCGAGGACATTGCCTTCTGGAATATGGCGGCCGACGCGGCGGCCAAGGGTGAGTTCGATGCCTTCGCCGAGGAATGGGTCCTTGGACCATCGACGCAGGAGGACTATTTGTCTCAACTCGGGGCCGACCACCTGGAGTGGCTGGCGGGAAGGTCGGACCCGAATTCTTGGAAGGCCGACTCAGATGCCGCCCCGGTGGTCGATGACCCCATCCTCACGACGTGGGAACGGGCCGCCGTGTTGGGGGCCCGCGAGGTGGAGCTGGTGGTGGCCGACGTCGGGGCCGACGCCGTGCTGGCCGGGGCCGGAGTGGCCAACCTGGCTGCCTGGGTCGCGGTGGCCCGGGCCCGGTCGCAGAGCAGTCGGGTGGTCCTCACCGCAGAGCTCGGACTGTGGGGCTACGAGCCCACCCCGGCCGATCCCTATATCTTCAACCACCGCGTCTTCCCGGGGACGCCGTTCCTCTCCGACGCGTCGACCGTCCTGGGCATGGTGATCGGGGGGCCCGGCACCCGCACCGTGGGATGTCTGGGTGCGGCCGAGGTGGACCGCCACGGTTCGCTCAATTCGACGCAGCTGGCCGGCGGGCGTTTCCTGGTCGGGTCGGGCGGCGCCAACGATGTGGCCAGCCGGGCCACGGCGTGCGTGGTCGTCACGCTGGCCCGGCCCGAGAGGCTTCCCGACACGGTGGCCTATGTCACCTCGCCGGGCCACCGCGTGGTCAGCGTGGTGACCGACAAGGGGATCCTGCGACGCCAAGACGGGACATTACGGGTGGCCGCCGTGCCGGCGGGCGAGGGAACGGTAGACGAGCGCACGCGGCAATTCGTGGCGGCGTGTGGCTATGCGCCCGCTGTGGCCCGCACGGTTGAAGAACTGACGCCCCCGCTTCCGGGCGAGGTGCAGGCCTTGAGAGATTTTGACCGGCAACGGCTGTTCTTGAGCTGAGGGGGACGCGGGCAGAGGAGGACAAAGGGTGCGCGGTGGGACACGGGGTGTCCCGATACAGTGATCGACATCCCGGGGGGATGCGAACGGCCAACTGATTGGGGATGGCATGCGAATGAGGCACGGACTGAAGTTGCTCAGCGGTGCAGCCATGGCCGGGACGGTTCTCCTGGCTGGTGTCATCACGGCGAGCGGTGTCTCCGGAGCGGCGGGTTCCAGTGCCGCCACTTCACCCGGGGTGACGTCAAACTCCATCACGGTCGGCTCCATCTCGACCCAGACCGGCACCCTGGCCTCCGGATTCTCCTCTCTCATTGCCGGAGAAAAGGCGTACTTCGACTACATCAATGCTCAAGGGGGCGTGAACGGGCGCAAGATCGACTACAAGTACCAGCTCGACGACGGCGGCAACCCCACCACCTTCAACCAGCTCGCCAACACCCTCATCAACCAGGACCATGTGTTCGCGGTGACCGGCCTGGCCACTGCCTTCTTCTCACCCAACATTTTCGTTGAGGCGAAGATCCCCTCCTACGGCTACGACGTCACCGGCAACTGGGCCGGACCGAACAACCTGTTCGGTGCCGGAGGATCGGTGCAGTACTACCCGGCCGAAGGACCTGAGGTGGCCTACGTGGCCAAGCACGTTCACGCCAAGTCCATCGCCCTCCTGGCTTACAACTTCGTGTCCTCGGCGGCCGGCTGCCAGGCCGCAGCGACGGGCCTGACTGCGGCGGGCTATAACGTCAGCTACTCCGATTACAAAATCAACTACCCCGGCACCACGGTGGCCACCGACGTGCAGCGCATGAAGCAGGCCGGAGCGGACATGGTGCTCAGCTGCATGGATGTGCAGGGCAATATCTCCATGGCACGGGCGATCCAGCAGTATGGCCTCAAGATCACCCAACTGTGGCTGAACGGCAATGACCAACAGACGCTGAACCAAAACAAGAGCCTGATGCAGGGCGTCTACTTCGACATACAGCACGTGCCCTTCAGTGCGTCCCAGAGCCTGTACCCCGGGCTCAAGGTGTACCTCAAGGAAATGAAGAAGTACGCGCCACAATTCGTCTACGACGAGGTGGCCATTCAGGGCTGGGAGTCGGGATCTCTCTTCGTGGCCGGAGTCAAGGCGGCCGGGAAGAACCTCACTCAGGCCAATGTGATCAACCAGACCAACAAGATTTCTGCCTTCACGGCCGGCGGGCTTATCGCGCCGGTCAACTGGGTCAACGCCGGACATAGTGGGAACGCGCCGCCCTACTGCGCGGCCTACATCCAGGTGCAGGGCACGAAGTTCGTGCCGGTGCTGAACACGGGCAAGAACGTCTTCAATTGTTTCGAGTCGACCAATGCGAAGAAGGGTCCGGTATTCCCCGTGCCGGCGGGCACTCCGTCGCCCGGCTGAGGCCGAGCGTCGGGGCCCCGAGCCACTTCTTCAAATAATGGAGCATTTCTTCGGCTTCGCCTTTCCGGGCATCCCCTACGGGTGTTCCTATGCCATCGTCGCCGTGAGCCTGGTCCTGACCTACCAGGCCACGGGGGTCTTCAACTTTGCGTTCGGTGCGCAGGCGTTCGCCTCGGCCTTCGTCTTCACCCTCCTCACCCAGAACCATGGGTGGTCGGGATTTGCGGCGTTCCTGGTGTCCGTGGTGGTGATGGGCCCGGCGGTCGGATTCGCCTTCGACCGGCTCTTGTTCCGGCACATCCCGAATTCCAATGGCACGGCCAAACTGGTCTGCAGTCTGAGCCTGCTGGTCGGGATTCCCTCCCTCCTGCCGGTGATATTCGGGCAACAGAAGCTCGATGCTACGGCCACCATATTCCCCTTCTTCAACCCGAATGTCGTCTACTTCACGTTGATCGGGACTCCTATCAACGGCATCTACCTCTCGACGTTCTCGGTCACGGCTGTGGTCCTCGTGGCCCTGACCGCGCTGCTGCGCTACACCAACCTCGGCTTGCAGATGCGCGGGGCGGTGGAAAGCCGGCGCCTGGTGCAGCTGGACGGGGTCAATGCCAACGGCGTCGTGGCCCTGGCCTGGGTGGTGTCCAGCTTCATGGCCGGCCTGGCCGGGGTGCTCTTGGCCCCCGTCTTCGGTGCGTTCACGGCTGACAACTTCGCGGCTTTGACCGTGACGGCCATCGCGGCGGCAGTGTGCGCGCTGATGCGGTCACTGCCGATCGCCGCCGGCGTGGCCGTGCTCATCGGTGTGGCCACGACCACACTTCAGGGTTACCTCTCACCCAACAGCATCATCTATTCCGCTGTCGTGCCGGCGCTGCCGTTTCTCGTCATCGTGGGTGCGCTGCTTTTCCTCCCGGGAATGCGGGCCTTGGAATCGAGCCGAGACCCGCTCGCCACCATCGATCCGCCTCCACCGCCGACCGCGGCGGGCGCCCGTGCCCCGAAGATGGATCGTATCGTTCGTACCTCGTGGTGGGTCCTCCTGGCTGTCTTTTTTGCATCAATGCTCACTTGGATCCCGGTCACCTGGGAGTCGGTCTTCAACTACGGCATGGCGCTGTCGACCGTGTTGCTCTCGGTCACCCTCATCACGGGTATGGCCGGGCAACTGTCCCTGTGCCAGGGCACGTTCGCTGGCATCAGCGCGTTCACAGCGGCGCAGATGGCCAACCATCTCGGGCTCAACATGCTGTTGGGCGGCCTGTTTGGTGCGGCCCTGGCTGCCGTGGTGGCCGTCGTCTTGGCGTTACTTTCGTTGCGATTACGGGGTCTCGGCCTGGCCCTCATGACGCTGGCTGCCGCCCTGCTGTTCGACAGCACATTCTTCAGCGCCGTTTCGATCACGGCGGGAGTCGAGGGCGTCAGCCTCCAGAGCAAGTGGTTGGGCACCAGTGCGTTTTTCAACTTCGACGGCCATGCCTTATTCCTCCTCGGCATCAGCGTGCTGGCGGTGTGTGTCTTCGTCGTGCTGCTCGTGCGCAAGGGCACCGTGGGGCGGAATCTGGCTGCCATGCGGGGGAGCGAGACGGCGGTGGCCGGGCTGGGAATCAACCTGTCGCGCCAGAGAATCATGGTGTTCGCGCTGTCCGGAGCGATCGCGGGACTGGGTGGTGTACTCGTCACCATTCAGCAGCAGCTCGCCTCGCCTTCTGACTGGAACTACCAGTACTCCCTCGTCTTCGTCGTGCTGGTGGTCACCACCAGCGTCTCGACCGTCGAAGGTGCGATCCAGGCGGGTATCGGCTTCGCCGTCATCCAGCAGCTTCTCACCTACATCCCGTCCCGATTCGGCGGGCCCAGTCTGACGATCGTGCTTTTCGCCTTCGGCGCACTTACCTACGCCGCCCATCCCGAGGGCGTGCTGGAGTACCAGAAGCGGCGCTCGACGCTGTATTTCGAAAAGCTGTTCTTCCGCCAGAATGAGGGAAAACCATCTGACGTCTCGACGACCGGTGCCCATGGGTAGCGCGGCGGTGCTCCTGTCCCTGGAGAACGTGTCCAAGGCCTTCGGTGGCATCGTCGCCGTGCAGGACGTCAGCTTCACTGTCGATACCGGCGAGAGCGTCGGGTTGGTGGGTCCGAACGGAGCCGGCAAGACGACGCTCTTCAACTGTGTGTGCGGGCAATTGCGCCAAGACGCCGGTGCCATCACGTTCGGCGGGAGGTCACTGGCCGGGCTGCCGACCTTCAAACGTGCCCGACTAGGTATCGGGCGGACCTATCAGAAGGTCGAAGTGTTCACCGATATGACGGTGCGTGACCACCTGATGGTGGCCGAACGGGCTCGGCGTGGCGAGGGGAGGCTGTGGAAGGACCTCCTCAACATGAGCGCACCCACATCATCGGAGGTGCGCCAAGTTGAGGCCACCCTTGAGCTGGTGGGCATCACCCACCTTGCCGAGGTGTCGGTCAACTCCCTGGGACTGGGTCTGTGCCGTTTGGTCGAATTGGCACGGGCGCTGGCCGCCGAACCGAAGATCCTGCTGGCCGACGAACCTTCCTCCGGGCTCGATCTCCATGAGACGGCCGAGGTGGCCGCGGTCCTGCGCACGGTGCAGCGCGAACGGGGGACCGCGGTGCTCCTGGTCGAACATGACCTCACCATGGTGAGCGACGTTGTCGACCGCACAGTGGTGATGGACCTCGGGAAGGTGCTGGCCGATGGCCCCTTTACCGAGGTGATGGCCAACCCGACCGTGCGGCAGGCCTACTTGGGTCAGGTCGGGACGGCGTGACTTCGCCCGGCACATCAACGTTCGAGGGGGGCGATGTGCTGTCTCTGGAGAACGTCTGCGCGGCCTACGGCCCCTACCGCGCCTTGTTCGATGTGTCGTTCCGCGTGCCGGCGGGCGGCATCGTCGCCCTGGTCGGCTCCAATGGGGCGGGGAAGTCGACGGTGGCGCGCACGGTCACCGGTCTGGTGACCGCCACCTCGGGCCGAATCGTGTTTTCCGGGCACGACGTGACGACCATGCCCGCCTTCCGGATCGCCCGACTGGGCATGGCCCACGTGGTGGAGGGGCGTGGTGTGTTCTCCAGCCTGACCGTCGAAGAGAACCTGACCCTGGCCTTCCGCCAGCGGGCCGGACGCAAGCTGCTGGCCGGCAACCTCGAACGCGCCTACACGGCCTTTCCCATTCTGGGTGAGCGGCGTCGCCAGATGGCAGGCAACCTTTCGGGTGGCCAGCAGCGATTGCTCTCCCTGGCCAAGGTGCTGGTGGTGCCGCCCCATGTCCTGGTGGCCGATGAGCTGTCTCTGGGCTTGGCTCCGGTGGTCGTCGATACGGTCTACGAGGGGCTGAGGGAGATCAACCGCAATGGCACCGCGCTGATCGTGGTGGAGCAGCAGGTGTCGCGGGTCCTGCAGCTGGCCGGCTGGGCGGTGGTCCTTGACCGTGGTGCCGTAGCCTACGAGGGCGAACCGGCCGGTGCCGGGGAGGCTGTCGAAGCCATCATGTCCCAGCGCGAGGAAGCGGCTTCGTCACACATTTAGATCGCCGAAGGGTTCTGTAGGTAACAGACAAGGGGAGAGAGAGCATGAGAGAGCCGGTCATCGTGGATGTGGTGCGGACGACGTTTGGCAAGCGGGGCGGTGCCCTGGCCAATTGGCATCCGGCCGACCTCCTCGCCTTCGCTCTGACTTCGCTGGTCGAACGCACCGGGGTCGATCCCGCAAGGGTGGATGACGTCATCGCAGGCTGCGTCAGCCAGGTAGGGGAGCAGAGCACCAACGTCGGCCGCAACGGCTGGGTGTCGGCCGGGCTGCCCCAGAGTGTTCCCGCCACCACGGTCGACCGCCAATGCGGTTCCTCGCAGCAGGCCGTCCACTTCGGGGCAGCCGGTGTGGCGGCCGGCCACTATGACCTGGTGGTGGCCTGCGGCGTCGAGGTCATGAGCCGTGTCCCTCTGGCCTCCAACGCCCGGGGCGGGACGGGCCCGTTCCCGCCCTCCTTTGTTGCCGCGGTCGATGGGCGCATCTGGACCCAGTTCCGGGTGAGCCAGGTATTGGCCGACCGCTACGGGATCACGCGTGAGCAAATGGACGCCTATGCGCTGGAGTCACACCGGCGGGCGGCCGAGAATTGGGACAACGGGCACTTCGCCCGCGAGGCCATCGCGGTGCCGATCAAGAACGAGGACGGCACCTTCACCGGCAAGTCTCTCGAGACCGACGAAGGCATACGGCGCTCCTCCACCCTTGAAGCACTGGCCGGCCTCCCACCGGCCCAGCACTGGGAGCCTGAGACTGCACTTGGGATCACGGCCGGCAACGCATCGCAAACAACGGACGGTGCCGCTGCGATGCTGATCGCCGACCGCTCGGTGGCCGAGGCCCTCGGGCTGCCGATCCGCGCCCGTTTCGCCCACTTTGCGCTGGCGGCCGAAGACGCGGCGATCGTGTTATCGGCGCCGGTGCCGGTGACTCACAAGCTGCTCGAGCGTTCCGGCATGTCGGTCGACCAGTTCGATGCCGTCGAGTGCAACGAGGCGTTCGCGGCCATCGCTCTCATGTGGCGCCACGTCTTCGACTACGACCCGGTGCGCTTCAATCCCCGGGGAGGTGCGATCGCCATCGGACATCCGCTCGGAGCCAGCGGGGTTCGGCTCATGGGCACGCTGCTCAACCACCTGGAGGCCACCGGAGGGCGCTATGGCTTCCAGACCATGTGCGAAGGCGGGGGGCAGGCCCACGGTACCGTCATTGAGCGGCTGGACTGACCGCTTCGCCTTGGGCGTCCAGGAGGGGGTGGATCTTCCGGGTCACCACCCACCACTCGACGACGAAGGTCATTCCCGGGAGGAGTCCGGCCCCGAACATGGCCACCATCCACAAGATGTTGAGGCGGGCTCGGATGGCGAGAAGGCCGACCGTGATCAGGTACACGATGTAGAGGTAGCCGTGTCCGATTCCGAATATCGCCAGCTCCACCTTGTAGCCCCCGAAGGCCAACTTGAGCCCGAAGAATATGAAAAGCGGGATGATGAGTACCCCGACGATGTTGGCCATGAGCTGGTAGCGGAAAAGTGCCCCAGCCAAGTCACGTTGGGTGAGCCGCGTCATCGCGGCCTTCGTACGACGACCGATTCGGGGCTACGCCATGTCTTGGGTCCTGTGGTCGCCAATGCAGCCAGCCGGGCGTTGTAGGCGGCCAACTCGGGGTCTTCTACGACACCGGGAATGGGTGCCGGCGAGACGGGTATCGGGGAAGGCACCGCGGCGGCCCGATTTCGCATCCCCTTGAGACCGACGGTGTCGTAGTCGGTATGGATCAGCATCCACCAGAAGTACACCCCGAGGACAGCAAAGATGGGCCACTCAATGGCGTAGAGGTAGCTGAGCCCGTTGCCGTCAGTGGCCCTGGTGATCTGCCACCACGCGGCAGCAACGCATCCGGGTACGAAGAGCAGCACCCCGATGTGCAGCGAGAAGGCCCGTCTCGAAAGCCACCGCTGGCGCACCGGATCGATGATACCGGCCCCTGATGAGCTATTGAATTCACCACTAACCTGGGTCGATGTCTCCCGCCGTGACGCGCCGCGATCCTCCGTTCGAGGCCGACGAGAGGACGATGCTCAACGCCTGGTTGGACTACCACCGGGCCACCCTCCTCCAAAAGTGCGAAGGGTTGGACCCGAGCCTCCTCGTCCGGGCCAGCGTGCCACCCTCGTCCCTGAGCCTGTTGGGCCTGGTGCGGCACATGATGCTGGTCGAATGGTGGTGGTTCGAACATATCTTTGCCGATGGGCCGACGCCCGAACCCATCGCAACAGATGTCGACTCCGACGCTGACTTCAATCTCCTCGATCCCGATCGCGTCGATGCCGACATGGCAGCTTTTCTTCACCAGTGCGATCACTCCCGAGTCATTGTCGAGGGTACCGATAGCTTGAACGTCTGCTCGAGTTCGTCCGACCGTGAGGCCCGCGAGCTGCGGTGGATCATGGTGCACATGATTGAGGAATATGCCCGGCACAATGGGCATGCGGACCTCCTGCGCGAGTGCATCGACGGGAGCGTGGGGGAATAAGCCCCACCGTCCCCGAACCGACAGCACCTCGTGCTCTCCCGGGAGTCATTGACACCCAGCACTGCTACGAGATCCGGATGGGGGAGCAGATGTCTGGGCCCTCATCGGTGAGGCTGGTTCCTATCAGCAGTGGTGGAGCTGGCTGCGCATCTTCCAGGCTGCCGGCCTCGAGGTGGGGGAGGAGTGGCACTACGAGGTGGAGCCCCCCTTCCCTATCCGGTGTGCTTCCGGGTGGCCATTGAGGAGGTCAATGCACCACTGAAGGTGCGCGTCCGTGCGAGCGGCCACGTGGTGGGCACGGCCACACTGACCCTCGAAGACGACGAACACGGGGTTGTGGTGCCGTTGCACAGTGCGGCGCCCCCGGGGAGCGCAACCTTGCGCGCGTCCCGCCTGGCTGCGCCCCTCTCCCGATACACGTCACGACTGGGTATTGAACTCGGGAGCCGGTCAGTTCTTTGCCCGTCCGGTGGCGCCGATCCCGACCTCCTCGCGTGTGGACGGTACCGATTGACCGCGAGGATGAATCGCGAGGCCTAGAGGACGATCCACTGGCGGCCATCGAGCAGCTCTCTCACCGCGTCGAGATGACCGGCGTGGCAGGCCGTCTCCGCGATCACGTGGAGCAAGATGTATCGGTGGTCGGGAAAGTCTCCCTTCCCCCACCAATCGGCTTCTTGCCTGGGTGCTGCGTCAAGTGGGGTGCTTTCGATGATGGCGCTCGAACGCGCGATCTCGTCCCGGTACAGGGAGAAGACGTCTTCGGCCGACTCGTCAGTGTCCACCTTCCATTCGTCGTTGCCGTGGTTGGGGCCCACTTGGAAGACGTCCAGGGACTCCCCGGCGACGATGCACCGGAACCAGAAGTGTTCGTCATCTTGGGCCAAGTGTTTGACCATGCCCAGGCAGTTCCAGCCTGACGGAAGAACGGGCCGTCTCAGCTGTTCCTCCGAGAGACCCTCAAGAATGCCGAGCACGTGACGTCGCTGGTAGTCAAGGGAGGCGACCAAGACCTTGGTCTCGTCGTTCATCCTCCGGTGCGTCCCACTTCTTGCACGAGCCAACTGTTGCCATCGGGATCGCTGAAGTCGAGAAATGAGTTGTAGTCACCCCGCCCCGGATCGTGGCCCGGCTTCTGTTGTCCTTCCACAAAGTGGTAGATCTCACTCACCTCGGTTCCCCGGGCGACCAGTTCCTTCCTGGCCGCGTCGATGTCGGGCACGACAAGGTGCAACCCCTTGACCGAGCCGGGGGCATCGAGGTTTTTCATGATGGCGATCGCGCAGGCGGAACCGGGCGGGACCACCTGGACAACCCGAAAGTCTTCCCCGGCGCTGTGGTCGACGATGAGATTGAAGCCGACGTTGTCCAGATAGAACGTCTTCGCTCGGTCCACGTCCGACACGGGAACGACGATGAGTTCGAGCTTCCAGTCCACAGATAAGCCTCCTTGATGCTGCGTTCGACCTCAGTATCGCAAAGCGGGCCGGTACACCCTCTGCGGTGGGTGTCGGCCTACCAGCCCTTGAAGGTGGAGGGGCGGCGCTCCACGAAGCTGGCGATGCCCTCCTTGGAGTCGATTGTGTGGGTGATCAGCTCCTGGGCCATGGCCTCGTCGTGGAACGACGTGGCGCGATCGACGTCGAGGGCGCGATTGGTGAGCCACTTGGCCACCCCGATGGCCTTGGTCGGCCCCTCCGCCAGGCGCCCGGCCAGCTCCTCCAGCGTGGCCTGCAATTCCGACCGGGGAACCAGGCGGTTGACCAGGCCGATCCGGTAGGCCTCGGCCGCCGGGAGGTCATCGCCGAAGAAGAACAGCTCCTTGGCCTTCTGCAGCCCGACCAGGCGCGTGAGCAGCCAGGCCCCACCGGCGTCCGGCGCGATGCCACGGCGGATGAAGACCTCAATGAATTTGGACTCCTCGGCCGCCACCACGAGGTCGCAGGCCAGGGCCAGGTGCATGCCGCCACCGGCCGCCGTGCCGTTGACGCCGGCGATGACCGGCTTCTCGCAGTCCAAGATGGTGCCCACTAGCCGCTGCCAGCCTTCCCTGATGATGCGGGCACCGTCACCCATGACACCTTCGGGAGCGTCGTCTGGCTTGGGCCGGGGGGCGGCTCGCCCGCCGCGCAGGTCGGCCCCGGTGCAGAAGGCCTTCTCGCCGGCGGCGGTGATGACGACCACCCGGACGAAGAGATCGGATGAGGCGTCCTTGACCCATTCGCTGATCTGGTCGCGCATGGCACCGGTCATGGCGTTGCCGGCATCGGGCCGGTTCAGGGTGATCCAGGCGACGCCGTCTGCAATGCGGCGCGTCACATCGTCGCCGGCCGGGCTCTCGGCTGTCTCACTCATCGCTACTCCTGATCACTTGGCGGCCAGGACGACGAGGGCGTCAGCAGCGACGACCCCATGGGGACCGGCCAGCAATGGGTTGATGTCGAGCTCGGCTACCTCGCCCGACAGGTCGACGGCCAAATGCTGCATCTTCATGAGCGCGTCCACCAGTGCGCCACGGTCGGCGGCCGGCTGGCCGCGCACTCCCTTGAGCAGGGCGGCGCCGGCAAGCTCGTCGAGCATGGCGGTGGCGTCATTGTTGGTGAAGGGCGGGACGCGGAACGTGACGTCGCCCAGCACCTCGACAAACACGCCGCCCAGGCCGAACATGACCACCGGGCCGAAGAGGTCGTCCTGGGCGATGCCGACGACGGTCTCAATGCCGCGGGCCGTCTCGGCCACCAGCACGCCGTCGAGGCGCGCCGTGGGCGCCGCCTTCTTGGCCACCGTCAGCATGCGCTTGTAGGTGCGGCGGGCATCGTCCTCGTCGCGCACACCCACCGCCACCAACCCGAGGTCGGACTTGTGGAGGATGTCGGCCGAGACGATCTTCATGACCACCGGGAAGCCGATGCGCTTGGCCGCCTTGGCCGCCTCGCCGGGTGAGCTGACGACGCGCTCTTTGGGCAGCGCAATGCCGTAGGCCCGGAGCAGGGCCTTGGAGTCCTGCTCGGAGAGGGCGGTGCCGCGGGCCGGGCGCACGCCCTTGGGGGCAATGATGGACATCGCCTTGGCCTTGGCCGGACTGGCGCGCCGGACCGGGTGGGCGAAGGGCGACTTGTAGCCGGCGATGAAGCGGTGGTGGTCGAAGTAGGCCGTGGCCGCCATCACTGCGTTGGTGAACGTGCGGAAGGTGGGGACCGAGCTCTCCAGCAGCGTTTTGCGGTAGGCCTCTTCGTCGCCCACTGGGGAGCCCCACACCACGAAGACCGGCTTGTCGGTGGTGGCCGCGGCCGCCACCAGGTCCTCGCACAGCTTGTTGCCCATGGAGGGCAGAGCCCCGGTGATGGGGCAGAGCAGGAGGTCGACGTTGGGGTCGGCCAGCATGGTCTCAATGATCTTGGGACCCCTCCAGTCCCGCACCGGCGCGCCACCGTTGTCCACCGGATTGGAGACTCGCAGGTAGGGCGGTATCCACTGGTGCAGCTCGGTCTGTGAGTGCTTGGTCAGGGAGGGCAGCTCGAGTCCGGCCGCCGCGACCATGTCGGCCATGTGGGCCCCGGTGCCACCAGAAATTGAGTACACGCAGACGCGCCCGCCCGCACCTCGCTGGAGGCGCCGGACGGCCGCTTGGGTGGGGGGCTTGCTCCGGGCCAGGGCGGCGGAGACATCGAGGAGTTGGTCAAGCCCGTCGACCCGCTGCACGCCGTATTGGCGGAACACAGCGGACACCACGGCATCGGAACCGGTCAGGTGACCGGTGTGCGCCTTGGCCATGGAGGTGCCCTCATCGGTGCGCCCCACCTTGACGGCGACGATCGGTACTTTCCTCTGGGCGGCGTGGTCGGCGGCCAGTTGGAGCGTGCGCCCATTCTTGAAGCCCTCTATGTAACAGGCGACGGCCCCGGTGGAATCGAGGTCCGAGAAGTAGCGGATGAAGTCGGCCGACTCCAGGTCGGCCTCGTTGCCGGCCGGGGCCCAGTGCGACAACCGGATGCCGATCTCCTGGCCCTGGAAGATCGGTCGTCCCTGGTGCCCACTCTGGGTGATGAGCGCGATGGCCTGGCCTGGCAGGTCGTCGCGGAAGACCTCGAAGGCGTTGAGATTGGTGTTGGGGCCGAGCACGTGGAGGTCGCCGCCGGCAATGATCTTCTCCATCTCGGCCTGAACCTTCTCGCCTTTGGCGCCTACCTCGGCGAATCCGGCGGCGAAGACGACGGCGAACTTGGCCTTGGCTGCCACGGCGTCACGCAGGATGGGCAGGGGCTCGCCGACCAGAATGGCCACTAGGTCCAAGGGGTCGGAGATGTCGGTCAGGGCGGCTGAGCAGGGTCGGCCCGCCACTTCCGTACGGTTGGGGTTGACGAAGTAGACAGTTGCGCCCCGCTCCTCGGCCCAGACGGTGATCTTCTGGGTCAGCGCCGTGTTGGGGCGGGCGTTGGAGTCCGACGCGCCGACGACGGCCACCCGCTGGGGCCGGAAGAACGTCTGGAGGTCGATCTGGCGCAGTGCGATGGGACGGCCTGTGATGTCGAGCACCGGTCCCAAGGGGGTCGGGTCGCTCGGTGCCCTGGTCGGTGTCGCCATGTCTCTCCCTCGTTCCACGCCGTCGAGCCGACGGCATCAGGTCAGAGACACAGCCGCGTCCGTCCCCCGAAGGCAACGGGCAGAGTTGCGGCCGACCCGGTACCCGGGGCCCGCTGACGCCCTCACCGTATATGACAGCGGCGTCAGTGTCGATCCGGTCCGGCGTGTGTTCGCAGCCCGCGCTGATCGAATTGTGGCCCTCGGTCGCCACCGTTACGGTAGGTGACAGACGTGTCAGTCATCTGTTGAGAACGGGGATCCCATGGGCATTTTGGACGGCAAGATCGCGATTGTCACCGGTTCGGGTCACGGCATTGGCCGGGGCGAGGCACTCGAGTTGGCGGCCCAGGGAGCCAAGGTCGTGATCAACGACCTGGGCGGCTCGGCCAGCGGCGAAGGAGCCGACAAGAGGCCGGCTGACCAGGTGGTCGAGGTGATCAAGGCTCGCGGGGGCGAGGCAGTGGCCAACTACGACGACGTCTCGGACTTTGGTGGGGCGGAGAACCTCATCGCCACGGCGTACGACGCCTTCGGCGGGCACGACATCCTGGTCAACAACGCCGGCATCATCCGCGACAAGATGATCGTGTCCATGACCGAGGACGACTTCGATTCAGTCATCCGGGTGCACCTCAAGGGCACCTTTGCCACCACCAAGTTCGCCTGCATCCGCTGGCGCGAGCGTTCCAAGGCCGGCGAGACGGTACGGGCTGCCGTGGTCAACACCGTCTCCTCGGCCGGGCTGCAGGGCAACGTGGGCCAGGCCAATTACGGCTCGGCCAAATCTGCCATCGCCGCCCTGACCATCATCACCTCGCTGGAGGGTTCTCGCTTCGGGGTGCGGGCCAACGCCATCGGGCCGGGTGGGGTCACCCGCCTGACCGGCGGCGTCCTGAAAGACGTGGAGCTCAAGGAGCCCGACGAGTACGGCGACGAGGAGTTCAGTCGCCTCAACCCTCAGAACTCCGCCCCCATGGTGGCCTGGCTGGCCTCCGACCAGGCGATGCACGTCACCGGCCAGGTCTTCCGCGCCGTAGGGGCCAACATCGCCCACTACGAGCCCTGGCGGCTCGGGGTCAACATCGATAACCCCAAGGGCGAGGTCAAGTGGGACCCCGCCGATATCGCGGCCGAGGTGAACGCCCAGGTGTTCCACTCCCGCCATCCCGGGCTGAAGATGGGCGGCGGCTGATCCATGGCGAACCGCCGCGTGGCCATCGTGGGCGCGTCGACGTCCGACTGCGGACGGGTCGACGACAAGACCGCCTTCCAACTGAACTTCCAGGGCACCACCCGCGCCCTGGCCGATGCCGGGATTGCCAAGGCCGAGGTCGACGGGTTCATGTCGCTCACCGGCGCTCTGCCCCCGATTGAGCTGGCCGAGTATCTCGGCATACGGCCCAATTGGGTCGACTCGACTGGCCACGGCGGCAGCATCTGGGAGTTCATGGTCGAGCACGCGGCCGCCGCCATCGCCCAGGGCCTGGTCGAGGTGGTGGTGCTGACGTACGGCTCGACCCAGCGGGCCGACCTGAAAAAGAAACTCCGCATGGCCAACCTCTCTTTCGGCACCCGCGGCCCGATCCAGTTCGCGGCGCCCTTCGGTCACCCGGTGGGCTCGCACTACGCCATGGTGGCCCGGCGTCACATGCACGAGTTCGGCACCACCATTGAGCAACTGGCCGAGGTGGCGGTCTCCACTCGCTACAACGCCGGCCTCAACCCCGAGGCGTTCTACCAGGATCCCATCACGATCGACGACGTGGTCAACGCTCCCATGGTGTGGGACCCGCTGACCAAGCTGCACTGCTGCATCCGCTCGGACGGCGGGGGCTCCATCGTGCTGACCAGCGAGGAACGGGCCAAGGACTGCGCCAAGGCGCCGGTGTGGGTGCTCGGCACCGGCGAGGCCGTCTCGCACACCACCATGAGCGAGTGGGACGACTTCACCGAGTCACCCTGTGTGCGCTCGGGCAAGCTGGCCTTCGAGCGGGCCGGCGTCACCCCCGCCGAGATCGACACAGCACAGGTCTACGACGCCTTCACTCCCATGGTCATTCTCACCCTCGAGGGGCTCGGCTTCTGCAAGAAGGGTGAGGGTGGCGCCTTCGTCGAAGACGGCCGGTTGCGGGTGGGTGGCGCACTGCCCACCAACACCGACGGCGGTGGGCTCTCCTCCTGCCAGCCCGGCATGCGGGGCATGTTCCTGCTCATTGAAGCGGTCAAGCAGCTGCGCGGGGAGTGCGGCGAGCGCCAGGTGCCCGACGCCCGGCTGGCCTGCGTCAACGGCACCAGCGGGTGGTTCAGCGCCGCCGGGACCGTCATCCTCGGCCGGGACTAACCGCCTGACAGATCGTCGTAGCCTGGGGCGGTGCCAGCGCCCTACGAACTGGTGCGCGAAGAGTTGGACCAGCTCCTGGCCGGCGAGCCGGCGTACCGATCACGGCAGGTCTGGGAAAGCCTGCACCTCCGGGTGCAGCGGCCCGAGGAGATGACCGAGCTGCCCGAGTCACTGCGGGCCACCCTGGCTGCCGCGTTTCCTCCGGCCCTTCGTGAGGTCTCGTGCCAGTCGGCCGATGAGGGCCAGACCACCAAGTGGCTGTGGTCCCTGCACGACGGGTCCAGGGTGGAGACGGTGCTGATGCACTACCCCGACCGGGTCACCGTCTGCGTCTCCACCCAGGCGGGATGTGCCATGGCCTGCCAGTTCTGTGCCACCGGCCAGGCGGGGTTCCAGCGCCACCTCAGCGAGGGCGAGATCGTGGAGCAGGTCGCTGTCGCCATGCGGGCGGCCCGGCCTCGCCGGCTCTCCAACGTCGTCTTCATGGGCATGGGCGAACCGCTGGCCAACTATGACCGGGTGTGGAGCGCGGTGACGCGGCTCCATGGCGAGATGGGACTCTCGGCCCGCCACCTGACCTTGTCGACAGTCGGTCTGGTGCCGGGCATCCGCCGCCTGGCCGCTGAGACCCTCCCGGTCAACCTGGCCGTTTCCCTCCACGCCGCCAACGACCGGCTGCGGGACGTCCTGGTCCCCATCAACAGGCGCTACCCGCTCGGCCTGCTGGCCGAGGCCTGCGACGAATACGTCAAGGCAACTGGGCGTCGGCTCTCCATTGAGTGGGCCATGATCCACGACGTCAACGACCAGGGGAACGACGCCGGCGAATTGGCCCAGTTCGCTCGTCCGCTGGGCGCCCACGTCAACCTGATCCCGCTCAACCCCACGCCGGGCTACGCCGTGGTGGGGTCCTCCGCGGCCCGGGTCCGCCGTTTCCGGGACCAACTCGAGGCTCTCGGCGTGAACGCCACCGTGCGTGTGACCCGTGGGGCCGACATTGACGCCGCCTGCGGGCAGTTGGCCGCCTCGGTCACGCTGAGTCGGAAAGGACGTGGGGGGTGAGGGGCGGGATCGCCGGAGAGGGGACCCCGTGTGTGTCTTCCGGGATACTAAACAAGAACGTTTATAATCCGGGAGAGAACTATCGAAACTCTCCCGTCCCATTCCAACCCGCGCCAAGGAGCCAACCGGTGAGGATTCGATTGGTCCCCGGACCACAGGGTCGGTAGAACGTGGGCATGGCAAAGGGCTCAGGCGTCACACGTCCCTCGTTGTTCTGGTTCGCTCTCCTGGACGGCGGCATCGTCATCCTGGCCAATCTGGTCCTGAGCGAGAAGTCCTATGAAAAGGCGGCCGAGTTGGGTTCGGGCAACCTCCCGTCCCGCTCGACCCTGCGGGCGCTGCTCATCGGCACGGCGGTGATCCACGCCGGTGAGGCGCTGGCGGCCGGCCGCATGGCCCGGCGCCGGGGACTCTCGCCCCGCGGATGGCGATTGCAGACCTTGGTGGTCGGCTTCCCGTCGCTCCGGGTCTTGCGCCGAACCGCACTCGCACCCGCACCGGCCTGACGACCCGGAGCGCGCCAGGGCTACATCTCGAAGAGAACGTCCAGGTTGTGGAACTTGGGCGGCTCGTCGAGCAGGGCACCCATCTCCTCGGCGTACTTACTGGTGGCGGGATCGTTCGAGTTCTTCATCGCTTCTTCGTACGAGGGGAACTCAACCAGGACCAGGTAGTACCCGGGCCGGTCCCGATCCGCGGTGACCGTCGCCTTGGTGACGAGGAGGGCGTCTCCCCGTTCCTCTTGCATCCTCCTGGACATGGCCTCCACCTCGTCGATGCGCGACGTCTTCAGCTCCATGATCTGCACGAATCCCGGCATGCCTGGCTCCAGTCACTCGAGGGGTAGATCGCCCAGGTTATCCCGCCGACCTCGTGCGATCCCGGGAGAATTCATTCCTGGTCGAACCGATACCACCGCCGCGGCGTCATTAAGGGCATGGAGGGACGCCCATGCCACAGGACCTGATGCCAGACCGAGAGGGAGACGACGCGCACGCGCCCCCGACCAGTCACCCCAGGCGCCCGACGGGACAAGCGGCCGGCGCAGCCCTTGCCGTGCTGGCCCTCGCCGTTGGCGGGGCAGCCCTCGGGCTGGCCCTCAGCGACGCGGGCACCAGCAACCCCACGGCAACCACGTGTAGCCCGACCACCCCGAAGCTGACCGTGGTGGGCACCGGGCAGGCCACCGCCCGACCGGACGAGTTGATCGCCGTGATGGCGGTTAACGTCACGGCAGGCTCAGCCACCGCCGCGCTCAACCAGGACAACGTCGGGGTGGCCGCCGCCGTCTCGGCCCTGACCGGGAGAGGCGTGGCGAAAAAGGACATCGCGACCACCGGGCTCACCCTCCAGACGCAGTATGCCTACCCGAAGGGCATTCCGACGGTGACCGGATATCAGGTCTCCAACACCATCACGGCCACCCTGCACCAGATCGACCGGGCCGGCAGCGCCATCGACGCCGTGGTGGGCGCGACCGGGAATGCCGTGCAGATCAACTCGCTCACATTCTCCTTCAACAACCCGGGTGCCGTCGAGGACGTGGCCCGCACCAATGCCGTGCACCAGGCGGTGAGCCACGCCGGGGCCATGGCGCAAGCGGCCGGGCAGCGTCTCGGACCGGTGTGCTCATTGACCGACCGGACACAATCACCGCTCCAGTTTCAGCCCCTGCCAGCGGCCGGCTTTGCCGCGGCAACCCCGTCCGGCGTGGCCGCGGTGCCCCTCGAGCCCGGCACCCAAAGTGAGACGGACCAGGTCACCCTGGTCTACGCCCTGCGGTAGGTCCTAGCGTCCCTTCCACACCGGGGCACGCTTCTCGGCGAAGGCCTTGGGCCCTTCGGTGGCGTCCTCGCTGGAGAAGACCTCACGAGAGATCTCCGTCTCGATCTTGTAGGCCTCACCCATGCTGGTGGCCAGGCCGCGCAGCACCGACTCCTTGGTCTTGCGCACGGCGAAGGGGCCGTTGGCCGTGATCCGGTGCGCGTAGTCGAAGGCCCGGTCCATCAGGTCACTCGGCCGGCACACCTCGTTGAGCAGGCCCATCTCGTAGGCGCGGGCGGCGGGCACCCGATCGGCGCACAGCAGCAGCTCCATGGCGGCGGGGTAGGGGATCTGACGGGGCAGGCGCACCGTCGTCCCGCCCCCGGCGAACAGGCCGCGTTTGGGCTCCATCACGCCGAAAGTAGCGGTATCGCTGGCGACCCGAAGGTCGGTGCCGCCGAGCATTTCCATGCCGCCGGCCACACAGTTGCCGTTCACGGCGGCGATGATGGGCTTGTAGATCTTGGTGCCCCGCAGCACGGCTTTGATCCCGTCGTCCAACCGGTAGCCGTCGACCTCGGTGACCTCGCCCGCCTTCATCTTCTTCTGCAACTCGGTGATCTGGGGGATGTAGGTCTTGAGATCGGCGCCGACACAGAAGTCCTGTCCCACGCCGGTGACGATGGCCACGTAGGCGTCGTCCTCCCCGTCGAAGCGCTCCCAGGCCGAGCGCAAACCGAAGAAGTGTTCCATGTCCAACGAGTTGCGCGCCTCGGGGCGGTTGATGGTGATGGTGACGACGTGGTCGTCCCCGAGGCGGTAGTCGATCGACACCGGGTGGCTCGGCTCAGTCTCGGTCGGCGCCGAGCTTGGCGACCACCGTGTTCAGGCTCACGATGCCATCGGCGTTCTTGCTCGTGTGGCCCTTGGCCCGCGAGACCAGGGCGGTATCGACATCAGCCGCTTCCGCCCGCAGGGCTGCCACCGTGCACTTCTCACGCGGGCGCACGCTGAAGGGGTCGAACTGGAAATGCTTCATGGCGTTGAGGTGCGTCATCTTGTTGATCTCGTCGTCGGGCACGTCGGCGAAATACTTCATGCACGCCTCGGGTGCCGTGGGCCAGGTGGAGTCCGAGTGGGGATAGTCACACTCCCACGTGATGTTGTCGATGTTGAGGTAGCGCCGGTTGTCCACCCCGAAGGCGTCGTCAATGAAACAGGTGATGATGCGCTCCTTGAAGACCTGGCTGGGCAGCATGTCGCCGAAGTCCTGACCCGTCCACTTGTGATGGTGCTGGTAGACGTAGTCGATGCGCTCCAGCGCGTAGGGGATCCAGCCGATGCCGCCCTCCGACAACGCGAAGCGGAGGTCCTTGTACTTGCGCAGGATGGGCGACCACAAGAGGTCGGCTGCCGCCTGCACCATGTTCATCGGCTGCAGGCTGATCATGACGTCGATCGGGGCCTCCACCGAGGTGATGACCAGCTGGGACGACGAGCCCAGGTGCATGCAGATCACGGTGCCCTCGTCCGCACAGGCGTCCCAGAAGGGATCCCAGTGGCTGCTGTGCAGGGAAGGCCAGCCCAGCTTCTCGGGGTTCTCCGAGAAGGTGATGGCGTGGCACCCCTTCTTGGCCACCCGCCGCACCTCGGCCGCCGCCAGCTCGGGGTCCCAGATGGCCGGGATGGAGAGGGGGATGAAGCGCCCGGGCTCGGCACCGCACCATTTGTCGATGTGCCAGTCGTTGTAGGCCTGCACCATGGCCAATGCCTCGTCCTTGTCCTCCCGCCGGGCGAAGAGCTGCCCGCAGAATTGGGGGAAGGAGGGAAAGCACATCGACCCCAGCACGCCGTTGACCGACATGTCCCGGACCCGCTCGTGCACGTCGTAGCAACCCACCCGCATGTCGTCGAGCGAGGTGGGCTCGATCCCGTACTCCTCGGGTGGCCGGCCCACCACCGCGTTGAGGCCCACATTGGGGATCTCGTTCCCGTCGTAATGCCAGAAGTCGGTCCCGTCCTCCCGGCGGATCAGCTGGGGAGCTTTGTCCTGGTACTTGGCCGGCAGCAGGCCGTCGAACATGCCGCGAGGCTCAATCACATGGTCATCCACGCTGACCAGGATCAGTTCTTCAGTGCGCATCGTCCATCCTCCCCGAGTGCCGGTACGTCCCTGACACTCGTGTCACCCACCCTATTCGTCCCCGACCGGACCATGCGAAGCGGTTGAGCAGTCGGCGGCGGGCCTCCTCGGACAAACCTGAGGCGTCGTATGGCCTTTGCCACCGTGGCGGCCAATCCCTCGTCCATCGGGTCAAGGCTCGAAGACAGTCTCATGAACCGGTGGACCCCGGCACTCATGGGGAGGCCCGACCGGCCGATTGACCGCTGCCCGATAGGGCGAGCCTCAAGAGACCGAACCCTCACCAGATGCCTGGCGTGCGCTCCGCAGGGGTACACGGCCGACTCGGTGCCTACGATGCGGTCAATGACCCCACCGGAAGCCCGCATCCCCCCGCTCCGTCCCGACCAGTGGGACGAACGATTGACTCGGCTTCTCTCCCTCAGCCCGGGGGGCACCGACGAGCCCATGGGAATCTTTACCACGCTGGCCCACCAGCCCGAGCTCTTCCGGCGCTGGCTCGGCTTCGGCGGGGCGCTGCTCGCCGGTGACCTGCCGGGGCGCCTGCGGGAGCTGGTCATCCTGCGCACGGCCTACCGTTTCGATGGCCGCTACGAGTGGGCGCACCACATTGAGCTGGGCCGGGACCAGGGCATCACGCCGGAAGAGACCGCTGCTCTGGGAGGTGACCTCGCTGCCGTCGCCTGGCCCCCACTCGAGCGGGCCGCCTTGTCCGCCGTCGACGAGACCGCGGACGCCGGCGCGGTGTCCGATGCCACCTGGGCCATCCTGGCCCAGCACTTCGAGAGTGCGGACCTGGTCGAGCTGCTGATGCTCATCGCCCACTACCTCATGTTGAGCACGGTCCTGCGCTCGCTCCGTGTGCCCCTCGAGCCCCTGGCCGAGGAACTGGCCGACGGCGTGCCCGGAGGCCCGCCGGCGTGAGCCTCCTACTGGAGGGACGCTGCATCACCGTGGTGGGTGCCGGGACCCAACCCTCGCGCGACCCTGAGGCGCCGGTCGGGAACGGTCGTGCCATTGCGGTGCGGGCGGCCCGCGAGGGCGCGTCGGTCATCTGCGTCGACCGTGATGAGGAGGCGGTCCAGGGCACCTGGCGCCAGATCACCGAAGAGGGCGGCACGGCCGCCGTCGTGGTGTGCGACGTCACCACCGAGGAAGGGTGCCGGATGGCGGTGGCCGAGGAGCGCGGGCTGGCGCCCGACGGCATCGTGCTCAATGTCGGCACTGGGTACGGCATGGGCGTGGCCGGGACCTCACCCGAGGAGTGGGACAAGACCTTCGCGCTCAACCTGCGGGCGCACTTCATGCTGGTCCGCCGGGCCCTCGTCATCCTGCCCGACAACGGGTCCATCGTCTTCATCGGGTCGGTGGCCGGCCTGCAACCCGGCAGCCGGATCCCGGCCTACGACGCCAGCAAGGCCGGGATGATTGGGCTCAGCCGCCACGTCGCCCTGGAGGGAGCCCGCCGCGGCATCCGGGCCAACGTGCTGGCCCCCGGCCTCATCGATACGCCTCTCGGCCGCGCCGCCTCCGCCGGCCGCCCCTCGCGCAAGCGCACCCCGGTGCCGCTGGGCCGCCAGGGCACGGCCTGGGAAGTGGCCGCCGCCGCCGCCTTCCTGCTCTCCGAGGACGCCAGCTACATCACGGGCCAGGTCCTGGCCGTCGACGGGGGGCTCACCCTGGTGTAGTGGTCACGGGGTCGCGCCGGCGCGCGCTGCGGATGGCCTCATCCGGGCCGCCAAGGCACCGCCTGGGAGGTGGCCGCCGACGACGCACGGACGCAGCACCTCCGGAACCTCCAAGCGCAACTCCTCACCGACCGCTGAGATCGCTCACAACATGACCGGAGGCTTGGTTGAGGGCGTTCAACCATCCGAATTAACGATTCTCGACGTCGGAGTCCCGTGGCGATCGGTCCACAGCTGTGTCTCCGACACTGAGTCTGGACACTCGGTTCGATGCAAACACCGGGAGTGGACGAGGTAGTCCTGGCGCGCTGAAGGGGCCCGAGGGCTCCTTCCACGACTACCTCTCCTTCACTACGAGAGTGCACCGGGTTCGACTCCCGGCCGGGGCGCCATACCCGAGAGTCGGGCTGCTGATGGCTGGTCACCATCGATCCGGCAGCCCGACACTCCGGGTGATCCGGACGTAGTCGCACCTTCGTGCCCAGCGCGACCACAACCGGAATCACTCAATTTGTCCGATGGACGAGCCTGCAGAAGGCGGTCCTGCTCATAAAGTTTGCGGCAGTAAGGCGCCCGCCCCGAGCCTGCTCAGGCAGGCGTGGGCGGTGGCGTGTAACTGCGGCTGAGGCTTCCGCCATCCTGGGCGGGCGGGAACTGCGTGGGGTTGCCTGTCGGCGCGGGGTACGGAACAGGCGCATCGGACTCGGTGCCGGCCAGTCCGTTGAGCACAGCCGCAGTGACGGACTCCACGTCTGCAGTCGACGGAGCCGGCGGCAGGAACGGGACGGCCGTGTCGAAGACTCCGGCGAAGGCGCTGGTGAAGTCTCCCGTCACGCTCTTTCGCCAGTTGGAAAGGTTCGGCAACTGCAAGTTGTAACCCTGGCTGTTGAATACCGTCTCTATGAAGCGGTTCAACGACGTGTGGTCGAAGGTCCCAGCTTTATCCAAGTGGATCAAGTTGTCCACCGAGCTCTTGTAATAGGGCGAGCACACGTAGCCGCCCTTCGAGAACGGTGACAAGACGAAGCATGGCGTCCTGAAGCCAAGGCCCACGGGACCATCGTTGTACATGCCGCTGCCCGGACCCGTCACCGTCGTCGTCCCCCCGCCGTTGCCGCCCAGCCACTCCCCGGCGTTCGTGGAGTCACCAGTGATGTCGGTGTAAGCAGGGGTGGGCGGGGGAACGTGATCGAACCATCCACCGTTTTCGTCGTAGACGACGAAGAACACCGTGCTTTCCCAAGTCAACTTGTTCGCCATGAGAGCCGACAGGATCTGGAAGACGAGGTTCTCTCCCATGCTCGGAGGTGCCGCAGGGTGCTCACAGTTCGCGGCCGGCGGCAAGATCCACGAAACCTGGGGAAGCGTTCCCGATGCGGCATCGGCCATAAAGTTGACCGGGTACTGCCAGCCGGAGGCGTTCGCCGCCAGCTGCGCATTGGACTGGTATTGGCTGAAGTAAGGCAGCACGTTGAAGAGCGCTTGCGCCGTCGGGTCTCCGTACACCTTCCAGCTGATGCCCGGAGGAGGACCTGTAAGTCCCGCAGGACCTCCCGCGCCCATCAGGGCTTCTGGCATCGTCTTCCAGCTGAGCTTGCCGAGCTCCTGTGGCCTTGTAGTCACGAGCGTCGTGAGCAGTGGACCGTTGGTATGACCAACTCCGACGCTGTTGGACATCAACATGAGCCGGTTGGGGTCCGTCGGGCCCAACACCGAACAGAAATAGCCGTCGCAGATAGTGAAGGCATCTGCGAGGGCGTGGTAGAACGCGAGATCGGGCTGGGCAAGGTAACCCATGGTCATGTAGTTGTCAGTAGAGCTCGACACACCGCCGTTGCTGTCCCCTTCATGGGCGAGCATCCACTGGTCCATCGCACCGCCGTGCCAGGCGGTGTGCTGAGGGTTCCAGTCGTGGGTGATGTCGTTGGTGGACTGACCGTTCTCGTTGTTGGCGACGTTGGTGACGAGCTGCCAAGGCTCGAGATAACTGCCGCCTGCCCAACTCGACCAAGGCTTCGGGATGTTCTGCTGGAAGACGTTGGCGTTCTTCTGGCCGGTGGCGTAACCGGTCGAGACATTCGCGTCGTCGAAGCCATGCACACCCTTGAGCGTGCCGAAGTAATGGTCGAACGAACGGTTCTCCTGCATCAGGATGACCACGTGCTTGACCGCGGATGGATCGAACGACGGGGATGCTCCCGCCAGGAGCTTGTCTATGAGGTGGCCTTGACTCAATGAGAGGCCCGAGCTGCCCAGAGCCGTGCCAGCTCCAAGTGCCGCACCGCTCTTCAAGAACGTCCTTCGAGTGACCAGTGGGTTCCGTCCTGCCTGACGGTCGTTTCCGCCGCGCCTTGTCGCCATTTCGCCACCCTCCAAAAAGGGACCTCCGCCCGCGCTTACACACGGGTCGATACGGAGGCCCGCCTTTGTCTAACTGCAGAGGCGCCGAATACTTGCGGAAAGTGGAACCTAGGCCCAATACCCCTTCGTTGAGGTCCGGACCCAGTGCCCAAGAATCTTCAGAGCACAGAATGAGTGGTCCGGCCGCTCGGTTGAGCGCCTGCCGCATCCCAGTACGCTGCCGGTCAGCGCCCTGGCCTTCACCTATTACGGCGAGCCCCGGGCCACCGTCGACATCGATCTCAATGTTGAATCTGATCCGGGTCGTCCCCACCCAACGAACGGCCCGTTGCCGTCGACGGTCGTCTCTGCCGGATCGGACATCATGCTGGGCACACACCGAGCATCCGTTTGGTCTCGGTAGGATCAAGGACTCCGTGCCTACCTCGGAGAATCATGAACGAGTCTGATCCACAAGCGCCTGGTCTCAGCCCATCGGTTCCGTCCAGGGGCGCCCTGGTGGAGTGGCTGACGGAACACGGCGCCTCCTCGGACGAGGTAGAGCGTGCCGCAGCAACGGGCCAGTGGAACATGCTCTCGGGAGAAGTTGCCTTGCGGACCGGGAAGCCGACCCTGAGTTTGCGGGACGCGGCAAGCCGAGTCGGACGGCCTTATGAAGAAGTCGCAGGCGCGTGGCGGTCCGCTGGCTTCGTGGTGCCGGAAGATGACTCGCCAGTCCTCACAGAGGCTGAGGTCGACGGGTTCTTCGCTGTCCTCGCCTTGGCCTTGCAGCTCTTCGGACTGGACGCCACGCTTCAGCTCACCCGTGTCCTCTCTTCATCAGTCGCCACCATCGCTGATGCGTTGATCGCACTCTTCCATACCGGTTTGGGACTTCAGGCCGCAACGGAGGACCCTTCAGGCCTCGCCGTCGCCCACACCGCCTCGGCGGCCGCGGCGCCACTCGAACACCTGGGGCGTGCCGTCGAGCTGCTACTGCGACGACACATAATCAGCTTGATGCGTCCCCTCATCGTCCCTGACGAGGTTGCGACTGATACGACACAGTCTCGGTCGCGGTGGCCTTTGTCGATCTTGTCGGTTTCACCGCCCTATCCGAAGGCCAGCCTCTTGCCAAGCTCAATGAAACGATCCAAGCGTTCAACGACGCTGCCCACATGATCGTCACGAGCCACGGCGGTCGTGTCGTCAAGCTCATCGGGGACGAGGTGATGTTCATCGCGTCCTCTGCTGACAGAGCGTGCGAAGCGACCGCCGAGCTACTGCGTGATCTCGACGGCCTGGGGCTACCGCCTGGGCGTGCTGGTGTCGCTTGGGGTACGTGTCTGACCCGCGACGGCGACTACTACGGGGACCGCGTGAACCTTGCGGCACGGCTGACTGAGCTTGCTGAGCCAGGATCCGCGCTGATCACCAGCGCGACATATGACGCGTTGTCTCGCGAATTCCCCAGTCGGACTGGGGCATCTCTCGCCGCCGCAACGCAGAATTCCGTGCGGGGATTGCCGGAGCCGGTGCTGGCCTATCTTCTTCGCCCCAATTCCGAAGGCGTTTGAGCAGACCTCGGATACCCGGCGCCGCGAGCCGTTCACCTGAGTGTCCCCGATGCCTGCTTGAGGCGGGCATTCACCGATGGGCAGGGACGTCCCCAACGCTCATGTTCTTGTGGTGGTCAGCTCCCGGTGGATGGATGAGTCCAACATTCGTTGCCTCACGTTCCAGGCGCACACTTGTGCGAACGACCTTTATCCGATCCGGGCCAGGTTGATCCCGCCTTCCGGCGTCAGCGTCACCGCCCGGCCGATGAGCTCAACAGATTCGGCCTCCTCGAGCACGGCCGCCCCGCCGTCGAGCCGGGCGTAGCAACGGTTGCCGCCAGGGAGGTCGCACACCAGCACCGCCGACTCGGGTGCGCCGTCGCGCCCGTGCAACACCGAGTAGGCGGCCACGGTGGCCGCGCCCTCGGGGGACTCGACGATGGCCGTCGCCACTTGCGGGCGCTCCTCGAGCGGTGCCGGCGTGATCGGTCCCGGGTCACTCGACCACAGGCCGTAGGCGTGCTTCTGCATGTGCATGCCCACCCCGCTCACCAGGCCGTAGGAACCCGGATCGGCCCGCAGGGTCTCGGCCATGGCCGCCAAAGAGTGCGTCATGTAGTTGGAGCCCGGTCCGCCGTGGTAGGGGAGGCCCCCAGTCTGGGTCACGCCGCGGCTGTCGTCCTCGGCCATCCCCAGGGCGTCCTGGGCGAAATTCACCGAGCTGGCGAAGCAGGAGTAGAGGTCGAAGTGCGCCACCTCGTCGACTCGAATGCCCGCACCGACGAGGGCCGCCGCCGACGCCGCCGCCATGGCTGGGGAGCA
The DNA here is from genome assembly GCA_003169675.1 of Acidimicrobiaceae bacterium. Taxonomy (GTDB): domain Bacteria; phylum Actinomycetota; class Acidimicrobiia; order Acidimicrobiales; family RAAP-2; genus Bog-473. Next base: position 28,489 of record PNAT01000174.1, read on the forward strand.
CCAGAGGTCCGGATGGGCGGCCACGTTCTCCGGGTCCTGTGCGTAGCCCCACCCACGTAGGTAGACCCGCTTGTCTTCAGCCACCCCCAGCGCATCGGCCTTGGCCGCCGTGGCCACCAGCAACCCCGCCGCCATGTCGACGTCCATGATGGCGGTCATCAACTTGGTGTACGGGTAGGCCACCATCCGGTTGTCCGCTGTCGGGGTGACGATCTCGTCGGCCGATCGGGCGAAGGGGAACCAGGCGTGCGGGCTGCGGGCCGCCACCTCGGTAAGTGGGGCGAGCAGGCGGCCGAGCTGCGCCGAGTGCTCACTGAGGGACCGCCCCAGGTGGGCCCGGCGCGCGTTGTCGAACAAGGCGAAGGTCAGGAAGGCCTCGAACACCGAGTGGGAGATCTCGGAGGGGTGAAAGTGCATGTCCATGGGGAAGGGACGGCGCTCGGCCGGCTTGAACGACCACTCCGGCTTCTGGCCTGCCTTCTTGAGGCGGCGGACGGTGGCCAGTGCCTCCGCGCCGACGATGAGGGCCAGGTCGAGGTCGCCTCCCAACATGTTCTGGACCACGTCGGCCACGAGCACCTGGGGCACCGAGCCACCGATGCCCGAGTAGCCCTGGCGGCGGGGCGAGGCACCCAGGCGTGCCGCCAGCCGGGCCACCGGGTCGTCGTACTGCCAGGACTGGGAGTACACCACGTCGATGCTCTCCAGCGCCGCCACCGCGTCGGGCACACCGGCGTCAGCGGCGGCGGCCCGGGCCACCTCTTCCCACATCACGAGGGGCTCGGGCGCCCCGTCGGGCACTGCGCCGTCAGGCGCGCCAGAAGGCGCAGGGGCAGGGTGCCACGTGCGCCTCGATACGCCGATGAGGCACGGCGACCGCGGATCCATGAGGGCGGTCACGGGACGGGAATCACGGGGCCGGCACCGTTCCAGCCGCCACCGGTGTCAGGAGGTGCGGGAGCGACCGGGCATGGCGATGGCCCGGTCGGCGATGATGTTCTTCTGGATCTCCGTCGAGCCGCCGCCGATGGTCGAGTAGCGCTGGAAGGCGTAGAGACGGGTCCACTTGCCCCTATCGACGGCGTCCGGCCCGCCCCGACCCAGCAGGCCGGCGGGGCCGAGGAGGTCGACGGCCAGCTCGGCCAGGGTTTGGGCCATGGACGACCAGGAGAGCTTGGCGAAGGGCACCTCGGGCCAGTTCTTCTCGCCCTTCATGATCTTGCTCAGGGCGCGCAAGGAGAGGAGCCGGGCCAACTCGATCTCGGTCCACACCTTGGCGATGCGGTCCCGCAGCGAGGGGTCCTCCAGGGCGCCGGGATTGACCGAACGCGCCGCCTCGACCATGGCCCGCAAGTCGGCCGAGAGGATGGAGATCTGGCTGGCGATGCCGACCCGCTCGTAGCCGAGGGTGCCCATGGCCACCATCCAGCCCTGGCCCTCCTCGCCCAGGCGCCAGGCGGCCGGGATGCGGACGTCGGTGAAGAAGATCTCGTTGAAGAGCTCCTCACCGGCCATGTCCCTGATGGGGCGCACCTCGATGCCCGGGGTGTGCAGGTTGAGGATGAAGGCGGTGATCCCCTCGTGCTTCTTGCCGCGCTCGATGGCCGTGGGATCGGTGCGCAACAGGAAGAGGCCCCACGTTGCCAGGTGGGCCGACGAGATCCAGATCTTCGAGCCGTTCACCACGTAGTCGTCGCCGTCGGAGGCGGCCAGCGTGCGCAGGTTGGCCAGGTCGTTGCCGGCGTCGGGCTCGCTGAACCCCTGGCACCAGTGCTCGTCGGCCCCCAGGATGGAAGGCAGCCACTGCGCCTTCTGCTCCTCGGTGCCCCAGGCGATGATCATGGGGCCGATCTGCCAGATCCCGTTGGTGTTGAACATGCCCGGCGTGCGGTACTCGGCCATCACCTCGGAGTAGATGAGCCGCTGCATGGCGTTGATGGTGCGCCCGTTGGCGTACTCGGGCCCCCAGTGGATGGCGGCCCAGCCCCCCTCGTTCAACTTGCGCTGCCAGGCCTGGCGCCGCCTTTGGGAGGCCTCGCCGCTGAGACTGGCGTCGTCACCGAGGGACTCGGCTTCGAGGAAAGGCGGCAGGTGCTTGTCCAACCAGGCCCGGAGCTCGTCGCGGAACGCCTCGTCCTCGGGCGCCAGGGCAAAATCCACGGGGGAAGGGTAGCCGACCACCGTGTACTCTGACGCTGGCGTCAGGGTTGGGGACGACGCCAGCGACCGTCGACCAGGGGAAGCCGTGGACTTCACATACGATGCCGAGCAGCTGGCGCTCCAGGACGTGGCGCGCGCCGCGCTCGAGCGTGCCTGTGACCCGCAGCTGTTGCGCGACCTGGCCGAGGACCCCACCGGCATCACCCCCGCCCTGTGGCAGACGCTGGTCGAGTTGGGCTGGACCGGCCTGCTCGTCCCCGAGGCCCACGGTGGCACCGGGACCGGCCTCTTGGAGATGTGCATCGTGGCCGAGCAGATGGGCCGCCTCCCGCTGCCCGGGCCGTTCTTCTCCTCGGCCATCGCGGCCACCCTGGCGGCGCACGCCCTGGGAGCGGACGAGCTCCTGGATGACCTGGCCGCCGGCACCCGCCGCGGCACCATCGCCCTCGGTGAGCAGGGGCACGGCGACCCGCTGGGCACCGTGCGCACCCGGGCCCGCCGGAAAGCCGCCCAGTGGGTGCTCACGGGGTCCAAGCCCGTGGTGGTCGACGGGCACAGCGCCGACTGGGTGATCGTGGTGGCCCGCAGCGAGGAAGGCGTGCGCTCGTACCTCCTGGAGACCCCCGGCGCCGACCTGGTGCCCTCGCTCGACCCCACCCGAAAGGTGGCCCGCCTCATCCTCGATGACACCCCGGTGCTTCCGCTCGGCCCCGGGGGCAGCCAGGCGGCCCTGTGGCGGCGTGTGGCCGACGACATCGCCATCGCCCTGGCTGCCGAGACGGTGGGCGCGGCCGATCGGGCGCTGGCCCAGGCCATCGCCTACACCTCCGAACGCGTCGTGTTCGACCGGCCGGTGGCCACCTACCAGAGCGTGCGCCACCGCCTGGTGGAGATGTTCCAGCAAGTGGAGATGGCGCGGGCCGGGGTGCAGTTCGCCGCCTGGGCCTCCGACACCGATGCCCCCGAGCGCTCGCAATCCGCCGCCATGACCGTCAGCTACGCCGCCGACGCCGGGGTGCGGGTGACCGGCGACGACATCCAGCTCCATGGGGGCGTGGGCTTCACCTGGTCCAATGACGCCCACTTTCTCTTCAAGCGGGTCAAGCAGAACGACATCCTCAGTGGCGGCGCCGCCTCCATGCGGCACCGCCTCGCCTCGCTGTTCATTGAGTCGGCCTGAGCCTCTCGATGGGGGGCACGGGGTGACGGCAGCCCGGGCGGCGGGTGCGTCCGCCCGTTTCGAGCTCAGCCCCATGCTGCCCCACCTGGTGTCCCGCTACCTGGCCGAAGGCGCCTGGGACGACCGCTCGCTGGGCCAGTTCCTGGCCGATGCCCTGCTTGAGGACCCGACCCGCCGCTTTCGGATCTGGTCGCCCACCCATCCCTACCTGGGCACGGTGGGTGAGGTCTACGAGGAGTCGCTCCGGGTGGCCGGGGGGCTGCGCGACCTCGGGTTGGGACCCGGTGACGTGGTGGCCTTCCAGCTCCCGAACTGGGTGGAGGCCGCCCTCACCTTCTACGCCTGCACCATGCTCGGGGTCACCCTGGTCCCTATCGTGCACTTCTACGGCCCCAAGGAAGTCAGCTTCATCCTGCGCCAGAGCCGGGCCCGGGCCCTGGTCATCGTCGGCCGCATGGGCGAGCGCGACTACCAGGCGGAACTGGCCACCATCCGTGACTCCCTGGTCGACCTGGAACGGGTGATCGTGGTCGGATCGCCCCCGGCGGACGGCGACCTGAGCTTCACCGAGCTGCGCCAGGCCAAGCCGCTGGAGGGACCCGTCGCGGTCGACCCCGACTGGCCGGCGCTGATCGGGTACACCTCGGGCACCACGGCCGACCCCAAGGGCGTGGTGCATACCCACCGGACCCTCGGGTGCGAGGTGCGCCAGCTCGCGGCCCACCAGTCCGAACGGGATCGGCCCAATCTCACCGGCGCCCCGGTGGGCCACGCCATCGGCATGCTGGCCGGCCTCCTGTGCCCGCTGGTCGGCGGTCGTCCCCTCTACATGATCGACGGATGGGACCCGCCCAAGGTGCTCGCCGCCATGGTGGAGGAGGGGATCGGTGCCGGCAACGGCTCGACCTACTTCTTCACCAGCCTGCTGGACTGCCCGGGGTTCGGGCCCGAACATGTGGACTTGATGCGCTTCATCGGCCTGGGGGGATCACCCATCCCCAACGCGGTGGCCGACCGGGCGGACGACCTGGGGATCTCGCTGGTTCGGTCCTACGGCTGCACCGAGCATCCGTCGGTGACGGGCTCCCAGCACTCCGACCCCAAGGAGAAGAGGATCCACACCGATGGCCGCCCGCTCGAATGGGTCGAGGTACGCACGGTGGACGAGGACGGCCACGACGTCGGGGTGGGCCTCCCGGGCGAGATCCTCTCCCGCGGTCCCGACCGCTTCGCCGGCTACACCGACCCGGAGCTGACGGACGCCGCCATAGACGCCGACGGGTGGTTCCGCACCGGTGACGTCGGTGTGCTCGACGCTGAGGGCTACCTCACCATCACCGACCGAGTGAAGGACATCATCATCCGCGGCGGGGAGAACGTCAGCGCAGCCGAGGTGGAACAGCTGCTGGCCCACATGGACGGCGTGGCCGAAGTGGCGGTGGTGGCGGCGCCCGACGAGCGCCTGGGCGAGCACGGCTGTGCCTTCTTCCGCATGCAGCCCGGCCTCGCGGCCCCCGATCTGGAGGCGGTGAAGGCCCATTTGTCCGCGGCCGGGTTGGCCCGCCAGAAGTGGCCCGAAGAGCTGCGCTCGGTGGACGACCTACCCCGCACGGCGTCGGGCAAGGTGCAGAAGTTCGTCCTGCGCAAACAGCTGCGGGCGGGCGGGTAACGCACCGAGCTTCACTGAGCCGGCGCTCGCGTTGTACGCTCCCTGTGGGGACCGACAAGGCGGTGTACATGCGAACCGGGATACCAAAAAGTCAGATCGACCTCCTCGGAGCCGTGCCACTCTTCTCGGGATGCACGAAGAGTGAGCTGCGGGCCATCGCGCATCTCGGCACTCCCACCACTGGCGAAGAGGGTGCGGTGCTGATCAAGAACGGGAAGCCGGGCCGGGAGTTCTTCCTGGTGGTCTCCGGGACGGCCTCCTGCCGGGTGGGCCGGCGCGAGGTTGCCACATTCGGTGCCGGCAGCTACTTCGGTGAGCTGGCCCTCCTCTACGGCGGCATCCGCACGGCGGACGTCATCGCGGCCACCCCAATGGAGCTGCTGGTCTTCGACGCCCGGGAGTTCCGTTCCATGTTGATGAACACGCCCGGCGTCTGCGTGAAGATGCTGGCCCGCCTGGCCGAACGACTCACCGAATCGGACTCCCGGTACTCGGACTGAGCAACGGGGCACCGGGCGGGGCCGGGCGGCGCCTACTCCGGGTCGATGACCCGGGTCGCCTTGTAGCCGGCGCGCGGGATGGTGTCGCGGTTGAGGATGTCGATGGCAGCCGACACCCCGAGAGCGTCCCGGATAGCGGCCACGGCTTTTTCCTGCGCACCCTGGCGGACCGCCGGGTCCTCGCTGGCCACCTCGACTCTGACCACCAGGTCGGCACCGCTGCCGTCGGGCTTGACGATCTGGTACTCGAGCGACGGCTCGCGCATGGCCTCGATACCGCGCAGGACGCCTTCGAGCTCATTCACCTGAAACCGGGTGCCCTGGCATTCGAGGAGGTCCTTGAAGCGACCGCCCCACAGCCCGCGTATGGAGGTCTCCCCGCAAGGGCAGGGCTCGCGCACGATGGCACAGGCTTCTTCGAGGTCGTACCGGAGCAGTCCGTTGTCGCGGTCGAGGGTGGTCACCGTGAGGTTGCCCCACTCGCCGTCGGGCACCTCTTGACCGGTGGCCGGGTCGACGGCCTGCACCACGGCCCAGTCCTCATGGATGTGGGCTCCCGGTGACTCGCCACAGGGACCGCCCACGAACGAGTAGCACTCGGCACCCGCCGTCATCAGCGGCATGCCCCCCCGCCCGAGGCCGAAGCCGATGGGGGCCTTGAGCCCGGTCAGCCCGGCGTCCTCCAGTGAGATACCCAGTTTCCCCGCCACTTCGATAAACCGGCCGGTGGCAAAGCCCATGAAGGGGTGGTCGGGCGTGACCCGGGTCCAGAAACGCACCGCCTGCTCGGCCAGCTCGTCGGTGTCGGGCGGGGGAACCCACACGCTGAGCATGCCGAAGTACTCGTAGGTCTGCTGCAGCATGGTGCCCCCGCCGTAGAGATAGGCGGGGTGGGCGTGCGTGATGATCTGTCCCGGCCGGTAGCCGAAGCGCCACCAGTTGCGCGCCCCCGATTCGTACTCGATCCAGATGTCCTTGCGGGTCCACACCGTGATGGTGGGCTGCCCCGTGGTCCCGGTCGACGTGCCCAACCGCACGGCATGGCGGGCGTCGGTGAAGCGGTATGAGCCCCATGGCGGCGCCCCGGCCTCCGAGTCGCGCAGGTCCTGCTTGACGGTCAGCGGCACCAGGGCCAGGTCGTCGACCCCCTTCACGTCGTCGGGCGACGTGATCCCCGCATCCTTGAGCTTCGACGCGAAGAGGGGGACCGGGGTTTCCAGCACCCGGCGGATGAGTTCGCGGACGCGCTGGTCCTGGAGCTCCCGGCGTTGCCCGGGATCCATGGCCTGGTGGGCGGGATCCCAGAGCTTCTGATCGGTGGGCCGGGGGATCGGGCCAAGCAGGCCGGGACCGAAGTCCGGTGTGGAGACGGGAGCGGGAGCTGACATTTGCGTCAGTGTACAGAGGCATCGCCGCATCGCCCCCGTGGCGACGGTGGCAACGGCGGTCGGAGCGAACTACGTTCCGGCGCCATGGCCAGAGGCGTCACCGAATTCGCGCATCAGGCACCGGAACGGATCGCCCTCATTGCCCCCGATGCGACCGGCGGCGTGTCCACGCGGACCTATGGCGAGCTTGATCAACGCGCCCGGCGGCTGGCCAGGGTCTTGCTCGACCTCGGCGCCGGCACCGGGCGGCCGGTGGCCGCCGCGGTGCGCAACGGCCTTGAGCCCTTCGAGGTTGCCACCGCGGCGGCCATGGCCGGGGCACCATTCCTCCCGCTCAACTGGCACCTCAAAGCCGCCGAGTTGGCCTACCTGCTCGACGATGCCGGCGTGGGTGTGGTGGTCGGGCACCAGGACCTGTCCGACCAGCTACCCCAGCCGGGCGGGAACATCGGGGTGGTGCTGCTCGATGCGCCGGATGCGAGCGGCCACTCCTACGAGACCCTGCTGGCGGATGCACCCGTCGATCCCTCGTTCGACAGCGGTGCCGGTCCGGAGCTGATCTTCTACACCTCGGGCACCACGGCGAGGCCCAAGGGCGTGGTGCACGCCGGCCTGGGCGATCCCGAGGTGCGCCATCTGAGCATGGGCGGGCAGGTGCAGCTGTGGGCTTGGACGCAAGTCGACGTCTATGTGATGTCGGGCCCCTGCTACCACGCCTCCCACGCCGGCTGGGGCTTGACGGCGCTCTACGCCGGCGCCACCACTGTGTTACCGGCCCGCTTCGAGGCGGAGAGCTTCCTGCGAGCCGTTGAGCGCTATGGCGGCACGCGCTCGTTCATGGTACCGGCACATTTCTTCCGGGTGCTCCAACTGTCCGAGAGCACCAGGGCGGGCATTGATGCCAGCAGCCTCCGCTTGGTGGTGCATGGGGGGGCGCCGTGTCCCGTCCCGGTCAAGCGCCGCATGATGGCCGCCTTCCCCGAGACCGAGTTCCACGAGTTGTACGGCGCCAGCGAGGGTGGGGCCACCCGCATCAGCCCGGGAGAATGGCTGGAGCATCCGGGCTCGGTGGGCCGCCCATGGCCAGGGGTCGAGATCTTCGTGCGGGGCGAAGACGGAACCGCCAAGGCGGCGGGGGAGGACGGCATCATCTACATCCGTCCCGCGTCGTCACGTTTCAAGTACCGCAACGACCCGGAGGCGACGGCTCACGCATGGTCAGAGGACGCCTTCACCGTGGGTGACATCGGCCATCTGAGCGAGGACGGCTACCTCACCATCACCGACCGCATCTCGGACATGGTCCTTTGGGGCGGGGTGAACATCGCACCCCGAGAGATCGAAGAGGTGCTCTTCGCCCACCCCGCCGTGATCGATTGCGCGGTGTTCGGCATACCCGACGAGCGGGACGGTGAGCACCTCAAGGCCCTGGTCGAGTTGCGGGAACCCGTCACCTGGGAGGACCTGGCCGCCCACGTCCGGCTGCACTTGGCGGACTACAAGGTCCCCCATGAGTGGGAGGCGGTCGCCGAGTTGCCGCGCGATCCCAACGGCAAGGTGCTCAAACGCCTGCTGCGGGGAGCAGGCTGAGAATCTGGGCCGCCTCGTTGGCCCGCTGTGCCACCATGGCGGCCAGATCGCCATCGTCATTGATGACACCGGCGGCGTACTGCACATAGATCCCAACCACCGTGGCGCAGAGCAATCGGGCCACGGCAGGCCCACCCGAACGCTCGTCGAGATCGGGGCGGTAGGTGCCGATCCATTGCTCAATGGACGTCTGGAACGAGGTGAAGAGGTCGAGACCGACGGCCCGGGCCGTGACCTCGCCCCGCATGGCCTCGCCCACCATGAGGCGGACAAAGTCCTCGATCTCGAACATGGACGTGAGAATGGTGGTCAAGAGGACGGCGAGCTGGTCCACGGGTGACCCGTCCCCCTCGGGTTCGGGGGGCCGAGCCCGCACCGGGGTGAACCCGCGCTCCGCCAACACGGCCTCGAGCAGCTCCCGTTTGGAGGGGAAGTAGTGATAGAGGGACGCCACGTTGAGCCCGGTGGCCGAGGCCAGGTCGCGCATGCTCGTGCCGTCCACGCCTCGCTGGGACATCAGGGACAGGGCAATCTGGAGAATCCTGAGCCTGGTGGTGGGTCCCTCGACCTGGTTCTCTGTCGTCATGGCCCCCATTCTCGGTCCTTTTGAGCCTGACGTCGAAACAGGGGCGACCTCGACGTTCAAACGACCGTTTGCTATACATGACACTGGTGTCATATTCGTGACCACATAGGCACCTCGAACGGGGGAATTGATGGCATCCAGTGACACGGCCAACACTGCGGCAGCGGCGTTCGACCCTTATGAGCTCAAGGACGTCGTCTCGGGCAGTATCCGCGACCCCTACCCGAAAATGCACGAGCTACGCCGGGAGTGTCCGGTCCACACGGGGCCGATCGATCTGGGTGAGGGGGCGGACATTGCCGACCCGAACCGTCCCGCTCCGGTGACCGTGTTCGGATTCGATGAGGTCGTCCAGGTGCTGCGGGACAACGGGACCTACTCATCCAGCGTCTACGAAGGTGTCATGGGCATGGTGATGGGCCGCACCATCCTGCAGATGGATGAGCCCGACCATCGCATCGCCCGGGCCATGGTGGCCCCCAGCTTTCGCTCCAAGGTCCTCGAGCGTTGGGAAGAGGAGCTGGTGGCCGTGGTGGTCAACGAGCTGATCGACTCCTTCATCGACCGGGGGCACGCCGACCTGGTGCGCGAGGTCACGTTCAACTTCCCGGCACAGGTCATCGCCCGCATCCTCGGGCTGCCCCGGGCCGACTACTCCAATTTCCAACGATGGGCCATTGAACTGACCAGCGTGGCGGCGAACTGGGAACGCGGGGTGGCAGCATCCGAAGCGCTGCGCGCCTACTTCGCCGGTGTGATGGAAGAGCGTCGGGCGGCACCGGGGGACGACCTCATTAGTGATCTGGTCCGGGTGGAGGTCGAGGGATCGACCTTGAGCGACGAGGAGATCTACTCCTTCCTTCGTCTCCTCCTTCCCGCCGGCGTGGAGACGACCTACCGGGCCACGGGCAATCTGTTGCTGGCGCTGCTCACCGATCGCAGCCAATTTGATGCCCTCTACAACGACCGGACGCTCTACCCCCAGGCCTTCGAGGAGGCCCTGCGGTGGGAGCCGCCAGTGACGGTGATCCTTCGCCGGGCCATGCGGGACACCACCTTGGCCGGCGTCCACATTGAGGCCGGCGCCGACATCGCGCTGTTGCTGGGCGCAGCCAACAGGGACGAGCGGAAATACACCGATCCCGACCGCTACGACATGTTCCGGGAGATCCGCCAGCATGTGGGCTTCGGATTCGGCGTGCACGTCTGCCTGGGCATGCACCTGGCCCGCATGGAATCGAGGGTGGCCATCAACACACTGTTCGACCGCCTGGGTGAGTTCACCCTCGATCCTGACGCGGAGGTCCCGCACATCGCCGGCATGGCGTTCCGCTCGCCCCTTTCCCTTCCGGTCGTTTTCGCCGCCCGCTGACGATCCCACCCGCCACGAGGGCTAGGTTCAGTCATCATGGCCAAGGAGAGCAGGCCCTTGCAGGATGCGGCGGCCATCGTCGGCATCGGGCAGACCGAGTTCGCCAAGCACATCGACCGGCCCGAGGGACAGCTAGCCGCTGAAGCGGTGGTGGCCGCCCTGCGCGACGCCGGCATTGAGCCGAGGGAAGTCGACGGGTTGTCGTCCTTCACCATGGAGACCACCGACGAGGTCACCATGGCCAAGAACATCGGGGCCGGGGACGTGACGTACTTCTCCCAAGTGGGCTACGGCGGCGGTGCCGGGTGCGCCACCATCGGCCACGGCGCCATGGCCATCGCCACCGGCCAGGCCAAGGTGGTCGTGGCCTGGCGCTCGCGTAAACGGGGGGCCCGGGGATCCCGGCCGTGGGCGGCCGCGCCGTCCCGTTTGCCCATACAGGCCCAGTGGACCCGGCCCTTCGGGCTGTTGCGCCCGGTGGATGAGGTGGCCATGTTGGCCCGGCGCTACATGTTCGAATATGGCGGGGGTCGGGAGCACCTGGCCGAGGTGGCCATGGCCATCCGGGCGCACGCCAATCGAAATCCGGCTGCGCTCATGTACGACAAGCCGATGTCGCTGAGCGACTACATGTCGGCCCGCTTCATTTCCGAGCCCTTGTGCCTCTTCGACAATTGTCTGGAGACCGACGGTGCGTTGGCGGCGGTCATCGTGTCGGCCGAGCGAGCCCGGGACTGCCCGCATCCCCCCGTGCTCGTGCATGCATTCGGCCAGGGGATGCACCGCCAGCATGAGTCGATGGTCAACTACTACTGCGACGATCCCCTCACCGGTCCGGCCTGGACCTGTGCAGAGAAGCTGTGGTCGCAGTCCGAATTGGGTCCGGCCGACGTCGACGTGGCGCAGATCTACGACGCCTTCACGCCGCTGATCCTGCTCTCGCTGGAGGGCTACGGTTTCTGCAAACGCGGTGAGGCGGCCGACTTTGTGGCGGACGGCAATCTTCGTTGGGGCACGGGTTCCCTCCCCACCAACACCTCGGGCGGCGGGCTCTCCGAGGCCTACGTCCACGGCTTCAATCTGATCACCGAGGGCGTGCGGCAGATGCGCGGCACCTCGACCAGCCAAGTCGAAGGCGCCCGCACGTGCCTGGTGACGTCGGGAGAAGGCGTGCCCACCAGCGCCGTTCTCCTCCGGACGGAGTGATTTCGGTGAGCAGCGGAGCGGAAGGAGGCACCATGAACGAACCACTGGACGTCAAGATCGACTGGGACCGCTGCATGGGATCGGGCAACTGCGTCTTCTGGGCCCCTCAGACGTTCGACCTGAGCGAGGACGGCCACGCCGTCGTCATTGATGCCAGCGCCACCGATGAGGAGCGGCTGCGCATAGCCGCCGAGGGCTGTCCCGTTGGAGCGATCTCGCTCTGGCGGGGCGGGGTGGAACTCCCTGCAGGCGAGGAGTCGTAGTGCCCATTGCGGTCAATGAGGACCACGAGGCACTGCGCCTGACCGCGCTGCGCTGGTTGCAGGCCCACTGTCCTGGCACGGTACCGCGGGCTGCGGCGGAGTCCAAGAGCGGGGAACTCCCCGCGGCATGGGAGGCTATGGCCGCACAGGGCTGGCTGGGCCTTCATGTGGCGGAAGCCGACGGCGGCCAGGGTTTCTCGCTGAGTGAGCTGGCGGTGGTGCTCGAAGAGCTCGGCTATGCCCTGTTCCCCGGACCCGTGCTCCCGACCGTGTTGGCCGCAGCCGTGATCTCCCGGCATGGCACCCCAGCCCAGCGGTCCGCCCTACTCCCCGGGTTGGCCGACGGCAGCACGCCTGCCGCGGTGGCCCTGAGTGCCGGGACACTGCAACGCCATCAAGGCGTGAGCCTGTCGGTGAGCGGCACGCTCCGGCCCGTCCTGGGTCTGGTGACGGCCAGCCTGCTGCTCGCACCGATGGACGACGGTTGCTGGTGCGTGCTCGAACCTGCCCATGGCGTCGAGGTTGAGGCGCTGCCCGCCCTCGATGGCACCCGGGCCCTGGGCCAGCTGGTTGCTGAGAACGCCCCGTTGTCTGACGACGCCCTGCTCCCGACGGTGACGATGGAGGAGGTGCGTGACCTGGCCCTGGTTCTGGTGGCGGCCGAATCGGCCGGCATGGCCCGCTGGTGCCTCGACACCGCGTCGGAGTATGCCAAGGTCCGCGTGCAGTTCGGCCGACCGATCGGCCAGTTCCAGGCCGTCAAGCACGCCCTGGCCGACATGCTGGTCTCCGTCGAGCAGTGCGCAGCCGTCGCCTGGGACGGCGCGGCGGCGTGGAGTGATGCGGGGATCGTCGCCGAAGGGGCGGGAGAACGAGCGCTCAGCGCACGCGTGGCCGGGGCGGTCAGCCTCGAAGCTGCCACGCACTGCGCCAAGCAGTGCATCCAGGTGCTGGGAGGGATCGGCTTCACCTGGGAGCATGACGCGCACTTCTACCTGAAGCGGACAATGGCCAACCGTCAACTCCTGGGTGATGTCGGCTCTTTGGAGTTGGAGGTCAGCGCGCTGGCCATCGATGGCGTGCGACGGGGCCTGGACGCTGTCCTCCCGCCCGAGGCTGAGGTGATGCGCCCCGAGATCCAAGCGCTCGTGCATGAGGTGGCCGAAGCCGGTGCCGGCGCCGACCAGCGGGCCGCCCTGGTCCGGGCCGGACTGATCATGCCGCACTGGCCCGCACCCTGGGGGAGGGGGTCCTCACCGCTGGAGCAGATCGTCATCGACCAGGAGCTGGCGTCGGCCGGGATCCCGCGCCCACACCTTGCGGTCGGCGCCTGGGCCCTGCCGACCCTGATCGCGCACGGGACCGCGGAGCAGCAGGAACGTTGGGTCCGTCCCACACTCTTGGGTGAGCTTTCGTGGTGCCAACTGTTCAGCGAGCCTGGCGCGGGTTCGGACCTGGCCGCCCTGAGCACCAAGGCCGAGAAGGTTGACGGCGGCTATCTCCTCACCGGTCAAAAGGTGTGGACGTCATTGGCCCACACGGCCGATTTCGGGATCTGCCTCGCCCGCAGCGACCCCAACGCCCCCAAGCACGCCGGCATCACCTACTTCATCGTCGACATGCAGAGCGAGGGACTCGATATCAGGCCGCTTCGTGAGCTCACCGGTGCCGCCATGTTCAATGAGGTCTTCCTACAGAACGTCTTCGTGGCTGACGATGCCGTGGTCGGCCAGCCGGGCGACGGGTGGAGAATCGGTCGCACGACCCTGGCCAACGAACGAGTCTCCATGTCCTCGGGTGCGTCGTTCGGCAACGGCGTGGAGTCACTCATACGCACCGTGACCCGGCGCGGCGAAGAGTGCCCACCCAGCCTGGCCGCAGGCCTGGGCCATCTGCTGGTGGAGGCGCAGTCCATCGCGCTGCTCGGTCACAGGGCGACGCTGCGGGCCCTCTCCGGGGTCGACCCGGGGAGTGGTTCGAGTGTGCGCAAGCTCTTAGGAGTGGAGCACGAGCAGCGGGTGCAAGAGATGGGCATGGCGCTCTACGGGGCCGATGGTGCCGTGCTGGACGGGCGGGCCAGGCGGTGGGAAGAAGGCTTCCTCTCCACCCGGTGCCTGACCATTGCCGGCGGCACCAGCGAGGTGCAGCGCAACGTCATCGCCGAGCGGATGCTGGGGCAGCCGCGGGATGCCGAACCGGGCCGGTAGCAGGAGGCGGCACCGATAAGGTGGCCGGGCAATGAGCGCGGATCACGCAGAGATCGACCCGGACGTCAACCAGGACGAATGGCCGTTCCCGTCGGAGAAGTTCCTCCACGAGTGGGCACCCGGGGTGCTGCAGGCCCAAAACGCGTGGATGGCGTCCATCGACTCACTCCGCGCCCCTGACCGCAAGACCCATGAGCTCATCCGCATGGTGTGCACGGTGATCGCCCGTCAACCCGGGGGAGTGCAACGACACGCCCGGCTGGCCGCTGAGGTAGGTGCCACGTGGGACGAGATTGCCGGATCCATCCTTTTGACCGAGCCGGCCTTCGGAATTGTCCTGGCCATTCAAGCGTTGCCCGCCGCCCGCCGGGGCTTCAAACAAGGGATGTCGGGCAGCACCAGAGGCGACGGTGGGGAATCGCTGGGGGTCTGACACGCGTGTCATAGTTGGCCATGCGCCTGGCCCCTGACGACGCGCTCACAGAATTCCGGCGGGAGCTCGAAGAGTGGTTAGACGAGCACCAGCCCGGTCCCGAGACCATGAAGGAGCAGTTCCGGAAATCATCAGCCCACCTCCCGCAGTGGGCCCGGGACTTCCAGCGCGCCATGTTCGAAGCTGGGTACCTTGTTCCGGGTTGGCCGCCCGAATTGGGGGGGCGCAACGCTTCGGTGCAGGAGCAGATGGTCTACTTCGAAGTCCTGGCCGAGCGCTCGGCGCCACGCTCCCTCAACCCGCAGGGACTCTCCATCTGCGCCGCCTCGATTGTCGAATTCGGCTCCGAAGAGCAGAAGGAACGATTCGTCGTTCCCACCCTGCGGGGCGAGATCACCTGGTGCGTCGGCATGAGCGAGCCCAATGCCGGGAGCGACCTGGCCTCCCTGGCCACGAAGGCGGAATTCCGGGAGGATCATTTCGTCGTCAATGGGCAGAAGGTCTGGACGTCGGGAGCCCACGAGGCCGACGTGTGCATGTGCTACGTGCGCACCGACCCCGAAGCGGCCAAGCACAGGGGGATCAGCGTGCTCATCATCGATATGCGGACGCCCGGCATCACGTGCCGGCCATTGCCTGAGTTGACCGATCCGGACCACGCCGATTTCAACGAAGTCTTCTTCACCGACGTTGAAGTTCCCGAGGAAAATCTTCTCGGTCAACTCAACCAGGGCTGGTCAGTGAGCCAAGGATCGCTGCGCCACGAGAGGGGCATGCTCTGGATCATGAACGTGTCCAAGATGGAGCGCACCTTGAATTCACTGATTCGCCTCTCCGCCCGGGACGATGGTCGGGGGTCCACCCTTGGTGCCGACCACCGCCTGGCCCAGGCGATCGGACAGTTGGCCACCGACATCGCGGCCATGCGGTGTCTCGGCTACCGGGGGTTCGCCAAGGCGAACCGGGGTGAAATGCCTCCCGAGCACATGCTGCTCAAGCTCTTCACCAGTGAGGCCGAACGCCGGGCCTGCCTGGTGGCTTCGGACGCTCTCGGTCTTGACGGCCTCGACCTCGAAGGACCCGGCCCCCAGCGGTTCACCGACTGGGACCTGGCTCACTTCGAGCCTGACCCGCTGGAAACGGGGCCGACCAGCCCGTTCTATGACGGCTCCTGGGCCGTCCAGTACCTGCGATCCTTTGCCGGCACCATTGCCGGTGGGACGTCGGAGATCCAGCGCAATATCGTGGCCGAGCGCGTGCTCGGACTTCCCCGGGGGTGAGGTACTCATGACGTTGTCCGTACTCGGCCAGCGCGATCAGCTGGGCGTGCAGCCCGGTCAGCTCTACATTGACGGCGCGTGGTGCGACGCCTCCGACGGTGGCGTGTGGGATCAGGCGAACCCGGCCACCAACGAGGTGGTCACCACCTTCGCCGTCGCTAGCGCGGCCGACGTGGACCGTGCGGTAGCGGCAGCTCGCACAGCGTTCGACGAGGGGCCGTGGCCCCGGATCACCGCCAAGGAGCGCAAGGCCTACTTCAACCGACTGGTGGCACTCATTGCGGCGCACGGTGAGGAGCTCAACCGGCTGCAGACTCTGGAGATGGGCATGCCCATCGCCTTCTCCTCCATGCCGGTGGTCTCTTACGAAATGGCAGCCGGAGTCTTCGATCATCACGGCGGCTGGATCGACAAGATCTGCGGCTCGACCTACCCGACCTATGAGGCCGGACCGACGGGGGCCGACGTGCAGATCATGAGCTTCCGCGAGCCGGTGGGTGTGGTGGCCGCCATCATCCCGTGGAATGCCCCCATGATGCTCTTCGCGCAGAAGGTGGCGCCGGCGCTGGCCACCGGGTGCACCGTGGTGGTCAAGCCGTCCGAGTACGCCGTGCTCACCTCTTTGAAGTTGGCGGCGTTGATCGAGATGGCGGGCTTCCCGCCCGGGGTCTTCAATCTGATCCCTGGACCAGGCGATCCCACCGGTGAGGCGCTCATCACGCACCCCGGGGTGGACAAGGTCACCTTCACCGGCAGCCGGGCCGTGGGAAAGCGCATCTTGGCGGCCAGCGGGGACACCATCAAGAGGGTGACACTCGAGTTGGGGGGCAAGTCGCCCAGCGTCATCTTTGAGGATGCCGAGAGTGTCGAGGGAGCGGCCATGATGGCGATGGGCATGGTATCCATGGGCCTGTCGGGCCAGGGGTGCGTGTGCCAGACCCGCTCCCTGGTGCAGCGCAGCGTCTACGACGCCTTCGTGGAGGCAGCCGCTACCTTGGTTGACATGGTCCAATTCGGCGATCCGTTCGACACCGCCACGACATCGGGCGCCATCATCAATCAGCGCCAACTCGACCGTGTGCTCGGCTTCATTGAGAAGGCACCGGCGCAGGGAGCTCGCCTGGTCGCCGGTGGTGGCCGGCCCGGAGGTGACCTGGCGCAAGGGAACTTCGTCAACCCCACTTTGTTCGCTGATGTCGACAACACCATGTCGGTCGCCCGGGAGGAGGTGTTCGGCCCGGTCCTGGTGGCCATGCCGTTCGACGACGAGGAAGAAGCAGTGAGGTTGGCCAACGACACCGACTACGGACTGGGGGCAGGCGTGTACACGACCAATGTGGCCCGGGCCTTCCGGGTGGCCAAG
>PNAT01000174.1:45700-50685 GCA_003169675.1 Acidimicrobiaceae bacterium
ATTGAAGCCTTCACGGAGATCAAGTCGATCTCCGTCGGCCTCTAAGCCGGTCACCTCCTTCTGACACCATGCTCGCCGAAACCGCAGCTGAAGCGGCGCGGCGCTTCGGGGGTAGCCCCGCCCTGGTGACTGACGAGCGGTTGACGATCAGTTACCAGGAGTTCAATACCATGGCCGACGAAGTCGCCGTGGGCTTGGCTGAAACCGGGGTAGGGGAAGGTGACGTGGTGGCCCTCGTCCTTCCCTCGGTGCCCGAACACTTCATCGCCTACGTGGCGGCCGCCAAGCTGGGCGCCATCACGGCCGCTGTCAATCCCAAGCTGGTCCAGGCCGAACGGGCCGCGGTGCTGCGGGCCGCCAATCCCATGGTGGTTGTCTGCACCGCCGAATTGGCATCGACAGATCTGGTGGAGGGGAGCCAGACGGTGGTCGTTGAGCCGGCAAGTCAAGGCGCGGCCGTTCTGGATGGCCTTCGTCGGCGTGGTCAGAGCCCGCCGCCTCTACCCTCCGATCCGGACCGGCCCATTGCCATCGTGTTCACCTCGGGTACCACAGGGACTCCCAAGGGCGCTGTGTTCGCCGGGCGCCAGATCGATTTCATCACCCAATGCGACGTGGGCCCCACGTGGGGCGGCGGGGGGTACTCAATGGCCGGTTCTGCGTTGGCCCACCTGGGACCGACGACCAAGCTGGCCGGCAACCTGATGAAGGGCGGCACCCAGTACCTCTCACGCCAACCGTGGAAGGCTTCCGAAGCCCTTCGCGTGGTGGCCGAGCTGAAGATCGCCGCGCTGGGCGGGGTGCCGACCCAGGTCGCCCTCATGTTGCGGGACCCCGCCTTCGACAGCACCGACCTTTCCTCCGTGCGGGCCGTGGTGATGGGTGGGGGGCCGGCGACCCCCGCCCTCATCCGGGAGGCCAGGGAACGCCTCCCGGCGGCCCTGGCCGTCCGCTATTCCTGTACCGAGGCCGGGATCGGGTGCGGGACATCCTTCACGGACCCCATCGAGGACGCCGAGGTGAGCGTGGGGCGTCCGCAACCCGGCGTCCGCCTCAGCATCGTGTCCGAAGACGGCGAGCTTCTTCCCCCAGGTGAGACCGGGGAAGTGTGCCTGGGGTCGCCCGCGGTGATGGATGGCTACTGGCGCAACAGCAGCGCCAATTCGGATGCCTTCACCGAGGACGGCAGCGTGCGCACCGGAGATCTGGGGTGGATCGACCCCCTCGGGCGTCTGCGTCTGGCCGGTCGCAGCCGCGAGCGCTATGTCCGAGGGGGCTACAACGTGCACCCGATGGAGGTCGAAGCCGTGCTGGCCGACCACCCGGCAGTGGCGGCCGTGGCCATCGTGAGCCGGGTTGATCCCGTCATGGGCGAGTTGGGCGTAGCTGTCGTCGTGCCTCGGCCCGGCGGCGCGGCACCCGACCTCTCGGGGTTGCGCCGATTCGCCTCCGATCGACTGGCCCGATACAAGCTTCCCGACGACCTCGTCCTGCTCACCGCCCTGCCGCTCACGGCAGGGGAGAAGATCGACCGGCGCGCGCTCGAGAGGCTGATCGCGGCCACCTAGTTTCCCGGCACCGAGCCAATGCCCTCGTCAGGGCCACCAAAGGGCCCAATGCGGTTGCACCAAGGTTGCGAGGAGGTGGAGCCGCGGCCAAATAGGTCTTTTGGTCCTTGGGGCGAGTGAGGCGATCCCTCATCCTGGGGTGAGCAATCGAAAAGGCAAACCCTCTGTGAAGAGGGGACGCAAAGCCACGGGACTCCCAGAGTCAGCCGGGTCGCCGAAAGTGCAGGCAGCATCTCGCTTGTTACCCAGCGGTCCGTCGTCTTTGGGCCAAAGGGGAACAGTGCGACAGAGCGAGCAACTCGAAGGCATCAGGGCCACGGCGGCGGGGAACCGGGCGAGCCGCCACTTCGCCAAGCTTCTCCTGCCTATCGGCCTCGGGCTGCTCGGCTCCCTTTCGGCCAGCTTCATGGCGCCGCCCGCCGGTGCCGCCGGCATCCTGCCTCCCTCGAACCCCTCGGCCAACATGGCGCCGAGCAGCAGCGACTTTTTGGCCTCCATCAACGCCGCCCGTGCGGCCGAGGGCGTCGGCCCCCTGGCGGTCAACCCGACCAGCCTGGCCAACATGTCCATTCCCGAGCAGGTCTTCGTCATCGTCAACCTCGAGCGCATCGACCGGGGTGAGCCGGTCATCGGCTACATGACGGCCCAGCTCAGCGCCGATGCCCAGGGGGGGGCCAACGCCGGTGCTGACCCGGCCATCTCGACCACGCTCAGCGGTGGGTCGCAGGTGACCTACGGGGGTTCGATCTGGGCCGGTGGGCTCACCTCGGTCCTCGAAGCCGACTACTACTGGATGTACGACGACGGCTGGGGCGGATCGGGTTCGTCCACCTCGAACCAGGCCTGCGGACTCTTGACCATGTCACAGTGCTGGGGCCACCGCGACATCATCTTGCACCAGTTCGCTCCGTGCCCGAACGGAGCACCCACCCTGTCCATGGGCGCCGCCTTCTCGTCGACGGGCTACGCCGGCGGTTCCATCGCCGCCGAGGTCACCAGCACCTGTGGCGGCGCACCCAGCGATGTCACCTTGACCTGGAACCAGGTGATGGGCAACGCGGTCTCCTCGGCCAACACCGTGGGTGTGGCCACACTCTCCAACGGATCGGGCTACTGGGAAGTCCAGGCCAACGGCGACGTGGCCAACTTCGGGGCGGCTCAGAACTTCGGCTCCATGGCCGGGCATACCCTCAACTCTCCGATCGTCGGCATGGCGGCCACCCCTGATGGTGGCGGCTACTGGATGGTGGCGGCCGACGGTGGGATCTTCACCTTCGGCGACGCCGCTTTCCACGGCAGCGCCGGTGCCCTCCATCTGGTCAAGCCCATTGTCGGCATGACCTCGACGCCCGACGGCAACGGCTACTGGATGGTGGCGTCTGACGGTGGGATCTTCGCCTTCGGCGATGCCCCCTTCAACGGCAGCATGGGCGCCACGGTGCTCAACCAGCCCATCGTCGGCATGGCCACTGACCGGGCCACCGGCGGCTACTGGCTGGTGGCGGCCGACGGCGGGATCTTCAGCTTCGGGGCCCCCTTCTTCGGCAGCACCGGTGCCCTGCACCTCAACAAGCCCATTGTCGGCATGGAGGCCCTGACCAACGGCATGGGCTACCGCTTCGTGGCCGCCGACGGCGGCATCTTCACCTTCGGCCAGGCGGGCTACGACGGCTCGCTCGGTGGCACGCACCTGGCGGCCCCCGTGGTCGGGATGGCCGCTGACCCGGCCACCGGTGGCTACTGGCTGGCCGGCTCCGACGGTGGCATCTTCGGCTTCGGCGGTGCCGCCTATCTCGGTCGCGTGGTGGCCTAAGACTCAGACGAAGCGCGCCGAACTAGACGACGCCGCGCTCGACCAGGTCGGCCAATTCGCCGTCGGTCAGTCCCACCAGATCGCACCACACGTCGTGATTGTGCTCCCCCAATCGGGGCGCGCCGCCGGGGACTGGCGTGGGGTGGTGGAGGAGCCGGGGATAGGGAGCCTGCTGGCGCACCGGGCCAATGACCGGGTCGTCGACCGACACCAGGTCACCACGGGCGATCATGTGGGGGTCAGCGAAGATCTCGGCGGCGCTGTAGGCGGTCCCTATCGGCACATCGTGCTCGACGCAACGCTCCGTGATCACGTCACTGGTCAGCGACGACGTCCACTCGGCCACCAATCCGTTGATCTCGTCGCCTCTCGACGCCCGTTCTGCCAAGGTGGCGAAGCGGGGATCGGCAGCCAATTCGGGTGTTCCCATGGCTGCGCAAAGGCGGGAGAAATTGGCGTCCGAACCGGCCACAATGCACACGAAAAGGCCGTCGGCCGTCGGGTAGTTGTCGAGAGGGGCCGAATGGGAGAGCCGATTGCCTTCCCGCTGCCGCACCGTGCCGAGCCGGTCGTAGCCAGCCAGGGTCCACTCCAGAATGCGCAGAATGGCGCCGTACAAGGGCGCGTCAATGACCTCGCCCCGCCCCGCCTGTCCGCCTTGTGCCCTGTCCCTCCCATAGAGCGATGACACCGCAGCAAAGGCGGCGAACACTCCGGTCAGGTAATCCGACACGGTGACGCCCGGCCTGACGGGCGGACGATCAGGATCACCGGTCAAGTGGAGGAGACCACCGAAGGCGATACCCAGGCGGTCAAGCCCGGGACGGGGGGCGTAGGGACCGGTCTGACCGAACACGCTTATGCGCACGTACACCAGATCGTCGGCCAGATCGTCCGGACCCAGACCCCACTTCTCCATCGTGCCCGGCCGGAAATTCTCACACAGCACGTCAGCTATGGACGTCAGCCGTTTGAACAGCTCCTTTCCTTCCGGATGCCGGAGATCGCAGGTGATGCCCCGCCGACCACGCCCCTCGACGGACCAGGACAGGGAGTAGTCGGGGCCGTCGTCGACCGGGAGGAACGGTCCCATGCTGCGCATGAAATCACCCTGGCCGGGGAGCTCCACCTTGATGACATCGGCTCCCAACTCACCGAGCAGGCCGGCACAGAAGGGTGCCGAAATCCGGGTGCCGACATCGATCACCCGGATGCCACTGAGTGGACCGCTCATGCGGTGGGCTGGCCCTGGTCGCGCTCGGCGAAGACCTCCTTCATGGAACCCTTTTCCCGTCGCGCCGCCAGAGCGCCCAGCGCCGTGGCTGAATTGTGCACCCAGTGATGGGCCATGAAGTGGTACTTCAAGGCATCGCGCTTGCCCATCAAGGTGCCGGTGTGATTGAGGGTGTCCTTGACCGTCTGGGCCGTGACGGGTGGTACGAGGGCAATGCGATCTGCCAACTCCCGAGTGCGCGCCGCCAACTCGGAGCGCGGCACGACCCGGTTGACCAGCCCCAGGCGCCAGGCCTCCTGGGCATCGATGGTGTCGCCGGTGAGGAGGAACTCCTTGGCCTTCCGGATGCCGAGCTCCCACGGCTCGACCA
>PNAT01000025.1 GCA_003169675.1 Acidimicrobiaceae bacterium
TCGATGTAGGCGCAGATCCCGCCGTTGCGCTGCGCCTCGGCCACCGAATGCATGGCCAGGGTCGACTTTCCCGAGGATTCCGGCCCGTAGATCTCCACGATGCGTCCTCGAGGCAGCCCTCCGATGCCCAACGCCAGGTCGAGTGAGAGTGCTCCGGTCGGTATGGACTCGATGTTCATGCTCAGGTTGTCGCCCATCCGCATGACGGAGCCCTTGCCGAACTGCTTCTCTATCTGGCCCAACGCTGCTTCCAGCGCCTTGTCCCGTTCTTCGGCCATCTATCTCTCCTCGTTGTTCTGTGCTGCGACCTGTCTATGCCGGCCCTCGGACCGCCATCCTGTCTGCCCTCAATCTGGTGGTGTGACCCTACGGATGGGGTGTGACAACGCCCCGACCGGCTCTGCCTCTCCGCCCATACTAACGAACATATGTTCGCCCTGCGTGGACCCTCACTACAGAGAAACGGTCGCCCAGAACCGCTGGGTGCACTCCTTTTCGGCCCCAGACCTGAACCACTGACTCTTCCGGCCTTCAACCGCACTGGAGGCGGGGACACCGACCGTGGCGGGAGAGTCGAACTCCGGGGGTGCCGGGGCTGGTCCCCGCACCCGCCTCGGCCAATCCCCCTGCACGTGTGATGCTGGCGCCGAGCGCGTGCTCAGGGAGAATGGAGGTGTGGTGCGAATCCGACACGGCACGTGGGGAGCGTGTGTAGCCATGACCGGAGCCCTGGCAGCCGCCCTGGGCACACCGGCACTCCCGGCAGGCGCCACGTCCAACGCGGCCACTTTGTACCACCAGGCCCTGGCCACCACGAAGTCGTGGTCGGTGCACTATGCAACTGATGGCACGATCTCAAAAGTCCCGATTCTCGAAAGTGGTGACGCCGGTCCGGCCTCGGGTACCCAGGAGGTTCTCGTTGGCACGGGGGCGGCGACCGACAATGCGTCGCTGATCGTAATCGGCGACATCACCTACTTGAAGGGGAACGTCGTGGCGCTGGAAAGCCTGACCGGTCTATCTCCGACCCAAGCGGCGACGGACATGGGTAAATGGGTCCTGTTCTCGACCAACAATCCAACATTCTCCCAAGTCGTGGCCGGCGTTCGCTCGCGCGACGTCGCCCAAGAAATTGCGCTCAAGGGCCCCTATACCCTCGGCCCATCTCGCATGCTCGACGGCTACGAGGTAGAAGGCATACTCGGAACCCAGGACCTGCAGGGTCTCAAGCCGATGCGTGCCATCTTGTTCGTGCGTGCGTCGGGTCGGCATCTGGTCGTGGAGGAGGACACCGTGGGGGCGCGGGGAGAGCCGAACGGCATTGAACACATCGTCTTCTCCAAATGGGGTGAGGCTGTGACACCTATGGCCCCCAATGCGTCGATCACGCTTGGTTCGGTCAACGCCGTCTGAGAGGACAGTGTGGGACCCGACGATCATTGATGCCGCTGACATGGGAGAATGAGCCCACATCGGATCGCCGGGCCCAAGGCCCGTTGAGCAGCCGCCGCAGCGGGTGCCGGAGAAGGAGCACCATGCGACGCAGTCCTCGAATCGTTGGCGCGGTTGGCATCAGCATTGCCACATCAGTGGTGGGAATCACCGCCTTGTCCGGTTCGGCCGGCGCATCGTCTAACGCCCAGACCGAGTACCAGGCGGCACTCCGGACGGCGGGCAGCCAAGGAGTCCACTACGTCTCGAAGGCGTCCGAACAGGGCGTCACCATCGACGTGATCGGTGATACCGGCAAGACATCGGGGTCGCAGGTGCTCACCGTGCGGAAGGGTTCGTTGACCGAGAGGGTAGAGGTAATCCTGGTCGGGTCCACTGGTTACTTGCAGGGAAACGCCATTGCCCTGCAGAACATATTGGGACTCACCGCGGCCCAGTCCACCACCTACGCCAACAAATGGCTGTCCTTCCCCACTGCCAACGCGACCTTGGCCCAACTGGTCAGCGGGCTGCGCAACAAGGACGTGGCCACCGAGCTGAAGATGTCCGGGCCATACACGTCGGGTGGCAACAAGATGATCGGTAACCAAACCACGCAGGCCATCAAGGGCTTCGTCAGCACTTCAACGGGTTCCAAGGTTCCCGTGGTGCTCTATGTCCAATCGGGCAGCACGCCGCGTCCGGTCGAAGAAGTAACCAATCCGGGTAAGGCCACCACGTCCATTCAGGGAACAGTGATCTTCTCGAATTGGGGCGAAAAGATTCACCCGACCGCGCCGGCTCACTCGGTCTCACTCATCTCTCTCGCCCCGGCGGGCTGAACCCCACTACCAGCAACTCCTTTGTCGAGGTGGTGATGGCGCGGTCTAATCCGCGGCTCGAAGCTGCGCTGGGCGACATCACCGCGGCGCGCGTCGATGCCGTGGTCAACGCGGCAAATCGACAACTGGCTGGTGGTGGTGGCGTTGACGGCGCCATTCACCGGGCCGCAGGGGTGACCGAGCTCCAAGCAGCATGCCGTGTAATCGGAGAGTGCGCGCCTGGTCATGCGGTAGCCACCGAGGGTTTCAAGTTGGCCGCCCGGTGGATCATCCACACGGTCGGGCCGATGTGGCGGGACGGAGCGCACCAGGAAGCGGAGATCTTGGCCTCCTGTTACCGAAGCTGTTTGGCCGTGGCTGACGAACTTGGTGCTACGTCCATCGCGTTTCCGGCCATCTCAACGGGCATCTATGGCTATCCCGCCCAGCTCGCTGCTGCCATTGCGATCACCACTGTGCGAGAGACCCCGACCGACGTCACCCTCGTCTGCTTCGTCGCCTTCGATCTAGACACTTTCGCCTTGTATCAACAACTGCTTTGAGCCTTGGCATGCTTAGGCAAGGACATCGATGGGAGGGGCTGAATGTGCTTCCATGTCACTTAGCCCAGGTCCCGTGGATCACCCGTGTAATCGCACCATGGGGCGAGTCCTCGCCATTCGGTCAGCGCGTTTACTGGGCCACCCTCCGGTGGAATGAGAAACCCAAGGCGCGTCGACCGAGAGTCTTCCTACCGTGATGAGTTAAGACGCCAACCCGCCGGGATATCGACCTATTCAGAGCAC
The DNA here is from genome assembly GCA_003169675.1 of Acidimicrobiaceae bacterium. Lineage (GTDB taxonomy): Bacteria > Actinomycetota > Acidimicrobiia > Acidimicrobiales > RAAP-2 > Bog-473. The sequence continues at coordinate 3,059 of PNAT01000025.1, forward strand.
GATCCCAATGTCGGTGCCCT
>PNAT01000169.1 GCA_003169675.1 Acidimicrobiaceae bacterium
TTGATGTAGTCGGCGTGGCCGGGCATGTCGACGTGGGCGTAATGGCGCTTCTCCGTCTCGTACTCGACGTGGGCGATGGTGATCGTGATGCCGCGCTGCTTCTCCTCCGGTGCGGCGTCGATCTTGTCGAACGAGGTGAACTCGGTGTTGGGGTTCTTCTCCGACAGGACCTTGGTGATCGCTGCGGTGAGCGTGGTCTTGCCGTGGTCGATGTGACCCATCGTTCCCACATTCACGTGGGGCTTCGTGCGCTCAAACTTCTTCTTGGCCATCGCCGTAACTACTCCCTGCTATCGGACGGGACCACCATGGGCCCGCCGCGGCGACTTAACACCGCTTTGATTTTCCTTTTTGCGACCTGTGCCCCGCAACCCGAGGTCCGGGCTACTCCCCTTTGGCCCGGGCGATGATCTCCTTGGAGATCGACTCGGGCACCTCGTTGTACGAGTGAAACTGCATCGTGTATGTGGCGCGACCCTGGGTGCGCGAACGCAGGTCAGTAGCGTAGCCGAACATATCGGCCAGCGGTACCTGCGCGTTGATCACATGGCTGCTGCCCTGCTGGTCCATGCCTTCCATCTTCCCCCGGCGGGAGGAGAGGTCGCCGATGACGTCGCCCATGTAGTCGTCGGGCGTGGTCACCGTCACGGCCATCACCGGCTCCAACAGGACCGGGCTGGCGGCCCTCAGGGCCTTCTTGATGGCCATCGACCCGGCGATCTTGAAGGCCATTTCCGAGGAGTCCACGTCGTGGTACGAGCCGTAGGTGAGGAGGACCCGAACGTCCACGGTCGGGTAGCCGGCCAGGATGCCCGAGGTCAGGGCCTCCTGAATGCCGGCATCCACCGAGGAGATGTACTCCTTGGGGATCACCCCTCCGCTGATCTTGTCTATGAACTCGTAGCCGCCGCCGGGCCCCGTGGGCTCGGCACTGATGACCACGTGGCCGTACTGGCCCCGGCCACCGGTCTGGCGGACGTACTTCTCCTCAATCTTCTCGACCGGCTTGCGGATGGTCTCGCGATAGGCCACCTGGGGCTTGCCCACATTGGCGTCCACGCTGAACTCGCGCAACATGCGGTCGACCAGGACTTCGAGGTGGAGCTCGCCCATGCCCGAGATCACCGTCTGACCGGTCTCCTCGTCGGAACGTACGCGGAAGGTCGGGTCCTCCTCACTGAGCGAGTACAGGGCCCGGGAGAGTTTGTCCTGGTCGGCCTTGGTCTTTGGCTCGACGGCCACGTGAATCACCGGCTCGGGGAAGACCAGAGCTTCCAGCACGATGGGGTGGCCCGGGTCACACAGGGTATCGCCGGTGGTGGTGTTCTTGAGCCCGACCACGGCCATGATGTCGCCGGCGAAGATGGCGTCTTTGTCCTCGCGGTGGTTGGCGTGCATCTGGAGGATGCGCCCCACCCGCTCCTTCTTGTCCTTGGTGGAGTTGGAGATCGAGGAGCCCTTGGTCAGCATGCCCGAATAGACCCGGATGTAGGTCAACTTGCCCACGAAGGGGTCGGTCATGATCTTGAAGGCCAGCGCCGAGAAGGCGTCGCTGTCGTCGGCCTTGCGCTCCTCCACGTCCTCGGGATGGTTCGGGCGTATGCCCTGGGTGGGGGGCAGATCCAACGGGCTGGGCAGGTAGTCGATCACGGCGTCGAGCATGGGCTGGACACCCTTGTTTTTGAAGGCCGAACCGCACAGCACCGGCACCACGGCGGCGGCCAGGGTGGCCGTGCGCAGGGCCCGGCGCAGGTCCTCGGCCGTGATGAACTCCTCGGCCAGGTATTTCTCCATGATGACGTCGTCGAAATTGGAGACCACGTCAATGAGCTGGTGGCGGGCATCCTCGACGTCGGTCGCCATGGCGTCGGGCACGTCGGTGACCTGCCACTCCTCGCCCATGTCGTTGGCCCAGATCAGGGCCTTGCACTCCAGCAGGTCGATGACACCCTTGAACTCGGACTCGGCGCCGATGGGCAGCTGAGTGACGGCCGGCAGGGCGTCCAGGCGGTCCTTGATCATCTCCACCGTGCGCTCGAAGTCGGCACCGATGCGGTCCATCTTGTTGATGAAACAGATGCGGGGCACGCTGTATTTGTTCGCCTGGCGCCACACCGTCTCGGTCTGGGGTTCCACACCGGCGACGGCGTCGAACACCGCAACTGCCCCGTCGAGCACGCGCAGTGAGCGTTCCACCTCGACCGTGAAGTCCACGTGTCCCGGGGTGTCGATGATGTTGATCCAATTGTCGCGCCAGCTGCAGGTGGTGGCGGCCGAGGTGATGGTGATGCCGCGCTCCTGCTCCTGGACCATCCAGTCCATNNATGTGCGCCATGATCCCGATGTTCCGGGTTCTGGCCAGGGGGAAGTCGCGGGTTGGCGGGGCGTCAGCCATGGTGCGCTGTGGTCCTTGGGAACGGGGTGCGGCCCACTACCAGCGGTAGTGGGCGAATGCTTTGTTGGACTCTGCCATCTTGTGCATGTCCTCACGGCGCTTGACGGCGGCGCCGATGTTGTTGGAGGCGTCGAGGATCTCACCGGCCAGGCGCTCGGCCATGGTCTTCTCCCGGCGCTGGCGCGAGTAGGTGGTCAGCCAGCGCAGCGCCAGGGTGGTGGCCCGACGGGGACGCACCTCGACCGGCACCTGGTAAGTGGCGCCACCGACGCGACGGCTCTTGACCTCGAGCTCGGGGCGGGTGTTCTCCACCGCTCGCTTGAGAGCGGCGACTGGGTCGCCGCCGGAACGCTCCTCGACCAGGGACAGGGCCGTGTAGACGATGCGCTCGGCCAGCGTCCGCTTGCCGCGCGAGAGCACCTTGTTGACCACCTGGGTCACCAGGACCGAGCGGTAGACGGGGTCCGGGGCGAGTTCGCGCCGGGTGGCAGGTCCGTTACGGGGCATCGACTAGGACTCCTTCTTGGCGCCGTAGCGGCTGCGGGCTTGGCTGCGCTCACGGACGCCCGAGGTGTCGAGGGCACCACGGACAACCTTGTAGCGCACACCAGGGAGGTCCTTCACCCGACCGCCGCGGACCAGGACGATGGAGTGCTCCTGCAGATTGTGGCCCACACCGGGGATGTAGGCGGTGATCTCCACGCCCGAGGACAGGCGGACACGGGCCACCTTGCGCAGGGCTGAGTTGGGCTTCTTCGGGGTCGTCGTGTACACGCGGGTGCAGACCCCCCGGCGCTGGGGCGCGCCCTTGAGTGCCGGGGTCTTGGTCTTGGTCACCTTGGCCTGCCGTCCCTTGCGGACGAGCTGGGCGATTGTGGGCACGCGCTACCTCTCGATACTGAAATGGTGAATCCATGTGCGCGGGTCCCGCGCTGGCCGAAGCCTCACATGGCAGACAGGAGATGATAGCTGGTGGCTCCGACCCCGACAATCGCGGCCGGTCGGTGCGGCCGGCCGAAGAGACCTCGCCAGTTAGGCGGCGGTGCCCCCGGCGAGCGCGCCCGCCTTGTCCGTACCAAGGAGCGCCGCCGATGGTCCATCGACGTCCCTCGGGGCCATGCCCTTCCACAGCCGGTTCCCCCGCAGGTAGGCGATGGGCAGGAGACCCTCGGGGTTGGCACCCAGAATGACGCCGGCGCCGCCGATGAACAGGTACTCCACCCCGCTGGGGAGGAATCCGAGCGCCAATCCACCCACCAGCGCGCCCGAACAGATGGCTCCGCCCGCCACGACCAGGACGACCAGTATGGGCAGGCTCTGCAGCATGAGGAAGGAGGTGGCCCCGGCCACCGATTCCGCACCCCCGAGGAGGGCGCCGGCCAGTCCGGCAATGGCGGCGGAGAGGGCGAAGACAAGCAGCTTCGTCATGGTGAGGCTCAGCCCGAGCGTGGCACAGGCCGCTTCAGAGTCCTTCATGGCGATGAGCACCCGGCCGAAGGAGCCTCTCCGCATGGCCAGGAGGCCGATGGCCAGCGCGGCGAACACCACCGCCAGGAAGATGTCGAACGACTTGTCCGTCGACACGTGGAGGCCGAACAGCGAGGGCCGTTCGATGTGCACGGACCCGTTGAAGCCGAAGACGACGGCGGACGGGAAGAACATGTTGTCCATGGCGGTGGCGAACGCCATGGTGGCCAGGGCCAGGTACAGGCCCCGCAGACGCAAGGCCGGCAGGGCGACGATGGCACCGACGACGGCGGCCAGTCCGGCCGCGGCCACCAGGCCGAAGATGGAGCCGCCATGGCCGAACTTCGACATGGCGAAGGCCCCCAGGCCGGCGAAGGTCATCTGGCAGAGGGACACCTGGCCGCCCCATCCGGCCAGCGGGACCAGGGAGAGGCACACCAGACCGGTGGCCAGCGAGATGCCCAGGGTCACCACATTGCCCGGATTGAGGAAGTTGACCCCGACGGCCACGGCCGCCACCAGCAGCACGCCGCCCTGGATACTGCGCGCCAATGAGGCGGTCGGCAGTCCCACCTGACGTCGTTGCACCCCGCTCCGCAGCCGGCTCATGGGGAGCGCCAGCAGGACGATGAACAGGAGGACCGAGGGCACGGAGAGCTTGAGGCCCTGAATGGGCGTCGAGTTCCAGAATCCTGTCGTCGGGAAGTACCCCGTGGCATACGACGACAAGAGACCGACGGCCAGTGCCCCTACGAAAGTCATGGGGAGGCTGCGCAGGCGACCCACCATGGCCGCGGCGTAGGCATCGATCACCAGGAGGGTCAAGATGATCGGGTCCAGTTGCAAGGTCGGGGCCACAAGGATCCCCGCCACCGAGGCCAGGGACGCGCCGATCGACCAGCTGAAGGTGGATGACCGGGAGGGCCGCCCGCCGAAGAGGCCGATGAGCTCCCGGTTGTCCACCACCCCGCGCATGGCGATGCCGGCCCGGGTGCGGAAGAGGAGGAGGCGCAGCCCGATGGCGATGGCCATGGCGATGATGATGGTGATCAAGTCCTGCCAGATGACGAAGACCCCCAAGAGATTGAACCCGTGGTTGCCGAAGAACGGGGCCACCACCCTCGAAGTGGGCGGCCAGATTTTGTCCACCAGACCGATGAGGACAAGGGTGAGGGCGATGGTCACCACCAGGGTCACCGACACCGAGGCGCTGGACACCCGCCTGATCAGGACCCGTTCGACAAAGGCCCCGAAAAGGGGAGCCAGGATGAAGACGGTGATGACGAACGCGAGACCTGCGGGGACATGCCAGGGGACCGAGAGCTGCCAGAAGACGAACGCCATCAGCATGCCGATGGCCCCGTGGGCGATGTTGAAGATGCCCGACGTCGAGTAGGTCACCACTAGTCCCATGGCGGCCACGGCATAGGCCGCCCCCACGACCAGCCCGATGATGGTGTAGGCGATGAATTCGTGCATGGGGGACCAGGACTAGTACTGGAAGTTGGCGCTATTGCAGTCGAAGGTATTGGGGGCGGTCGGATAGACCCGCTGGAAGGCTCCGTTCTCGATCTTGAAGTACGCGAAGCACTTGGAAGGGATTTTGTTCCCGATGTCAAAGGGCGGGGTGATGCCGCCCCCGGTCCAGCCATTGATGGTCTTGATCTGGGCCAGGATGGCGGGCCGGGTCAGTTTGGGACCGACCGCCTTGAGCGCCTGCTCGAAGGCCAGGCCGGCCGACCAGGCCAGGATGCCGAAGATGTCGTGGTGGGCCCCTGGTGCCACACGGTTCAGCCAACTCAAGAAGAGCTGCATGCCCGGATTGGAGCCCGCGTCCTCGTACGGTTGCGTAGCTGAGAGCAACACGAGGTCGCCGTTGGACTGCGGCTGGGTCTGCTGGGCGAATTCAGGCGAGTACTCCTCGGAGAACCAGTCCACCACCGGCGGGGTGAAGTTGTACTGCTGCATGGCCTGGAGGAGCCGTTCCGCCGACGAGGCGTCGGAGTACTCCGTCACATAAAGCGCCCCTGCTTGCTGCATGGCCTGCACATTGGCCGCATAGTTGCTCTGGGTCGCCGCCGCCGGCTGGTTGTAGACATACTTGAAACCGACGGATTGGTAGGCCGCCACCTCATGGGCCGCCTGGGTCTGGGTAGCCGACACATTGAGATAGATCATGGCGGCGTGGGTGATAGGGCAACTGGCGTCCGGGGTCCCCGCCGGGCAATAGGTCGCCTTGAGGTAGTTGGCCGGCCCCAGCGCCCAGTAGTGCAAGTTGCCGGGGCTAGCCCCGAAGATATCCGCCACCGCACCAGCGGCGGCCGTGGAGACCTCAGCGCCCAGGACGGGGATGCTGCAGGCGCTCACGGCCTGGGATTCCCCGTCGTCGAACCCGGACGCATTGCCCACCATGGCGAAGTTGGAAGTGCAGGCCTGCTGGGCCTTGGCGTAGTTGGTGCCCGAATTGTTGCCGTCGTCGTAGGGGGCGATGGAGATCTGGCGACCGCAGATCCCGCCCTGACTGTTCACGTAGGCGGCCCAGGCCTCGGTGGCCTGCTGGGCGCTCTGGGTCAAGCCGGGAGCCACTCCACTGATGCTGGCGATGTTGCCCAGGGAGATAGAAGTAGCAGTCACTCCGACGTCGGTGGCCCCACCATTGCCACCGGCCGGGGTCTGGTTCCCGTTGGCGCCGCAGGGGGCGGTCGAATTAGCCGTGGCGGCAGCTCCGCCCGCGGTGGCGCCGGCTCCGGCCGCGGTGGCGCCGGTCTTGACCGTGCCCGTCTTGGACGCCGCCGTGCCGGCCGTGGCCGCCGTGCCGGCCGTACCTGCTGTGCCGGCCGTGCCGGCCGTGCCGGCCGTGCCGGCCGTGCCCGCACCGGTGTTTCCGGTGGCCGCCCCCGTGCCGCTGCCCGAGCCGCCGCCCGAGCCGCTGCCTGAACCTGAGCCCTGGGCCGCGGCCTGCTGCGTCGCGTCGAGGCGTGATCCGCAGGCGGACGTCACCAGGGCCAGGCCGGCCATCAGGGTGACCGCGGCGAACCGGAGGTGGCGGGTGGATCGGATTCGGGTCGGTGTGCGGTCCATGGGTCAGTTCTGCTCCTGCAACTGGTCATCGTGGTGCGTGTCCGTGAGTGTGGCCAGGACGCTCTCGAGGCGCTCCACCGAGCGCACGATGGCTCCGGTATTGCGCCGCATCTCCTCAATCTGGCGCAGGCTCCAGGCACTGCGAACAAGGACGCCCCCGGCGATGACCATGGCTAGACCACCCAGGCCTCCGGAGATCAGATAGGGGATCCATTCGAACAGGTGCGGTTCGTGCGAGGCGCCGTACCAACCGAGAAAGATGGCCACGAAGCCGAAGCTGAGGATGGCCATGCCGACCATGTGCATGATCTTGCGGATGTCGCGGTCGGAGCGGCCACGGCGCGACCGGTCGACCACCTGGGCCAACCTTTGCAGGCGATTGGGCACGGGCGTAGGGCCATCGGCCACCGCTCCGTTGGCGGTGAACCCGTCATCTTCCGGAGGCGGCTCCGGCAGGCTGTGGACCTCGACCTCTTCGGTCGGCGGTCCCACACCGCTTGAACTTCCCAACATCGTCATGCGCCAATGCCTCCCGCATTGTTGATGGCCTGGCCAGCCTCGGTGAAGAACTCGGTCTGCGGGTCGGCGTAGACGCAGTCCAGGCCCTCCAGCTCGGTGAGATCGTCAACTCGCCGGTAACCGTAGGCCGTCGCTGCTGCGGCTGCGATCCCGAGCAGGATCAGTCCGGCGCCGATGCCGCTGAACACCGGCGTGATCGCCGATGTCGAAGCCAGCGATCCCGTTCCCCCCGTGCCCGGACTGCTCCCGCTGGTGCCCGGGGTTCCGCTGGTGCCACCGAAGGAAGAACCCGAGGTGATCCCTGAGCCGGTTGATCCGAGGTTGCCGGTGTTGCCGGTCGAGCCGGTGGTGAGCACCGGAGGGGTGGTGACCGTCGGGACTGGGATGGAGACAGCACCCGAGTTGCCGACGACAAAGGCCGGCGAGGCGGTCGAGCCCACCGACACCGTGCCCAGGTCCAGGGTCATTTGCTGGGCGTTGGGAATAGGCAGCGGGAGCTTGGAGGTGAACGACGCCGGAAGAAGGGTGGAGTACTTGTTGGCCGCCGCGTCCAGGGTGGTGAGGTTGATGGTGATCCGGAGCCCATCGAGCGTGCGGCTGGCCGCCGCACCTTTCACCACATCGGTGGGATCGGTCACGGTCATGGTCATGCCGAGCTCGCTCAGCACGGTGTTCATGACCGACAACGAGGGCGCCCCCGGCGAGCTGTTGCCGGCGGCGTGAATCCCGCTGGTGTCGACCGTGGCCGGTTCGCCGGCGATGACGACGTTGCTCACCACGGTCGAGCCCCCTACCTTGCCGGTGGTGCCGTCAGAGGTGGCGGTGGCGGTCGAGGTCACGCTCCCGATGGAGATGAGGCCGGCCAGGATGGAGATGCCCGAGTCGGTAGCGCTGGCCGACGCCGACGCCAGCGCGCCCGATGCGCCCGACGTCGAGGTGCCCGAGCTGCTCGAAATCCCCATGAGGGAGGAGGTCGACTCCGCCGGGTTGCCACTCCCCGAGGTCGATGTCCCACCCGTCAGGCTGCCCACCGCTCCGGTGACGGTGCCCGCACCCAACTTTGTAGTGGTCGTGTTGGTGGCCGCGCCGGCCGTGGGACTGTTGTTGCCGATGGTGGCGGTGGCGGTGTTGGCATTGGCCGTGGACGTGGCCTCCATGTTCACCCCGGGCTTGTTCGTGGTCGCACTGTTGGGCGTCTGCGGGTAGTTGCTCGTCGCCTCAACCGGCCATAGGGGGAGCGGGGGAATGGGGGCCCCGGGAAAGAGGAGGCCCGCTTCCGGGCCCGAGTTGGCTATGACCTGACCCGGGTAAACCGTTGACGCCACGGCACTCCCGGTCGGCCCGTAGTTGTCCGTGGTGGCGGCATAGCCTTGATCGAATTCAGCGGTGGGCGTGGCTGGTATGGGGAGATTCGGTTGCTCGTACTGGGAGGTCGATGCCTCGGCCAGTGCGGTGACGGTGAACCCGCCCAACGTGGTGTCGGCCCCGGCGGGTGCGCTCAAGAGCATGAAGGCGGTCAGGCCCGAGCCGCCGCCCAGGGTGAGCACAGAGACCAGACCGAGGACGGGGAGCCGCCGCCCCTTTCGTTGGCGCGTTGGTGCGTTCATGCGGCGACACCTCCTAGGTACGCATCCGCCAGGTCGTCGGGGAGTGCGTCGGGAGTCCCCGATGCCACGATACGACCCTGCACGACCACGGCCACATGGGTGGCCACACCGAGGGCGGTGGCGGCGAATTGCTCCGCCAGGACGACGGCCACCCCTTCGGCCGCGATCTGCGCCACCAATTCGTAGAGCTCGGCCACGATCATCGGAGCCAGCCCCATGGAGATCTCATCGAGCAGGAGCACCGCCGGCTCCACGCTGAGCGTGCGGGCCATGGCCAACATCTGCTGCTCGCCGCCCGAGAGGGTCCCGGCAACTTGGCCGCGGCGCTCGGAGAGGCGGGGGAAGCGGGCGAAGGTCAGCTCCTCGACCTGGGCGCGGGTCGATCCGCCGAACGTCATGAGCCGCAGGTTCTCGGTCACGGTGAGGTTGGGGAAGATGCCGCGGCCGTCGGGCAGGGTGCACATCCCCGCTCGGGACAACGCGTCGGGCTTCAGCCCGTTGCAATGGCGACCGAGGACATGGAGGCACCCCGATGTGGGCACCATCTGGCCGCTGGCTACCCGGAGCGAGGTTGACTTGCCCGCGCCGTTCGGCCCGAGGAGGGCCAGGACGCCCCCCGACGCGACGGAGAAATCGATCCCGTGCAACACCTCGATCTGCCCGTAGGCAGCGTGCACGTCACGCAGTTCCAACACGGGGCGAGAGTCGGCCGCCGTCTCGGTGGGGACGTCGAGGTCAACCATCGGCACCGACCCCGGTCATGGCCAGCGGCTCGACGGGGTGCGCCACGGCCTCTTCCTCGGGATCGTCCACCGTGCCGAGATAGGCCGCCCGGACGCGCTCGTCGGCCCGAATTTGCTCCGGCGTGCCGACGGTCAGGACGGCGCCGAAATCGAGCACGTTCAGCACGGCGCAGATGCGCATGACCAGCGCCATGTCGTGCTCGACCAGCAGGACCCCCATGCCGCCCTCGGCCAGTCGGACGAGGAGGTCGCCGAGCTCATCGCCCTCGGTATCGCTCAACCCGGACGACGGCTCGTCCAGCAAAAGGAGGCGGGGCTTGGTGGCCAGGGCCCGGGCCAGCTCGAGGAGCCGGGCCTGTCCTGTTGGCAGCGTGTCGGCGGAACGATCGGCCAGCGCGGTCAGCCCGACAAGGGCGAGCATCTCATCGGCGTTGGCGGCGGCGTCGGATTTGTCACGGGACCAGCGCCGCCGGATCTCGGCGGCAGCCAGCACGTTCTCCCGCACGGAGAGGGAGCCGAACACCTCGAGTCGTTGGAACGTGCGGGCGATGCCCAGCCGGGCCCGCTTATGGGGACCCAATCCATCCATGGAGTTCCCGTCGAAGGAAATCCGGCCGCCGTTCAGACTCTGCAGGCCGCAGATGGTGTTGAAGAGCGTGGTCTTGCCGGCGCCGTTGGGACCGATCAGGCCGGTCACCATGCCCGGGTCTACGGACAGGTCGACCCCCCGCAGGGCGTGTACTCCACCAAACCGAACTTCCGCCTCCACCACCTGGAGAAGCGCCACGTCTATCGCCCCCTATTCCACTCCCCAACATCCGGGACTCCGATGCTGGTCCACTGTCAATTCCCCCGGCCAGTCCCCTGATTGTGCCAATGAAATAGAACTTGTTCCCATTCGAGAACTTGCGGTCACAATTCGGGCCAGTCGCTCTGGAGCGTTAGCCTGCCCCAGTATGGAACATTCGATGGCCGAGCGCTTGGCGGAGCTGGCGGCCCGCAAGGACGAGGCCCTCCACGCCGGGAGCGAGGCCGCCGTCCAGCGGCACCACGGCAAGGGCAAGCTGACGGCACGGGAACGGATCGACTACCTCCTAGATGAGGGCTCCTTCCAGGAACTCGACATGCTGGCCCGCCACCGGGCCCACGGGATGGGGCTGGAGGACAATCGCCCCTACACCGATGGTGTGATCACCGGATTCGGGACCATCGACGGCCGGCGGGTCTGCCTCTTCAGCCAGGACTTCACGGTCTTCGGCGGCGCTCTGGGGGAGGTGTTCGCCGAGAAGATCCACAAGGTCATGGACCTGGCGGCATCGACCGGGGTCCCCATGATCGGGCTCAACGACGGCGCCGGAGCCCGCATCCAAGAGGGCGTGGTCTCGCTGCACTCCTACGGCGGCATCTTCCTGCGCAACGTGACGGCCTCGGGCGTGATCCCCCAGATCAGCGTGATCCTGGGGCCCTGCGCCGGGGGAGCTGTCTACTCGCCGGCCATGACCGACTTCATCTTCATGGTCCAAGGCACGTCCCACATGTTCATCACCGGCCCCGACGTGGTGAAGACGGTCACCGGAGAGGATGTCACCCTCGAAGAACTCGGGGGCGCCATGAGCCACGCCACCAAGTCGGGTGTGGCCACCTTTGTCTCCCCCGACGAGAAGGCCTGCCTCGACGACGTGCGCCACCTGCTCTCGTTCCTCCCCTCCAACAACCTGGAGGAGCCGCCCGTCGAGATGAGCGGCGACGAGCCCGACCGGATGGTGCCCGAGCTCATCGATATCCTGCCGGCGTCCCCCAACCAGCCTTACGACATGAAGAAGGTCATTGCCCTCGTGGTCGACGACGGCGACTACTTCGAGGTGCACCGCCATTGGGCCATGTCGATCACGTGCGGCTTCGCCCGCATGGGGGGCCGGGTGGTGGGGATCGTGGGCAATCAGCCCGCCGTGCTGGCCGGTGTGCTCGATATCGACTCGTCGGAGAAGGCCTCACGCTTCGTACGCACGTGCGATGCTTTCAACATCCCCTTGCTCACCTTCGTCGACGTCCCGGGCTTCATGCCCGGCACTGACCAGGAGTACGGCGGCATCATCCGGCACGGCGCCAAGCTCCTCTACGCCTACTGCGAGTCGACCGTGCCCAGGATCCAGATCATCACCCGCAAGGCCTACGGCGGCGCCTACGTCGTAATGAACTCCAAGTCCATCGGCGCCGACCTGGCCTTCGCCTGGCCGTCAGCCGAGCTGGCCGTGATGGGCCCCAACGGCGCCGTGGAGATCGTCTACCGGCGAGAACTGGCCGAAGCGGCCGATCCGGTCGGTCGTCGGGCTGAGCTCATTGATGAGTACACCGAGCGCTACGCCAATCCCTACATCGCGGCGGAGCGCGGCTTCATTGACGACGTGATCTCCCCGGCCGACACCCGGGCCGTCATCTGCCGGAGCCTCGACATCCTGGCTTCAAAGCGCGAGGAACTGCCCCGGCGCAAGCACGGCAACGTCCCACTGTGACGGACGCCATCGATCTGGCCCGACTCACCCTGCGGGCACGGCCCGAGCCCGATCCGGAGATCCTGGCGGTCCTGGCGGCGGCAGCCCAGATGGTGTGGCCCGAGGCCGCGCCGACCGACGAGCAGGATCCGGTACACCAGAGTTGGCGCTTCAGCGGGCGCTGGTGGAACAAGCCGGCCCCGCTGCGCCGGGAACGACCCTGGGCGCGCCGCTGACCGTCTACGTCGACGACTGGCGCCAGCGGGCGGTCATCCGCGACCGGGAGGACCGCTGGTCGCATCTGCTGGCCGACGATCCCGATGAGTTGCACGCCCTGGCCGACCGGCTGGGGATCCCCCGGCGAGGCTTTCAACGGCACCGGCGCTCGCCCGTCCTCAACCACTACGACCTGCCTGAGTTCCTGCGCCAGCGGGCCATTGAGCTGGGTGCCGTCCCGGTCACCTGGCGGGAGATGGGCCGCCTCACACGGGAATGGCGGCGCGCTGGCGTTCCGCCAGAGCGACCAGATCCTCCATGATGCGGTCGAAGGAGTAGTCCTTGGGCGTGTACACCGAGGACACGCCCTGACCCAGCAGCACCGCGGCGTCATCGGGCGGGATGATCCCCCCCACCACCACGGCCGCCGTGCTGCCGGCGGCGCGCAGCCGTTCCAGAACCTCGGGCACCAGGTCGAGATGCGAGCCCGAGAGGATGGAGATCCCCACGATGTCGACGTCCTCATCGCGGGCAGCCGCCACGATCTGGGCCGGCGTCAGCCTGATGCCCTGATAGATCACCTCGAACCCGGCGTCGCGGGCAGCCACCGCGATCTGCTCGGCCCCGTTGGAATGGCCGTCCAGCCCGGGCTTGGCCACCAGGAAGCGGGGCGGCCCTCCGGTGCGTTCGGCCAGCGCCTTGGTGCGGGCCCGGATGGGCGCCATGTCGTCACCGCGCCGCCCGACGCCGCCACTCACGCCCGTGGGGGCGCGGTACTCACCGAAGACCTGGCGCAGTGCGCCTGCCCATTCGCCGGTGGTCCCACCGGCGTGCGCCAGGGCAATGGTGGCCTCCATGATGTTGCCGCCCGGCCCGTCATCCTCGGCCACCCGGCGCAGGGCGTCGAGAGCCCGGCGGACGGCCGAGGTGTCCCGTCCGGCCCGCCAGCGCGCCACATCGGCGATCTGCTCTGCCTCGACCCGGTGGTCGACCCTCATGATGCTCTCGATCTCGCCGTCCCCGGTCAGCGGTGACGGCGCCGTCTCGGTGAAGCAGTTGACGCCGACCACTTGCTGCTCACCCGTCTCAATGCGCCGCACCCGTTCGGCCTGGCTCCGCACCAGGCGCATCTTGAGCTCGTCGATGGCCCCGAAGGCACCGCCCAGCGACTCGACATCGGCCAGCTCCGCGCCGGCCGCCTCCACCAGTTCGGCCGTCTTGGCCTCAACCACCGTGGAGCCCTCGAAGATGTCGCCGTACTCCAAAAGGTCGGACTCGAAGGCCAGGATCTGCTGCATGCGCAGTGACCACTGCTGGTCCCACGGGCGCGGCAGTCCCAGCGCCTCGTTCCAGGCCGGCAGCTGCATGGCCCGGGCGCGGGCGTTCGCCGACAGGGTGACCCCAAGCGACTCGAGGACGATGCGCGGCACGTTGTTCTCCGGCTGCTGCTCGGTCAACCCCAGCGAGTTCACCTGGACGCCGTAGCGGAAGCGGCGGAGCTTGGGGTCGTCCACGCCGTAGCGCTCCAGGCAAATGCGGTCCCACATGGCGGTGAGGGCCCGCATCTTGCAGGTCTCCTCCACGAAGCGCACGCTGGAGTTGACGAAGAAGCTCATGCGACCGACCACGGCCGGCAGTTCGCTGATCTCGATCTTCCCCGAGTCCCGCACGCCGTCAAGGACGCCGATGGCGGTAGCCAAGGCGTAGGCGATCTCCTGCACCGGCGTCGCTCCCGCCTCTTGCAGGTGGTAGCTGCACACGTTGATCGGGTTCCACTTGGGCGCCTGGCGGACGGTGTAGGCGATGGTGTCGACGGTCAGGCGGAGGCTGGGCCCGGGCGGGAAGATATAGGTCCCCCGGCTCAGGTATTCCTTGACGATATCGTTCTGCGTGGTGCCCGACAGGAGGGTGGGATGGACGCCCCTGTCCTCGGCGTGGGCCACGTAGAGACCGAGCAGCCACGCTGCGGTGGCGTTGATGGTCATGGAGGTGTTCATCGCCCCCACCGGGATGTGCGCCATCAGTTCTTCCATGTGCCCCCGGTGGACCACCGGGACTCCGACCTTGCCTACCTCTCCCGCCGCCTCGGGCGCGTCTGGGTCGTACCCGGTCTGCGTCGGCAGGTCGAAGGCGATGGAGAGCCCGGTCTGCCCCTTGGCCAGGTTGGCTCGGTACAACTCATTGGAGGCCCGGGCCGTCGAGTGCCCAGAGTAGGTGCGCATCATCCAAGGCGCGTCACGCGGCGTGTCGGTCGCCATTCAGCTCAACTCCCGTGGGTGGCGGACATGCTCTCCATAGTCTGCCCGCTCCGTCCCGCCACCAGGAACGGCCTAGCGGGAGTAGTCGTAGAACCCCTTCTGCGACTTGCGCCCGAGCTGGCCTGAGGTGACCATGCGGCGCAGAAGGGGCACCGCGGCATAGTTGGGATCGCGGAACTCCTCGTAGAGCGCGTCGAGGATGGCCAGCGAGGTGTCCAGGCCGACCAGGTCGAGCAGCGCGAACGGCCCCATGGGGAAGCCACAGCCGCCCTTCATGGCGGCATCGATGCCTTCCTTGGTAGCCACCCCCTGCTCCAGCAAGCGCACCGAGTTGTTCAGGTAGGGGAAGAGAAGGGCATTGACGATGAAGCCCGCCTGGTCCTTCACCTCCACCGGGTCCTTGCCGCAGGCCCCGGCGAACTCCAGGGCGGCGGACACGGTGCCGTCGCTGGCGGTGATGGGACGCACCACCTCGACCAGCGCCATGGCGGGCGCCGGGTTGAAGAAATGGATGCCGCAGACCAGTTCGGGACGCCCCGTGGCCATGGCCATCTCCACCACCGGCAGGGTTGAGGTGTTGGTGGCCAGGATGGTGTCGGGCTTGCAGATGCTGTCGAGCTCGGCGAAGAGGTCCTTCTTCACCGAGAGGTCCTCCACTACCGACTCGATCACCAGATCCACCTCGACCAGCTCGCCCAGGTGGGTGGTGGCATGGACCCGGGCCGCGATGTCGGCGGCGTCGGACTCGGTGCGCTTGCCCTTCTCCACCTGCTTGGCCAGCGACTTGTCCAGGGCGGCCACCATGGCGTTGGCGCTGACCTGGCTGCGGCTGCGCAACACCACCTCGTAGCCGGACGCGGCCGCCACCTCGGCGATGCCTGAGCCCATGATCCCGGAACCAACGATTCCCACGCGAGTGATCGACATGGGGCAAAGGCTACTGGCCGGTAACCTCCCCGGTCGAAGCAGGAGCCCGGCGCCTGCGTGCAAGAGTGGCGCATGCAGAGAACTGGCGTGCTGGCCCTGGTGGGCGGGAGTGAGTGGACGGAAGGCTGCAGCTTCGACACCACCCTGCTGGCCGCCTCAGGCGGCACTGACGTGGTGGTGCTCCCCACCGCAGCCGCCTACCAGCATCCCGAGCGGGTGGTGCTCCAGGCCGCCGAATGGTTCCAGGGCCTCGGGGCCCAGGTGGAGGGCCTGATGGTGGTCGACCGGGACTCGGCGGAGGACGCTGGCATGGCCGCCACCCTGGCCGGCGCCCGCTTCATCTACCTGGCCGGCGGCTCACCGCTGCATCTCCGGGCGGTCCTCAAGAAGTCAGCCGTCTTCGGGGCGCTGCGCCAGGCGTGGAGCGAAGGTGCCGTAGTGGCCGGTTCGGCCGCCGGGGCGATGGTCCTGACCGACCCCATGGTCGATCCCCGGGGTGGTGCATTGACGTTGGGCCTGGGCCTGGTCGACCAGCTGGCCATCGTCCCCCACTACGGCGACGAGAAGGATGACGCCCATGGCCAGAAGCTGGAACGGACCGTCGCCATGGCTCCCGCCACCCTTCCCATCGTGGGCTTGCCGGCCCGGACGGCGCTGATCAGGAGCGCCAACGGGACCTGGAGCCATGAGGGTGCGGCAGCGCCGGTGGTCTTTGTCGGGGGAATCCGAACCGAGGGCCTGGACGCCCTCAAAGCCTGAGGACCTTCAGTCCTTTTCCTCGATGGTGACGGTCTCGATGACCACACGCTCCTTGGGCGAACCCGAACGAGTGCCCAGCGCGTTGATCGTCGCCACCGTGTCGAGGCCACTCACCACTTCCCCGAAGAGCGAGTAGAGGGGGGGCAGGGAGGCGCCATCGGGCCCGCTGATCACGAAGAACTGGCTGCCATTGGTGTTGGGACCGGCGTTGGCCATGGCCAGCGATCCCACCTTGTACTTGCCTGCGGCCGGCAGCTCATCGGCGTACTTGTAGCCGGGACCGCCGGTGCCGGTGCCCTTGGGATCTCCCCCCTGAAGCACGAAGCTCGGGATGATGCGGTGGAAGATGACCCCGTCGTAGAAGTGGTAGCGGCTGAGGAAGACGAAGCTGTTCACCGTCTTGGGAGCGGCCAACGGGTCCAGCGCGATGACCATGGTGCCGTGCGAGGTCACCATGGTAGCCACGTATCGCTTGTCCACATCGATCACCATCGGTGGCTCCTGATCGAAGGACTGCTGCTTCGGGCTCGATCCATCAGCGGCGGGCGGAGCGGGAACGGCCATGTCAGAAACCTCGTGACTCATTGATGGTGACGGAAATGATGCGCTGGGTGACATCGGGCGGGACGCCGGCCGCGCTGCCGAGCGCGTTGATCGCCTGCACCACGTTCATGCCGCTGATGACCCGACCGAAGAGAGCGTAGGTGTTGGGCAGTGACTCACCCTGGGGGCCGCTCACGATGAAGAATTGACTGCCCCCTGAATGCGGTGAACCCGTGTTGGCCATGGCCACCGAGCCGAGCGGGTACTGCTGGGCGCCCGTGGTCGCCTTGGCCGGGTTCTCATCCGCGATGGTGTAGCCCGGCCCACCGGTTCCGGTACCGGTCGGGTCCCCGGTTTGGTCCATGAAGCCAGGGATGACGCGATGGAATATGACGCAGTGGTAGTAGCCGTTCCGGGCCAGGAAGACGAAGTTGTTCACGGTGACCGGATCCAAATGGGCGTTGAGCGCAATGGCGAACGTGCCGGCGGTGGTGACAACTTTGGCCCCGTACAAGTACTTGGGGTCGAGGGATACGTGTGGCGCGGCGTACTTCTGCGTGTTGACCGTCGCCTTTGTGCTGGCCGGGCAGCCGGCCTTGACGGCGATGGCGTCGGCGGCCCTCTGCGCCTTGGCGTTGGTGGCGTTGGTGGCGTTGCCAGCCACCGTGGTCGTGGTCGTCGACCCGGTCTGGCCCGGCGTCTTCTTGCCGGAATTCGACGACACCGCGAAGACGATGCCGACCGCGAGGAGGGAGACTATGGCCACAATGGTGACGCTACGGATCTGCTGACGTCGCTTCTTGGACCTGGCTTGGGCGGCCAGCCGGGCTTCCCGGGCGGCGCGCTGGCGGGCTCTCTTGTCGCTGGGCACGGGCCGACACCCTATCCGCCCCGGAGACCCCCCTCCCATCGGCCCGCCTGCCTTCGCCCCGAATGACCCGGCAGCGGCCATTAGCGTCGTGGGCATGCCGCTGGTCGTTCAAAAATTCGGGGGCACCTCTCTCGGGGACGCCGACCGAATCCGTGCTGTCGCCGACCACGTCGCCCGCACCCGGCGTCAGGGCTCCGACGTGGTGGTGGTGGTCAGCGCCATGGGCAAGACGACCGACGACCTCATCCACCTGGCCGACAGTGTCAGCAGCGTCCAGCCCCCGCGCGAGTACGACATGCTCGTCAGCGCCGGTGAGCGGACCTCCATGTCGCTCCTCACCATGGCCCTGGCCGACTTGGGCGTGGACGCGGCATCCTTCACCGGCAGCCAGGTCGGCATCATCACCGACGGCGACCACACCCGGGCCAAGATCCGCGAGGTCAAGGCCGACCTGGTGCGTGACGCCTTGGCGGCCGGCCAGGTCCCCGTGGTGGCCGGCTTCCAGGGAGTGTCGGAGGACCACGAGATCACCACCCTCGGCCGCGGGGGATCCGATGCCACCGCGGTGGCCCTGGCGGCGGTTCTGGGCGCCGATGTCTGCGAGATCTACACCGACGTCACCGGGGTCTTCACGGCCGATCCCCGGTTGGTACCCGAGGCCCACCGGATCAACCGCATCTCGTTCGAAGAGATGCTCGAGATGGCCGCCACCGGAGGTCGTGTGCTGATGCTCAGGGCAGTGGAGTTCGCCCGCAACCACAATGTCCCGCTGCATGTGCGCAGCAGTTTCACCTGGGAGCCTGGCACCTGGGTGGTCGAGGAGGATGCAGACATGGAAGAAGCCGTCGTTACCGCAGTGACCCACGACACCACCGAGGCCAAGGTCACCGTGAGCGGGGTACCCGACCGTCCCGGCGTGGCTGCCCGGCTCTTCCGGGCCCTGGCCGACCGCTCCATCAACGTCGACATGATCGTGCAGAACACCTCGGCCCACGGCACCACGGACATCTCGTTCACCGTGCCCAAGGCCGACCTCCCCGTGTCGGTGGAGACGGCGCAGGCGCACTCCAATGAACTGGGGGCGTCAGGGGTCACCTCGGACAGCAACGTCTCCCGGGTGTCGCTCATCGGCGTCGGGATGAAGTCGCATCCGGGCATCGCGGCCACCATGTTCGAGACCTTGGCCAACGAGGAGATCAACATCGACATGATCTCGACGTCCACCATCAGAACCTCATGCATTGTGCGCACCGATGACGTCGAGCGTGCGGTGCGCTCCCTCCACGCGGCCTTCGAATTGGCCTGATGTCTGCCCGCACCTTGTGGCTCCTCCGTCACGCCAAGACGGTGGCCGATCCGCCGGACGGCGGCTCCGACTTCGACCGAATCCTGGCGCCCCGGGGGCGGCGGGACGCCACCGCCCTGAGCCACCTCTTCGGGACCGACGGCCGCGGACTCGGTCTGGGGGAAGTCCCGCTGCCCCAGATCGCCCTGGTCTCCCCCGCTGCCCGCGCCGTGGCCACCGCCGACCTGGCCTTGGCTGAGCTGGCAGCGCCACCGGCCCGGCACCTGGTGCCCGACTTCTACAGTGCCGGCCCCGAGGAGGTCCTGGACCACCTGCGGACGCTGCCCGACGATGTGACCTCGGTCATGGTGGTCGGCCACAACCCGACCGCCCAGGCGCTGTCCCTGGGGTTGATCAGCCGGTCCGACAAGAAGGGCCACGACCTGGCCGTTCGCCGAGGGTTCCCGACCTGCGCACTGGGGGTCTACACCTTCAGGCTCAAGGCCTGGGCGGACGTGGGCAGCCACACCGCCCGCCTGGCCGGCCTGTTCATCCCGCCGTTCAAGGCGCCCTGACCCGTGGGTGGGTGAAGGGAGGTCGGGACCCGTTTTGGAGCATTCACCCATATGGTCTCCAGAAGCTAAACGAAAGTGTTTAGTGTCTGGAAGAAGGTATCGACGCTCCTCGCAACGAAACCACAGACCTCATCGAGTGCCCGCTATCTGCAACCCGTGTCAGAGAGAGCGCAGGACGGCCGCGTCACCCTGGCCGCCGCCGCCACACAACGCCACTGCCGCCGTGCCGCCACCCCGGCGGCGCAATTCGAGCAGCGCGGTGAGTGCGACACGGGTACCTGACATCCCGACCGGATGGCCGAGGGCGATGGCCCCGCCGTTCACGTTGACCTTGCCCTCGTCAATCCCGAGCTCGTCGGACGAAGCCAACCCGACCGCGGCGAAGGCCTCGTTGATCTCGAAGAGGTCGATGGCACCCACATCAAGACCCGCCCGCTGAGCCGCCTTGGTAATAGCTCTCGAAGGCTGGGTCAACAGCGAATTATCGGGCCCGGCCACCATGCCGTAACCGATCACCTGGCCCAGCGGCGTGATGCCGAGCTCCTTTGCCACCTCGGCCGACATCACGACGACGGCTGCCCCACCATCGGAGATCTGGGAGGCGTTACCGGCGGTGATGGTGCCGTCCTTGGTGAAGGCCGGTCTCAGTTGCCCGAGCGACTCCGCCGTGGTGCCCGGGCGCACGCCCTCGTCCACATCGACCAGCAGGGGGTCACCCTTGCGCTGGGGCACCTGGACCGCCACGATCTCCTCGGCCAGGCGACCGTCCTTGGCCGCCGCGGCCGCCTTCTCGTGGCTGGCGGCGGAGAAGGCGTCCTGGCGCTCGCGGGAGATGCCCGTCTTCTCGTTGTGCTGCTCGGTAGACAGGCCCATGGCGATGTGGTCGAAAGCATCGGTCAACCCGTCGAACATCATGGAGTCGACCAGCGCGGCGTCCCCGATGCGGTAGCCGGCCCGGGCGCCGGGCAGAAGATAGGGAGCCTGGGTCATGGACTCCATGCCACCGGCCACCACGATCTCGGCATCGCCCGAACGGATCATCTGGTCGGCCAGGTAGATGCTGTTGAGCCCCGAAAGGCACACCTTGTTGATGGTGCTGGCCGGCACGGTCATGGGAATCCCCCCGTGGACAGCCGCTTGGCGGGCGGTGATCTGCCCCTGGCCGGCCTGCAGGACCTGGCCCATGAGGACGTAGTCGACCTGGTCCGGCGACACTCCAGCCCGCGCCAAGGCCTCCGCAATGGCGAATCCACCCAGTTCCATGGCGCTGAAGCCCGCCAAGGCCCCGGACAGCTTGCCAATCGGGGTACGCGCCCCGGCGACGATGACAGCCTCAACCATGACCACAACCTCCGAATCTCTGCCGGTCACCTGACCGGTCGGGGGGCACATCTTACGGGCCAACTATCGTCGTTGCCCATGAGCGACATCCTGAGTGCTGCCCTGGCCGGCGCGCCCGCCGACGAGCTGGCCGGGCTGCCCCTGCCCGACTCCTACCGGGGCGCCCTGGTGCGTCGGAGCGACATGGCCATGTTCGAGGGCATGGAGTCATCCGAGAAGGACCCGCGGACCTCCCTGCACGTCGAGGATGTGCCCCTGCCCGAATTGGCCCCCGACGAGGCCATCCTGGCCGTCATGGCGTCATCCATCAACTTCAACACCGTGTGGACCTCCATATTCGAGCCCCTGCCCACCTTCGGCTTCTTGGACCGGCTGGCCAAAGAGGGACCCTGGGCGGCCCGCCATGCCCTCGACTACCACGTGGTGGGGTCGGACGCCGCCGGGGTCGTGCTCCGCACCGGCTCAGCCGTACGGAACTGGAAGGTAGGAGACAAGGTCACCGTGCACTGCAACTACGTGGACGACCAGGACCCCTCCGCCCATGACGACTCCATGCTGGCCGCCAACCAGCGCATCTGGGGCTTCGAATCGAATTTCGGCGGCCTGGCCGACGTGACCGTGGTCAAGGCCAACCAGCTCATGCCCAAGCCGGCCCATCTGAGCTGGGAAGAAGCCGCGGTGAACGCCCTCTGCAACTCCACCGCCTACCGCATGCTGGTGTCACCCAACGGGGCCCGCATGACCCAGGGCGACAAGGTACTGGTCTGGGGGGCCAGCGGCGGCCTGGGGAGTTTCGCCGTGCAGCACGTCCTGAACGGTGGAGGCACACCCATAGGGGTCGTGTCCTCGCCCGAGAAGGTGGCCCTCCTCAACGACCTCGGTGTCGAGGCGGTGATCGACCGGCGGGCGGCCAACTACGCCTTCTGGTCCGACGAGCACACCCAGGACGAGTCCGAGTGGCGGCGCTTCGGCAAGGACATCCGCGGGCTGGTGGGAGGGGAGCCGCAGATCGTGTTCGAGCACCCGGGCCGGCAGACCATGGGGGCCTCGGTCTTCGCCTGCGCCCGGGCGGGCACCATCGTCACCTGTGCCGCTACGTCGGGCTACATGATCGAATACGACAACCGCCACCTCTGGATGAAGCTGAAGACCATCAAGGGGTCACACTTCGCCAACTACCGGGAGGCCTGGGACGCCAACCAGCTGGTCTGCCAGGGCAAAGTGCTGCCGCCGCTCTCGGCCGTCTACAACCTGGCCGACGTCGGCGAGGCCGCCTACCAGGTGCACCACAACCTGCACGAGGGCAAGATCGGCGTGCTCTGCCTGGCCCCCACCGAGGGGCTCGGCATCGACGACCCCGAGCTGCGGGCCAAGGTCGGCGAGGACCGCGTCACCCTGTTCCGGCGGCACGGCGCATGAGCGCCCTGCTGCTGACCGAGATTGACCACGTGGCCATCGCGGTCAACGATCTCGAGGCGGCCATCGCTTGGTACCAAGAGGTCTTCGGCGCCACCGTGGACCACCGGGAACGAGTCGACTCCGACGGCGTGGAAGAGGCCCTGCTCAAAGTGGCCGACTCCTACGTCCAACTGCTGACCCCCACCCGGGACGACTCACCGGTGGCCAAGTACCTGGCCAACAAGGGCGAGGGCCTGCACCACATCGGCTACCGGGTAGACGACTGCGCCGTGGCCCTCCAGGCCGTCAAGGATGCCGGCGGGAGGGTCATCGACGACGCACCCCGCCCCGGCTCGCGGGGCACCACGGTGGCCTTCGTCCATCCCAAGACGTCCTTCGGGACCCTCATTGAGCTGGTGCAGGAGTAGGCGCTCTACCCTGCGTTGCCGGCCCCGGCGGAGAACACCCGGCCCGGATTGGCCGTGGCTGCCCACACGTGGTCACCCACCGCCAGCAAGGCACGGGGCGAGCTGTCCAGCGTGACCGGACCCAGGCCGGGAAAGGGGAACACGGTGCGCAGCTTCCGGGCCCGGCCGTCGCCCACCCACACCCGGCCCCCGGCCACCGCGACGGTGAGCGGATCGCCCCCGACGTGAGAGGTATGGAGGATGGTCCGGGTCGCCGGATCGATCCGCACCACTGTCCCGCCAACGGCGTTGGCCACCCACACCGAGCCTTGACCGGTCGCCACACCGATCGGACCGTTGCCCACGGTGAACGCCTCCATCCGGGATGGCGCGGCGCCGGAGGTGGGTCGGATCTCGGTGAGCTTGTCCGCCGTGCCGGTGACCCAGAGGGCACCGAAGCCCTGCGCGATACGCACGGCACCATCGGGAACCGCCACCACGCTCCCCACGACACCGGTACGCATGTTCACCGGAGCGACCACGCTCGCCACAATCGAGGCGACCCAGATCTGGCCATCGAAGGCCACCAGATCGGTAGGGCCGGCGGGCACGGACACGGTGCGCAGGACGTGGAGGTCGCTCGCCCTGATCTCCTGCACGTTGTCCTTCAGCATGTTGGCCACCCAGAGGTTGCGGCCGGCGAGGATCATGGCCACCGGCCGACCGACCAGGTGCACCGAACCCGCGGTGCGCCCCGTGGCGGGGTCGAACCGGATGAGCAGATCGCGGATGTCGTCGGTCACCCAAGCGCCGCTGGCACCGTGAGCGACGGACGACACCGCCGGCACCTTGAGCAGGGTGCTGGCCACAAGCGCGGCCGGCCTTGGCCGCTGGTGGGTCGATGGCGCAAGGGCGTATCCGATGATGACGCCGGCCCCGGCCAGCGCCAGCAGGGCCCCGACGACACCGAGAACACTGCGCTTCCCCCGCCTTCGCCCACCCGGCCAGCGCGACGACGACCCCCCCTTGGGGCGCCTGGCCCGGTCGGCTTGGCTCTGCGCCAAGCGCCGCCGCTGGCGGTCGGTGGGCGGCACCGCCTAGCGGAACAGCCGGTCGGCCAGGGAGAGCACCCGGGAGATCTGTTCGGAAATGGTGCCTGAGCTGGGCCTCAGCACCAGATCGGGGTTCTCCGGCCGTTCGTAGTCGGCGTCAATGCCGGTGAACCCGGGCAACTGTCCGGCCCGGGCCCGGGCGTAGAGACCCTTGGAGTCCCGGCGCTCGCACTCTTCGAGCGATGTATCGAGGAAGACCTCCATGAAGGGGAGCCCGGCCTCAGCGTGGAGCGTGCGGACCAGGCGGCGGTCTTCGGCGTAGGGGCAGATGATGGAGATCAGGGCCACCGTTCCGGACTCGGCGAACATCCGCGCCACCTCCCCGGCCCGCCGCACATTCTCATGCCGGTCGTAGTCGGAGAATCCCAGATCCCCGTTGATGCCGTGCCGCAGGTTGTCACCGTCGAGCATGAACGCCGGCCGGCCGGCCGAGACGAACGCCTCCTCCACTCCTGCCGCAATGGTCGACTTGCCCGAGCCCGAGAGCCCGGTGAACAAGATGGTCCCGCCCGCACTCGCCAAGGCGGCGAAGCGGCGCTCGCGGGTCAATCGGCCGCCGTGCAGCACGACATTGGGACTGGCGTGCGCGCCCGCAATGACGCGGATAACGCCGGCGCCGACGGTCCCGTTGGTGAGCGGGTCGATGATGATGAAGCTCCCGGTGGCCCGGTTGGTGGTGTAGTCGTCGACCAGGAGAGGCTCGGTGCAGTGGAACGAGACACGGCCGATCTCGTTCAATTCGAGGGTCGTCGCCTGGTCGTCGCGGTGGAGGCCGTTGATGTCCAGGCGGTACTGCAGAGATTCCACCTGGGCCCGGACCGTGCTGGTGGTGTGCTTCAGCAGATAGGTACGCCCGGCGGCCAGGGCGGACCGCTCGTCCATCCAACAGACCGTGGCCTCTATATGGGAGGCCATGCTGGGCCGGTTGTTGGGGCGGCAGAGGATGTCACCGCGCGACACCGCCAGGTCATCGGTCAGGGTGATGACCACGGCCATGGGCGGGAACGCTTCGGCCACGTCCCCGTCGGCCGTCGAAATGGTGGCAATCCGTGAGGTCGTCCCGGCGGGCAGGACCAGCAGCTCGTCACCGGGACGCAGGACGCCGCTGGCCACCGTCCCGGCATAGCCTCGGAAGTCCCGGTTCTCGGCCGTCTGGCCCCGGATGACGTACTGGACCGGGAAGCGCGGGTCGATGAGGTTCTCGTCGCTGCCGATGTACACCGATTCGAGATGGCCGAGCAGCGGCGAGCCGTCGTACCACCACAGGTTCTCCGACCGGTGCACCACGTTGTCACCCCGGAGGGCCGACACCGGGATGAACGTGATGTCCTGCAAGTTGAGGCGGGCGGCGAACTCCATGAATTCGGCCCGAATGCGCTCGAAGGTGTCCTGGTCCCAGTCGATCAGGTCCATCTTGTTGACGCACACCACCATGTGGGGAAGGCCCAACATGGAGGAGAGGAAGGCGTGGCGCCGGGTCTGCTCAATGACACCCTTCCGGGCGTCGATGAGGATGAGGGACAGATGGGCGCCCGAAGCCCCCGTCACCATGTTGCGGGTGTACTCAATGTGCCCCGGCGTGTCGGCGATGATGAACCGGCGCTTCGGCGTGGCGAAGTAGCGGTAGGCCACGTCAATGGTGATGCCCTGCTCGCGCTCGGCCCGCAGCCCGTCGGTCAGCAGGGCCAGGTCGACCTCGGTGTTGCCCCGCTGCTCGCTGGTGGTGCGGATGGAGGCCAGCTGATCCTCGAAGATGCTCTTGGCATCGAAGAGGAGGCGGCCGATGAGGGTCGACTTGCCATCGTCCACTGAGCCGGCGGTGGCCAGACGGAGGAGCTCGGCCATTTAGAAGTAGCCCTCACGCTTGCGGTCCTCCATGCCGGCCTCGGAGATCCGATCGTCAGCCCGGGTGGCCCCCCGTTCGGTCAGCCGGGTACCGGCCACCTCCTCAAGGATGAGCTCGATCGACGCGGCGATCGACTCCACGCACCCGGTGCAGTCGGCATCGCCCACGGTGCGGAAGCGCACCATGGTCAAGACGGTGTCCTCGTCGGGGTCCGGTCGTAGGTGTTCGCTCACCGCCATGAGCATGCCGTCGCGCTGGAAGACAAGGCGGCGGTGGGCGAAGTAGATGGGCGGCACCTCGATGGCCTCGTCGCTTATGTACTGCCACACATCGAGCTCGGTCCAGTTCGAGAGGGGGAAGACACGGATGTGCTCGCCCGCATGATGGCGGCCGTTGTAGAGATTCCACAATTCAGGGCGCTGGTTCTTGGGGTCCCATTGGCCGAATTCGTCCCGGAAGCTGAAGATCCGCTCCTTGGCCCGCGCCTTCTCCTCGTCCCGGCGGGCACCGCCGAACACGGCGTCGTAGCGACCCTGCCGGATGGCCCGCAGGAGGGTGGGCGTCTGCAGGCGGTTGCGCGTCGCCCGCGGCGCCGGGTCCTCCACGGTCCGGCCGGCATCAATGTCGTCCTGCACGCTGGCCACCACCAGCTTGACCCCCCGGTGACGCACGTGGCGGTCCCGGAACTCGAGCACCTCGGTGAAGTTGCGCCCGGTGTCCACGTGCAGCACCGGGAAGGGGACAGGCGCCGGCCAGAAGGCCTTGGAAGCCAGATGGAGCATGACGATGGAGTCCTTGCCCCCCGAGAACATGAGGACGGGACGTTCGAATTCCGCTGCCACTTCGCGGAAGATGTGGATGGCCTGCGCCTCAAGAGCGCGCAGGTGCGTCAACCGGTAGTACCCGCGGTGCGGGTTCGATTCTCCCGCCTCGGGCTCGGCCGGCATGTCAGACCGGAACCGGAGAACTAGGCCCCAGCCTCGGCGGCATCATCGGGTGGTACCACGTCAACCGCGTTGCCGAAGGCATCTTCAGCTGTGGGCGCCGCCCCGAGCCAGCTGGCGTCAATGGAGGGGTCGAAGGGATCGTCACCGACACTCTCGCCGCTCATGTCGCGCAGCCAAGCCGCCAGGTCCTCCGTGTCCGAGTCACCCGAACCGAGCGCCCAGAACGGCATCGCTTCGGCATCGGGCATCTCCAGCCGGATGTTGCGGTAGTGCTCCATACCCGAACCGGCCGGGATGAGCTTGCCGATGATGATGTTCTCCTTGAGCCCGAAGAGCTGGTCGCTCTTGCCCTCAATGGCCGCTTCGGTGAGCACCCGGGT
>PNAT01000040.1 GCA_003169675.1 Acidimicrobiaceae bacterium
CCAATGTCCTGAACTCTCACACCCCCTCCGACACGAAACAACCCCACCCGCAGAGGTGCCGCTAAAGCGCGAGGAAGGCGATGCCGTCTACTTCGGCGGCCGCTCGGAGGCTGGGCCCGATGTCATCCTTCGAGACGGCAATGCCCGCATCCAGATGATGGGCAGCGGCAAGCGCCTCAACCATCGCCGCAGACATGGCACGTCCAGCATCTCTGTGTCGCTGCTGCAGCGTGGCCATGGACCACGAGAGCTGACGCATTGAGAGCACCTCGATCTCGTCGGGGAGTGCCGTGAGTTGGGCTCGGAATCGGGCGTTGGCGTCCGCTGGCAGGGCAGACACCGGCGCCGAAAGCTTGCCGGCGACGGTCGGATCGGCCAGCGAGGAACACAGCCGAAAGAGCCACAGCCCTGTCGTGGCTACGCCATCTGGTGCTACACCATCAAGATCAGGCGGCCGTTCGCCGGTGAGGATGTCGCGAAGTAGATGATCGTCTATGACGACAGAAGTCACTTACGTGGTGGCGAGGTCAGGGTCGTCAAGTCCGCGGACGAATCGCAAGTGGTCTTCGGCAGTGAGGGCTTGAGCCAGGAGCTGCTGCCGTCCGCCCGGCGGAAGCAGGATCACGGCGTCACCCAAGTCAACGACCGTCACTCGACCACCGTGGTCGAGCCCCCATCGATGGCGGACCGCTGCTGGCACCGACATCTGGCCACTCGTTGAGACCAGAAACTCCGCTGGAATGGCCATGATCGATCCTTCCGTACTTGGTAACTTCTCATTCTACCAAGTATTCAACGTCCAGGATTACAACGGAAATGGCGTCAATGAAGTTCTGACCAGCGGCTTTCCATCACCACAGGGCGTGGACCTAAGTTGCCAGTCGGTCCTCCGACACCAGCAATCTCCGATTGTTTCAGCCCGACCTCCTCATACGTCAGAGTAAGTGCGGGCCGGGAGGAGTGGGCAATACATTTCCGACATGGCGCATCCGACCGGGCGACATGCCTCCAGGTTCTTTTGTCGTGCTCACAAACCGCGAAGAGGACTGTTCGCCCGAAGCGTTTCGTGCCCTCCTCGCTGATCCTGAGCCCGATTTGGTCAGCATCGGGGCAGCCGAGGCTTTGCAGGAACTGCGCGATGACGGCGGAGTGAATCGACCGTCGTCATTGTCCTCGAACCCTTGAAAGGAATATGACCGAATCACCAGTGGATCCGGGCCGTGGAGTGCCATTGATCAGTTACGTCTCGGATCCGGTACAGTAGGGAAATGCGCTCGATTCGTCCATACCTCGGAGACATCGTGGAGGACGATGAGCTGTATATGGGACCCGCCAAACGGATGCCTTCCCTCGCATCTGCTCTGGTGGTCCAGGCCCGTCAGGCCACTGGGCTCACCCAGGACCAGCTTGCCAAACGTGCCGGAACCTCCCGCAGCTCGATCAGCGCCATCGAGCACGGCAAACGAGACCCCGGCCTCGAACACCTACTGAAGATCTTGGCGGCCGCTGGGTTTGATCTTTTGACCCGGATCGTTCCCCACGACGATCACGACGACGTCCTTAAATCCCTCGGCGCCCGGCTGGACCCAGAGGCCCGCCGAGCGCGCCACGCCGCCATGCGGGAGTTCTACGACGAAGCGCGCGAGGCCATGGCACACAGCCGACCACTCATGCCTAGGTGATCGACGAGCCGGACCTCCCGGGTACCCCTGAGTTCCCCGACATTCCGGCGTTCGTTGAGATTCTCAACCGCCACGGTGTCCGCTACGTGGTCATCGGTGGCTCAGCTGCCCAATTCTTCGTAGCCGGCTTGATCACCTACGACGTTGACTTCACCCCGGCGACCGACAGGGAAAACCTTGGCCACCTCTCGGCGGCACTTACTGAACTGAGTGCACGCATCCGGACTGATGCGGTGGCCGAGGGCCTGGCCTTTGCCCACGACGGAGCCTCGTTGGGGAGGGCAAAGATGTGGAATCTGCAATGTGTCCACGGCTCCTTCGACATCACATTCGAGCCGGCAGGTGGCGGCTACGACCACCTCGCAGTTCGGGCACACGTGATCAGCGTCCGAGGCGTCGATATTCCGGTCGCAGACCTGGCCGACGTAGTCGCCTCGAAAAGGCTTGCCAACCGCATCAAGGACCAACTCGTTCTCCCACAGCTCGATCATGCGCTGGCCGAACGAGACGCAACGGACCTTGCTGCCCCGGACCAACCGGCATGAGATCGTCCGGTTGTGGCTTTTGAGCCGAGTGGCCAGCGGTAACTTGATTGCCGTTTCAGAAGGCTCTGTCACCGCCAAGGAGACGAGCAAACCCCGGATGAAGGCGGCAGACGGGCGTGAAGAAGGTATCGCGCGGCGCGGGACGGGCGGGACGTCCCCCAAGGTCACCGATACGGACCTGGCCAAGGTGGAAAAGGCGCGCCGCAAAGGACCACTAGCCCATGGCTACCCGACCGAGTTGTGGACGTTGGCCCGGGTCTCAGAAGTAATCGAGGCCGTCACCGGAGTGAAATACCACCCCGGGCACGTCTGGCCGTTGTTGCGCCAGATGGGCTGGAGCCGCCAGCGTCCGGCTCGCCAAGCGACCGAACACCACAACGCGGCCATCGAGCAGTGGGTCAACGAACGCTGGCCCAAGATAATAATACGCCCGGGCCAGGGGGGTTTGGATCGTCTGCCAAGACGAGAGCGAGGCCAGCCTCCTCCTTGTAGTGCGCTCGACTTGAGCACCGAGGGGCGAGACCCCGGTCTTGCCCCACCACCCCGACAACTGGAAACGCCTGGCGATGTCGGCCGCAGTGTGCTTTTCCCCCGATACCACCGACGCCTCCACCATGGAGTTCCTCCTCGAGATGCACCGTCATCTGGGACGGCCTTCCCTCGCACCGCAGCCGGGCCATGGTGCGCTCCATTTTCGATCAGCGACAATGGCTGGTGGTCGAACGGCTGCCACCCTATGCCTATGGCCTCAACCCGGTCGAGCAGGTACGGGCCAATCTTTGCCCCGACACCATCTCCGAGGCGACCGAGGTCGTCGACGAAGGGCTTTGTTAGATCGGCAGCGAGGCCCGGCTGCGCTTCGCCATCCTCCGACATTGCGGCCTCGGGCTATGAACACGTGCCGCGTGGTATTACACGGAGATCTTTAGGCAGGGGTCGAGGTCGAAACAGGTCAGGTCGCGCCTTCTATGCGTCATGCACGGCTACGAGGCTCTGGGTATTTCAGGCGAGGGCATGAGTATCGTACTCATAGGAGATGACTCGAATATGACGACTGCCTCGCCGATGAGGACCGTTGGGGGGCGGTACTTATTGGTTTCCCGAATTGCAAGTGGCGGCATGGGTGATGTGTGGCGGGCCACCGATGAACTTCTTGGACGAGATGTTGCCATCAAGCTATTGCGGAGTGAATTCGGCAACGCAGAATCGTTCCGTCAACGCTTCCGATTCGAGGCACGGGCAGCGGCAAGTTTGTCTGACCCGGGAATCGCTGCGGTGTTCGACTATGGCGAAGAAGTTGATGGATACGAGAATCATGTGGCCTACATCGTTATGGAACTTGTCGAAGGTGAGTCGCTCGATGCCCGACTCCGCCGGGAAGGCCATATTGCTCCCAGCGACGTTATCGACATTGTTGGTCAGGCCGCTCGAGGGCTCCAGGCGGCCCACCAACGCGGGATTGTACACCGCGATGTGAAGCCCGCCAACTTGCTCATTCGTCCTGACGGCGTAGTCAAAATCACTGATTTCGGAATTGCCCGCGCCTTGGATGGCGCAGCCCTTACCCAAACGGGGACCATGCTCGGCACGGTTCAGTACATGTCGCCCGAACAACTCAATGGTCGGTCAGCCACGGCCGCATCGGATATCTATGCCTTGGGGGTCGTCGCCTTCTGCTGCTTGGCCGGCCAGACTCCATTCTCCCGAGAGGAGTCGATGGCCGTCGCTCTTGCGCATCTCCGAGACGAGGTACCGCTTCTTCCTGGTCACGTGCCGGTGGAACTGTGTGCACTGGTGTATCTGATGCTTGAGAAAGACCCCACCCGTCGACCAGCGTCCGCCGGTGCAGTAGCGGCCGCAACGCATCGAATTCGAGATTTGACGACTACTGGTCCTGCTTCCGTCGATACTTCTATTGAAGATCCTCGCTCGCCCGCCGAGGAGCAGACGGTGAGGATAGCTACGAGATCCCGGATAGACGCCGACGCTCTCGGATCAACCGTAGAACTCCAGGTTCCATCCGACGGATATCATACCGCGGTTTTCCGAGGACCGAATCCGGTTCACATTCAGACCCCACCACGACTAAAGATCTCTCGGCTCCTTTGGGCCGCCGCTGGTGCTGCTGCTCTCCTCGCCTTGGTACTGCTCTGGCCGTCGGGTAGTCCATTGAACGCCGGAATGGCCACAATCCCTGACTTCCACGGCCTGGCCGCGAAGGTCGCCGTGGCCAAAGTGAAGGCACTTGGACTTCAAGCCAACACACACCTGGTCGACGGAAATCACCCGTCCGGTATGGTCATCTCTCAGAAGCCCATGGCTGGTGCACAAGTTTCTCGAGGGTCCCAGGTAGCCCTGGAAGTCGCGAGCGGCTTCGTGAGTCTGAACACGGCGTCATTGTTGGGCCAGCCCTACGGTCAAGTGGCCGCCACCATCACTGGCCTCGGACTTGACCCAGTGGAACAGGCGAGTGCGTCTGCGTTGGCCCCGGGCACGGTGATCTCAGTGGCTCCAAGTGGTCGATTGAAATCGGGCACGAGCGTGACGGTGGATGTGGCAACTGCACCCCCGCCCGGACCCCCCGGCCACGGCGATGGAGGGAAGGGTCCAGGTAAGAAAAAAGGGGGGTGATTCGTGTCGATCCGAGGGTGTCGGTCCAACGATGGAGTGCGGCAAGCCGGGTCACCGACGCGCCTCGGCGATGAGGGTCTGACAGGGACCTCGGTCAAGACGCCGACGAAGTTCTGAGCAGCCACGTTCTATGACGACGGGGCGTGGACCTCGGTTGCCGGGCCCGCTTCGACACCGACGAACGAGATTGGTCCCACCACGAGTCGATACCGAAGCTCCATTGACCCGCCCGGGCGCTCACCGGTGGTGAAGAAACGAGGACGGACCGACGGGTGCACTATTGCCGGTCGTGCTCGAAATTCGGCTCCGTTCAGGTGGAATTTCCCCGGTTCCTGCTCGGACATGCCTCGATACCGGAATGAGCCCGGCAGTCGTTGCCCATTGGGCGGGTGCGGTCAGGCCACCGCCGCTTGGGGTGCCATGGGGCCGGCGTGCCTGCGCAGTTCTTCAGTGCTGGTTCGCCGGAGCCCCGGAGCATCCGGTACTGGGGGGACCGACGTGGTCGGCAGGCTGAGCCTCAAAATGGTCCGGAGTACCTGCCCGTACTGTCGGTAGAGGGGTCCGATTGTGTAGGGCACGTCGTACTTCTCACACAGCGCCCGTACTCGTTCGGCTATCTCCGGGTAGCGGTTGCTCGGGAGGTCCGGGAACAGGTGATGTTCGATCTGGTAGCCCAGGCTTCCGGCCATGACGTGCAGCAGCCGACTCCCCTCGAAGTTGGCTGAGCCGAGAATCTGGCGCAGGTACCACTCGGCCTTGCTCTCGTTCTCGAGTTCCTCTTCAGTGAACTTCTCGGCGCCGTCGGGGAAGTGCCCGCAGAAGATGATCATGTACGACCACAGGTTGCGCACGAGATTGGCCGTCACGTTGGCCGAGAGCGTTGTCAAGAAGTTCGGGCCCGACAGCATCGGGAAGATGATGTAGTCCTTGCCAACTTGGCGCCGCACCTTGCGCCAGATCCCCTTGAGTTGGCGTTTTATCTCTTTGGGATCCTTCTCGTGCTTGCGGATGGCCTCGATGTCGAGATCGTTCAGGGCCACGCCCCATTCGAAGAGCAACGCCAGCAGGGCGTTGTAGACGGGTTGGCCCAGGTGCACCGGGTGCCACTTCTGGTCGCTGGTGACGCGCAGGATGCCGTAGCCGACATCGTTGTCCTTGCCGATCACATTGGTGAACGTGTGGTGCACGAAGTTGTGTGAGTGTTTCCACTGATCGGCCGGGCAGGTGGTGTCCCACTCCCAGGTGCCCGAGTGGATTTCGGGATCGTTCATCCAGTCCCACTGGCCGTGCATCACGTTGTGCCCGATCTCCATGTTCTCCAGGATCTTCCCCGCCGCCAACATGGCGGTCCCGGCCACCCAGGCCGGTGGGAAGGAGCTGGCGAAGAGCGTGAGTCGGGCGGCCACCATGAGCCGCCGTTGGATGGAAATGATCCGGGAGATGTAGGCGGCATCGTCGGCCCCTCGGGACTCCTCAATGTCCCGGCGGATCGTATCGAACTCTCGTCCGAGTGCCTCGACATCGGCCTCGCTGAGATGGGCGAACGTTGCCACGTCTGAAATAGCCATGTGTGCCTCCTTAGATCTCGAGTACGCAGTCACCGGCAGCGGCGGTGATGCAGGTCTGGACTCCGGCGTTCTCCTGGTACTCCGTGCCATTACGCAGGTCCTTCACCACACCCTTTTTCAACGGGACGATGCAGGTGTGGCAGATGCCCATCCGGCAGCCGAACGGCATCTGGATGCCGGCGGCCTCTCCCGCTTCGAGCAGTGTGGTGGCGCCGTCGACGTCGGCTGCTTTGCCTGAGGCGGCAAAGACGACGTGTCCTCCCTCGGCCGATGTGGTGAGAACGGCGGAGAACCTCTCCAGATGGAGCTTTTTGGTGAGCCGCGACTTCTCCCATTGCATCTCAGCGGCCGCCAGCATCGGTGCCGGACCGCAGACCCAGGTTTCCCGGCTCTTCCAGTCCGGGCAGACCTCGGTGAGACGGCCCACTTCGAGCACCCCGTGCTCGTCGTCGAAGTTCTCGATCACCTGCAGTTCGCTGTGCCGGCTCGCCAGGGCCAGTCGCTCCTCCCGGAAGATGGCCGACTCCCGCGTCGGTGCTGAGTGGATGTGCACGAGGTCGGGCATCGTGCCGCGCCGCTCGAGCGTCCGCAGCATGGACATCACCGGCGTGATGCCGCTGCCGCCGGTCCAGAACAGGACTTTGGCCGGTGGGGGATCGGGGAGTACGAACTCGCCCTGCGGGAGGGCGAGCCGGACGATGGTTCCCGGCTCCAGACCGCGCACCAGGTGCTCGGAAAGGAAACCTTCCGGCATGGCTTTGACGGTGATCGTCAACGGCCTGCGCCGATACCTGGCGGCGCCGGTGCCGGGTGCGGAACTGATGGAGTACGAGCGCCAGTGCCACTTCCCACCCAAGTGCACACCGATACCGACGTACTGGCCCGCTTGGTAGTTGACATTCCAGCCCCACCCGGGCTTGATGACCAGGGTGGCGGCGTCACCGGTCTCCGGGATGACCTCAATGATCTTCCCGCGAAGCTCCCGGGCCGACCACAGCGGGTTCACCATGTGCAGGTAGTCGTCCGGCAGCAGGGGTGTGGTCATGCGGGCGACGAGGCGGCGGACCACCTCGGCCTGGGAGCCCGAGGCGGGGGCGGCGTTGGATTCGGAGCCCCGATTGCCGTCTGTAGCAGCGACGACGTCCGGGTCGATCACTCGGACTCTCATTTTGGATAGGACACTCATCGACGGCTCCGGACGAAAGTCGGGTGGGATTTGTTTATGTTACTACCCGTAACAGTTATCCTGGAAACATGAGCAACGGCCCGTTAACGACCCAGGGTGGGGATGGCCGCAGCGAGCGCTGGAGGGCGCACCGAGAAGCGCGGCGTAACGAGCTCATCGCGGTGGTCATGGCGGTGGTGTCCGAGCACGGCGCCGGCGTCGGGATCGATGACATCGCGAAGGCGTCGGGCATCGCCAAACCGGTGTTCTATCGGTATTTCACGGACAAGGCCGACCTCTTCTTGGAGGTGGGCCGCACGGTGGCCGAGACGGTGGTGGCCGAAACGACGGCCGCCATCGATGCGGCCGAGTCACCGCGGGTCAAATTGGCCGCCGGGATCGATGCCTACCTGGCCAGCATCGAATCCCGCCCCGAGGTGTACCGGTTCGTGGTGCAGCACCGTGATCTGGGCGACTATGCCACCATCGTCGGCCTCCACGCCACAAGGGTCATCGGCGAGTTCATGCGCCAAGCGGGCATGGACTCGGGCGCGGCCGAATTGTGGGGCTTCGGTATTGTCGGCCTGGCTCGCGCCGCCGCCGACCGTTGGCTCGAGCAGCGCACGATGAGCCGTGCCGCTGTGGTGCGCTATCTCACTGACCTCGTATGGCCCGGACTCTCCGGATCCGCTTGGGGCCATGCCATGGCCCAGCCCGTTGAGGGGACGCCAGAGCACGCGGGCGATCCTTAGGGCGGAGATTCCGCCCACCAGAAGGTCAACACGGCAGATCCACCAGCCGCGCCACGCATCACCGATCGCTCTGGTCTAAAGGAGCGAATCGGGTTCGTCGATGGGAATGCGCGCGGCCTGGCGGCAACAGAGCGCTTGTTCTGAAGCGTTCTGGCGGGCCCCGTGCGCCCGGAACGAAGACGAGAAGGCCCGGTTGGTTTGACCTGGGTGCGGAATTGGGTAAGGGTTCGCGCAGCTGGAGTCCATGGCGACGAGGCCGAAGATTGGGCTGATACCGAAGAATGGAGCCGATGATGACGAGCAACGGGCACGAAGGTCAGAGAAGGTCGGCAATGGCCCGGGCACTGCGGGTGCTCTTCGGCGTGATGAGCAGCGCCGTGCTGGTCACGGGGATGGCGACGTTCGCCCTCTCCACCCCGGCGGCAGCCGCGCCGAACCCCTGGGCCATCGTCTCGAGCCCGAACGCCACCTCGTCCCAGCCGGACAACTTCCTCCAAAGCGTGTCGTGCACGGGCCCGAGCTTTTGCGTGGCCGTCGGCTATTACTTCGCCAACCCCCAGAACCAGACCCTGATCGAGACCTGGAACGGCACGGCCTGGAGCATCGTCCCCAGCCCGGACGTCTCGCCCTCGGTGGGCAGTGCACTCTACGGCGTCTCGTGCACCAGCCCGAGCTTTTGCGTGGCCGTCGGCTCCCAGTTCAACGGCAGTATCAACCAGACGCTCGTCGAGACCTGGAACGGCTCTGTCTGGTCCATCGCTTCGAGCCCGAGCCCCGGGAGCCTGGACAATGAACTCTTTGGCGTCTCGTGCACGAGCCCGAGCTTTTGCGTGGCCGTCGGCAACGCCCACAGCAGCGTCACCCAGACCCTCATCGAGTCCTGGAATGGCTCTGCCTGGTCCATCGTCACGAGCCCGAACACCTCGACCTCGCAGAGCAATCGACTCCAGGGCGTGTCGTGCACGAGCCCGAGCTTTTGCGTGGCCGCCGGCTTCGCAAACCCCGCGACCCCCGACCAGACCCTGATCGAGTCCTGG
>PNAT01000158.1 GCA_003169675.1 Acidimicrobiaceae bacterium
ATCGTGGCCATGAACGAGGCGCCGGACTATCCGAAGGAGATCAACCAGATCTACCGGTCGCGCCGTGACACGCTGTGCGACGGGCTGAACCGCATCGGTTGGAATCTTGTCCCGCCCAAGGGGACCATGTTCGTCTGGGCCCCGATTCCCGAGCCCTACCGCGAGATGGGCTCGTTGGAGTTCTCCAAGCACTTGATCAACGAGGCCGATGTGGCCACGTCTCCTGGCGTCGGTTTTGGCCCCGGGGGAGACGGCCACGTGCGCTTCGCCCTCATTGAGAATGACCAGCGCATCGGCCAGGCCGTGCGCAACCTGCGCCACGCGTTGACCAAGCTGGGTTGAGCCGGGCTAGGGGAGGCCGGCTCCCGGCACCGTCGTGCGCACCTTCTCCAACGCGCCGTCCCGCGTCTTGCGGGCCTTGGCAGCATCGCTGGTGGCCGCGGTGACGAGGTAGAGCGTCCGGCGGTCCTCGTCGCCCAGCATGCAGGCGAAGCAGCCCTGGCTGGTCGTCACCCGCTCGACGATGTCACCCCCTTCGGTCACCCGGACACATTCGGCGCCGAGCGCATTGGCCACCCACACGGTGCCGTCGGCACACAGGCAGATGCCGTCGGGCGCCAGACCCGGCAACGCCGCCCACTCGCGCCGGCCGGCCAACGAACCGTCGGCCCGGCGCTCAAAGGCGGTGAGGCGTTGTCCCATGCTCTCGGCAATGATCAGCGTGGCACCGTCATCGGTGATGACGGTGCCATTGGGGAACGCCAGGTCGGCCGCCGCCTCGCAGCTGGTGCCGTCGGGATCGACGCGCACCAACGATGTGGGGGCGATGGCCTCGAACGGGACGGAGCCGTCGTAGAGGCCGTCGAGGTCGAAGCCGAAATTGCCGGCGTAGGCCTGGCCGTTGGAGGCCACCACCATGTCGTTGGCGTGCCAGGTGGCCCATGGGGTGAGGACGCCGTGGCGGACCATGGTGCCGTCGGGCTCCCGGCGCATGATGGCCCGGTCCAGGCGGGAGTTGATCAGCAGCCGCCCGTCGGGCAGCCAGCCGAGGCCGGACGGCTCACCGTCGAAAGCTACCTCGGTCCGGCGCTCACCTTGCGGTGAGACGGAGAAGACGGCGTGATCGAAGAAGTCCGAATACCACAGCCGCCCGTCGTGCCAGCGTGGGCATTCCCCGAAGTAGAGCCCGGAGAGGAAAGGTTCGGCGGTGAGTGGCGAGGTGGACACGATGTACCTCCGCTGGGTTCGGTAGATCCGGTCCCGCAGTTCAGCACAGACCTCGCACCGCCGCCGTTCCGGGCACGGCGCCTGGTGGCGGGGCTACGTTGGGTTCGTGGCCTATTGGGTGCTCAAAGTGATCCTGACCCCGATCTTCTTCGTGCTGTGGCGGGTCAAGGTTGAAGGTCGTGAGAACATCCCCAAGCACGGTGCCGCCGTGCTGGCGGCCAATCATCAGTCGTTCTGTGACTCGTTCTTCCTCCCCCTCGTCGTCACACGCAAGGTGACGTATCTGGCCAAGGCGGAGTACTTCGATTCGTGGAAGACGGCCTGGTTCTTCCGGGCCGCCGGCCAGATCCCGATTCGACGCGGGGGCGGGAGTGCGTCGGAGCGGGCTCTGGAAACAGCGCGTACCGAAGTGCTCGGGAAGGGCAAGATCCTCGGTCTGTACCCCGAGGGGACGCGCGGCGTCGATGAGTACGTTCACAAGGGGCGGACCGGAGTGACCCGTCTCTCACGGGAGTGCTCCGTGCCGGTCATTCCCGTCGGCCTGGTGGGGACGGTGGACGTGCAACCAGTGAACTCCAACATTTTGCGCCCGTTCAAGACGGTGACCATCCGCTTCGGCAAGCCCATGCAGATGGACCCGCCAAAGAATCCCGATGACCCCATGGAGGGACACGACCACACCGAATGCCGATCGTTCACGGATCAGTTGATGCATGAGATCGCCCGGCTCTCCGAGCGTGACTATGTGGACGAGTACGTGCCGGCCCGGGCCAAAGCGCCCACCGGCTGAGGGAAATTGCAGGACAGGCCGTTGCGAAACAGTCTGTTTACACAGACCGCCTAACGTTGAAACCAATGACTGGGTATGTCGTCCGCATTTCCCTGCCGGACCGCCCGGGCGCCCTCGGGCTGGTGGCCAGCCGGATAGGCGCGGTGGGTGGGGACATCGTGGCCATCCATATTCTCGAACGCGACGACGGCAATGCGGTGGACGAGTTCGTCATCGATATCGGCGGGAAGCATCTCGTCGAGCTCCTGCGCAGTGAGATCCATGAGGTGGACGGCGTCGAGGTGCTCGACATCCGGCCGGTGGCCGCTACGAACCTGGCGGGCTGACCAGGTAGGCGCAGACGTGCGCGCCGTCCATGAGGTGTGCCACCCGCTCCACCTTCGCCCCGGGGAGCGCTTGTCGGATGAACGAAAGCTCGCTGGAGCAGGCCTGGGAGAATCCGTGGGCCACGGTGAGGATGGCGCAGTTGTGCTCGGTGATGCGCCAGCTGCCGTCGTCGAGTCGCTCGGCCTCGGCCAGGTAGCCGTCCTCGTCAAGGATCTCGGTCAGCGCGGCCACCTGCTGGTCGAAGGAGAGGTTGGACAAGCGGGGGAGCGCGCCGTCCACCCGGCGTTGCCGGCGTTGCTCGAAGAGCGCATCGACCTGGGCGCCGTCGGGTCCGCCCAGATACCCGAGCAGCTCTGTGGTCAGATCGCCGTACCGCTTGGGGAAGAGGCCCTCGGCCGACGAGGTGAGCTGATAGGTGTGGCGCGGTCGGCCTCGCCCCTGGCCCGCTGCCGCCGCGGTGTGCTCGAGCAGTCCGTCCTGCTCCAGGTGGGCCAACTGAAGTCGAATGGCGGCGGTGGTGAGGGAGAGGGCGGTGGCCACCTCGGACGGGTTGAGCGGACCCTGCCGCTTGATCAGGTTGAGGATGGCCCGCCGGGTGGTGGGCAATGTGTGGAGCGGGGAATCGGTCACGGCAGGATCAGATGGACGTCGCCGAATTCGTGCCACAGGTACCCCTCGGAGAGGGCGGCGGCGTAAGACGCCTCCAACACCGGCCGCCCGGCGATGGCTTCGAGCATGGCCAAGTGGGAGGCCTCGGGCTCGTGCCATCCGGTGAGGAAGCCGTCGATGGAGCGCACCGGTCGCTCGGGGGAGACGATGGTCTCGGTCCAGCCCTCGCCCGGATGCACGCGCCCATGGTCGTCGACCACCGACTCCAGGGCACGGACCACCGTGGTGCCGATGCCGATGACCCGGCCACCGGATCGCCGCGTGTCGTTGATCCGATGGGCCGTCGGCAGGGTCACCTTGAAGTACTCGGCGTAGGGGGGCTCGTTGGCTTCCAGCGAGGCCACGCCGGTGTGCAGGAGGAGCGGGGCGACCCCGACACCCTTGGACATGAGGCGGGTCAGCACCTCGGGGGTGAAGGGACGGCCGGCACTCGGCATCTCGGCCGACCCGGGATCGGTGGCGTAGACGTTCTGGTAGGCCGTGATCGGGTAGCTCCCCCGCACGTAGCCGTAGCGAATGGGACGTCCAAAGCGGGCCAGGAACCGAAACAGGGGCTCGGGGGTGTCGATAAGGGAGACCCAGAGGCGGACGCCGGACCCTCCGGGCCCGGGGGAGTACGCGGTCAACAAGGTGACCTGGCCCCCGCCGGCCAGCCGGATTGAAGTCCCCGCCTCGGCATCGAGATGAGCCTGGCCCCCCCGCCGCACCTCGACCGTCCACAGCCCGGCGGGAAGTTTGGACGAGAGATGCACCTGCACGCTCTCCCCGTCGGGGCCCGTGCCGTCGACTTCGGCGGCCAGGGTGCCCGAGGTGTTGAGGACGACCAGGTCACCCTCGGAGAGGAAGCGGGGGAGCTCTGAGAAGTGGGAGTGCACCAGCGAGCCGTCGTTCCGGCCGGCCACCAGCATTCGCACGGCATCGCGGGTCATGCCGCGGGCTTCGGGAGGGGAAGGAGCTTCGAGCTCGGGAGGAAGGAAGAAGGTGAGGGGGCGCAGCGCGGCGAGGCGCGGTGCGGGGGCCGTGGCCGTGACAGGGCTCATGGGCTGACCAGGGTCGAGCCGATGTCGGCGGCCCGGTAGCGGCCGCTCGGGCGATCGCTACCGATGAGTTCGAGGAACGCCGGCACCACCGACTCCGGTTCCGGCCGATCGGAGATGTCCTCACCCGGGAACGCCTCCTGGTGCATGGCCGTACGGAGATCACCCGGGTCGACCGACCACACCGTGAGGGCGGGGACCTCCACCGAGAGCACGGCACCGAGGCGCTCGAGCGCCGCCTTGCCGGCACCGTAGCCTCCCCAACCTTGGTAGGCCTCGGCGGCGGCATCCGAGGTGATGTTGACCACGCGGGGGTGCAAAGACTGCAACAGCGCGGGCAGCGCGACCTGAATGAGCGCGATGGGAGCTACGACGTTGACCTCGAAGGCCACGCGCAGATCGCCCAACGGGTAGTTGGCCAGGGAGGGGAGTGGTGAGGCGCCCAGGGTGCCGGCGTTGTTGATGAGAAGGCCCAACGGGCCGAACGCGTTGGCGGCCGCGACAAGCTCAGCCCGATGCTGGGGGTCGGTGATGTCGCCGGGAAGGGCCCGGATGGCGGCGGAACCGGGGGACAGCGATGCCAGCCGTTGGGCGGCTGCATCAAGGGCACCGGCGTCGCGGCCGTCGATGGCCACCGACCAGCCTTGCCGGACCAGACCCCCGGCCAGTGCCTCACCCAATCCTCGAGATGCCCCTGTCACGATGGCCACATTCATGGCACTCCACCCTTCCCGAACGGAGCGTTCGTTCTACGGGTAATATAACAAGGTTTACCTTGTTTTATTCCTGCCCGGCGGCCCAGCCTCTCGAGCGTTCAACGGTGCGGTTCCAGGCGGCATAGCCGGCGTCGGCCAGCTCGACGGGGAGCTCGGGCTCGAAGCGGGCGGCGGGCTGCCAGAGCGCGGACAGTTCACCCAGGGAGCTCCACATCCCGACGGAAAGCCCGGCCAGGGTGGCGGCACCCAGGGCGGTGGACTCTGTGGATCGGGGTCGGGCCACGGGCATCCGGCTCTGCTCCGCCTGGAGGGCCAGGAGGAAGTCCATGGCGGCGGCACCCCCATCGGCCCGCAGCGCAGAGAGGGGGTGGGCCGAGGCGGCGGCCATGGCATCGGTCATGGCCCGCACCTGGAAGGCCATCGCCTCCACGGTGGCCCGGACCAGCTGCGCCCGACCGGCCCCCCGGGTGAGGCCGGTGATGGTGCCGCGGGCGTCGGGGTCCCACCACGGGCTCCCCAGGCCGGTCAGCGCCGGGACGAAGGAGACCCCGCCACTGTCCGGCACCGATTCGGCCAGCGGACCGACCTCGGCGGCGGCGGCGATGATGCCGAGCCCGTCGCGCAGCCACTGGATGGCCGCGCCCGAGACGAAGGTGGAACCCTCGAGGGCGTAGGCGACCGGACCGCGTGGGGGACCGGCCAGCGATCCCAGGTCCCAGGCCACACTGACGGTCAAGCCGTCGGGTGCCGGCGGCCGCACGGTGCCGGCGTTGGCCAGCGCGAAGCTGCCCGTGCCGTAGGTGACCTTGACCATGCCCGGGTCGAAGCAGGCCTGTCCGAAGAGCGCAGCCTGCTGGTCGCCCAGGATGGCCGCCACCGGCACGCCGCCGAGCACCGCGGTGGCGGGTCCCAGATCGGGTAGCGACGCCACCCCGAACGGTCCCGCCGACGGGCGCACCTCGGGCAGGGTGTGCGGGGGCACCTCGAAGAGGGCGCAGAGGTCGGGGGACCAGGCCAAGGTGGCCGTATCGAGCAGCATGGTGCGGCTGGCGTTCGAGGGGTCGGTGGCGTAGAGCCCGCCGTGGGTTCCCCCGGTCAGGTTCCACAGAACCCAGCTGTCGACGGTGCCGAAGGAGAGCGCCGGTGCGGTCGGCGGGAGGGCCAGGTCACCATGGCGGAGGAGGTAGGTGATCTTGGTGGCGCTGAAGTACGAGTCGAGGACGAGGCCGGTGCGCTGGCGGATCAGGGGGAGGTGGCCCGCCTGCTCGAGCTCGGCGCAGATGCCGGCGGTACGGCGGTCCTGCCAGACGATGGCCCGGTGCAGGGGGCGGCCGCTGGACCGGTCGAAGGCCACGAGCGTTTCGCGCTGGTTGGTGATGCCGATGGCGGCCACCGTGTCGGAGGCTTCGGCCAACCGGGCGCCCACCTCGGCCAGGGTGGCGCAGACGGCGTCCCATATCTCGGCCGGGTCGTGCTCGACCCAGCCGGGACGGGGGAAGCGCTGGGTCAACTCCTGGTAGGCCACATCGACCACCCGGGCCTGCTCGTCGACCACCAGGGCCCGCACCCCGGTCGTCCCGGCATCGATCGCCACCACCTTGCCCATGCCGGGGCGACGCTACCGCCAGGATTTGGGGTGCCGGCGGGCCTCCGGCGAGCATCGGGCGCGCAAACCATCGCGAGCGGCCCGTGACCAGGGTAG
The DNA here is from genome assembly GCA_003169675.1 of Acidimicrobiaceae bacterium. GTDB lineage: Bacteria > Actinomycetota > Acidimicrobiia > Acidimicrobiales > RAAP-2 > Bog-473. The sequence goes on from PNAT01000158.1 coordinate 6,469, forward strand.
ATGGAGGCAACCTTTCGTTGACAAGGGCGTAACTACAGTGCTGTAATGACCACAGCATCTCGTGTCTCTGGGGAGGGTCAGCCACAACATATTGTGGTTGTGCGTAATTCAACCCTTGCTGAGCGCAGGATTTGAGTATGCGCCGGGAGACGCCACTTCCGAATGATCGGGGTGTCGCCGCTGTCGGCACTGACGGACAGGCACAGACGTACAAACGAGGAGGAACACAGCACTATGGCCATCGCCCCGCAGCGGTCAGAGATCGGGATCCGTCGGCATTTCACCACCGAAGGCGTGCATCCCTACGACGAAGTGCGCTGGGAGCGCCGGGACGCCCGGATCACCAACTACCGCGACGGCACCGTGGCCTTCGAGCAAATGGGGGTCGAGGTGCCCGAGTCCTGGAGCGTCAACGCCACCAACATCCTGTCCCAGAAGTACTTCCGCGGCACGCTGAACACCAGCGAGCGCGAGTGGTCGCTCCGGCAGGTGGCCGACCGGGTGGCCGACACGCTCACCGCGTGGGGCCTGAAAGACGGCTACTTCGTCGACGAGGAGGAGGCCCAGATCTTCAACCACGAGCTCAAGTACCTGATCATCCATCAGCGGGCCGCCTTCAACTCCCCGGTGTGGTTCAACATCGGCGTGCCCGACGTGCCCCAGCAGGGCAGCGCCTGCTTCATCCTGGCCGTGGAGGACCAGATGGACTCCATCCTCAACTGGTACACCGAAGAGGGCATCATCTTCAAGGGTGGCTCGGGCGCCGGCGTGAATCTCTCGAGGATCCGCTCGTCCCACGAGCTGCTCAAGGGCGGTGGCACCGCGTCGGGACCCGTCAGCTTCATGCGAGGTGCCGATGCGTCGGCCGGGACCATCAAGTCCGGTGGCAAGACGCGGCGCGCCGCCAAGATGGTCATCCTCGACATCGACCACCCCGACGTGGAGGACTTCATCTGGTGCAAGGCCATTGAGGAGCGCAAGGCGCGCGTGCTGCGCGACGCCGGCTTCGACATGGACCTCGACGGGGCGGACAGCCATTCGACGCAGTACCAGAATGCCAACAATTCGGTGCGGGTCACCGACGAGTTCATGGAGGCCGTGATAGACGGTCGGGACTGGGAGCTCCTGGCCCGCACCGACGGGGCCACGGTACGGACCGTGCCGGCCCGCGACCTGTTCCGCCAGATCGCCCACTCGGCGTGGGAATGCGCCGACCCCGGACTGCAGTACGACACCACCATCAACCAGTGGCACACGGCGCCCAACACGGGCCGGATCAACGGAAGCAACCCATGCAGTGAGTACGTTCACCTCGACAACTCAGCCTGCAATCTGGCCTCCATGAACCTGCTCACGTTCCTCGACGAGAACGACGAGTTCGACGTGGAGGGATTCAAGGCCGGCATCGCGGTCATGTTCACCGGCCAGGAGATCATCGTCGGCAACGCCGACTACCCGACAGAGAAGATCGGAGCCACCACCAGAGCCTTCCGCCAGCTGGGCATCGGCTACGCCAACCTGGGCGCGCTGCTGATGGCCCAGGGCCTGCCGTACGACTCGGAGGCCGGCCGGGCCTGGGCGGCCGCCATCACGGCGCTGCTCACCGGCCACGCCTACGCCACCTCGGCCCGCACGGCGGCGCGCATGGGGCCGTTCGCCGGCTTCCACGAGAACCGGGAGCCGATGCTGAGCGTCCTGCGCATGCACCAGTCCGAGGCGTCGCGCATTGACGAAGAGGTCGTCCCGCCCGAGCTGCTCTCGGCGGCCCAGGAGTCCTGGGACCTGGCCGTGGAGTTGGCCGAGGAATTCGGCGTGCGCAACTCCCAGGCCAGCGTGCTGGCACCGACCGGAACCATCGGACTGCTGATGGATTGCGACACCACCGGGGTCGAGCCCGACCTGGGTTTGGTCAAGACCAAGAAGCTGGTCGGCGGCGGCACCATGTCGATCGTCAACCAGACCATCCCCCGCGCCCTGGCCAAGCTGGGCTACGGCCCCGACCAGGTGGACGAGATCGTCGACTACATCAACGAGCACATGTCGATCCTCGGCGCACCCTATGTGGCGCCGGAGCATCTGCCGGTCTTCGCCTGCTCCATGGGCGACAACACCATCCACTACTCGGGCCACATCCGCATGATGGGCGCCGTGCAGCCCTTCATCAGCGGCGCCATCTCCAAGACGGTGAACATGCCCGAGGATGTCTCGGTGGAGGACGTCGAGCAGATACACATCGACGCCTGGCGGCTGGGGATCAAGGCGGTGGCCATCTACCGGGACAACTGCAAGGTGGCCCAACCCCTCTCCACCACCAAGAAGGACGTGGTCACCGAGGGCGGGGACGTCGCTCCTCCGGGATCGGAAGCTGAAGCCCGGGACCGGGCCGCCTCCGAGCGGATTGCCGAGTTGGAGGAGGCCCTGGACCACGAGCGCCAGCGCAAGGGCGAATCGGTCGTCGTGGGCGCCGTGCGGGAGCGCCTGCCCCGGCGCCGCAGTTCCAAGACGTTCGCCTTCCGGGTGGCCGACTGCGAGGGCTACGTGACGGTGGGCGAGTACGAGGACGGCCGGCCCGGTGAGGTGTTCATCAACGTCTCCAAGCAGGGGTCGACCCTGGCCGGGATCATGGACGCCTTCTCCATCTCACTCAGCCTGGGTCTGCAGCACCAGGTGCCGTTGGCGACCTATGTCCGCAAGTACACAAACATGAAGTTTGAGCCGGCGGGGATCACCGACGATGCCGAGTTGCGCATCGCCACCAGCCTGGTCGACTACATCTTCCGCCGCATCGCCCTGGACTACCTGTCCCTGGAGGAGCGCATCGAGCTGGGGATCCTCTCCACCGTCGAGCGGATGCAACCCACCCTCCCCGGTGTCGAGGAGATGGCCACCCTTTCGGTCAGCCTGGTCGACGACGGACTGAGCCCTCACGCTGAATTCCTGGCGCCGGATGAAACGGCGGCTGTGCATGCGTCGGGAGTGCGGTCCCTGGCCCGGGCCGAGCAGCGGGACGCCCCGTATTGTTACAGCTGTGGCAACGCCATGCAGCGAGCCGGCTCGTGCTACGTCTGCGGCAGTTGCGGGACGACCAGCGGGTGCTCGTAGGGAGGACCTCTAACGGCCTGCGTCACACCTCGGCGTAGACGTACTTTGCGACGTTCACCACTTCCTGGGTAATGGCAGCTTCGCTGGCGGAGGAGGAGAGCACGAAGGACATCGTCTTGCTCTTTCCGTAGGCCCGGATCTGGCACTGGGCCGGCACCTGGCCCTGTTGGGCCGAGCACGAGATGTAGGCCAGCTTGCCCACGCCGGCGAGGGGCTTGGCGTCGCTTCCGAGCTCGCCATTGAATTGCAGCAAGTCGGACTTCTTGATGCTGGGTTCATAGGTGATGGAGAGGGAGCCGCTGAGGGAATTGAGCTCCCATGTACATGTCCGATCACCTTTATCCACGCCCACGCCCACGCTCGGGGTCGTGGAGAACGGTGTCGTGCCCAGCAGGTGCTTGATCGCCGCGTTGGTCAGCAGCCCGCACATGTGTTTCACGGTGGCCCGCGAGTGATGCGTGGAGGCCGCGGCATCCGTCGCCACGCTGGGGATGGCCGCCAGGGCACATGACGCAATGAGGAACGAACCAAGGAGCGCAGGGGTCATCTTCATGCTTTGGCGAGTCATCGGCCTCCCTTCGTTCGGTGACGGGGTGATCCTAACGAAGGAGGGCTGGTGAGGAGTTTTCAGGCTGAGATCGGCCCAACTAGAGTCAATTGTCTTGTCAGTCGATCTTGACCTCACCGACGTATTGAGCGAATTCGTTCGCACCATGCTGACCGATTTCCCGATTCAGGGCATGCTGGACCAATTGGTCGGTCGTACCGTCGAACTGCTGCCCATTACCTCGGCTGGCGTGACGCTGATTTCGGCGGACAATGCCCCTCGGTGCATCGCGGCCTCAGATGAGTCGGCCCTACGCTTTGAGCAGATGCAGACCGAGTTGAACGAAGGCCCGTGCCTGGCCGCCTACCTGGGGGGCGAGCCCATTGTCGTGGCCAACCTGGCCGAGGAGCGCCGTTTCCCGAAATTTGCTCCACGCGGCATGGAGGAGGGGCTGGCGGCCGTGGTCGCCCTCCCCCTGGGGCATGACAGCCACCAGCTCGGCGCCCTCAATCTCTATATGGACGTGCCGGGTCACTTGAATCAGACGGACATGAAGACGGCGCAGACTCTGGCCTACGTGGCGGCGGCCTTCCTCCTCAACGCCCAGATCCGCCTCGACCTCCAGGTTTCGTCCGCCCAGGCCATTGAGGAATCGCTGCACGATCCGCTGACCAGCCTCCCCAACCGGAAGTTGATGTTCGAGCGCCTCAACAAGGCCATCATCCGGACGCGCAAGGCCGGCCACACCCTGGCCGTCTTCTTCATCGACCTGGACCAGTTCAAGGGGACCAACGACGAGCATGGCCACCGGGCGGGCGACGAGCTACTGGTTGCCGTGGCCGGGAGATTGAACGGACTGCTCCGCAGCCGAGACACGGTGTCCCGTATCTCCGGCGACGAGTTCGTCATCCTCTTCGACGACCTCGACGGCCGATCCGCCGTGGAGGCCGTAGCCGAGCGGGTCAAAGGGGCGCTCTCCGGTCGCTTCGTGCTCTCCGAGTGCGTGGTGTCGACCACGGCCAGCATCGGCATCGCCATTCGCGATCGCCTCGACGAACCGGTCGAGGAGCTCCTACGCATTGCCGATGAAGCGATGTACAAGGCCAAGCGGGCCGGGGGAAACCGGTTCCACATTGCCGAGGAGCGCTAGCAGTTCTCGGGAGAACCCCGATGGTTGACCCGTGGTCGTCGTGGTGAGAGAATGATAGGGTGACTCTCTCACACAATCAAATGCCAGGTGAACCCCTAGGCCCGGCCTCGCTGACCTGGCACTTGGGCCTCCCGAGGACGGCGCTGCTGGTGGCCGGGAGGGGCCTGCTCCTCCAGACCATGCACCCGGTGATCGGGGCCGGCGTACGGGACTTCTCCACCTTCACCACTGATCCGTGGGGACGCCTGGATCGCACGTTGTGCTCCCTGCAACGACAACTCTTCGGGGGCACCGAGGCGGTGGACGAGGCGTACCGCCTGCGGCACCTCCACCGGACCATCCGTGGCGTCGGGTTCTCCGGCGAGCCCTATCGCGCCCTCGATCCGGCCGCCTACGCCTGGGTCCATCTCTCGAACTTCGACACCCTGCTCTCCTTCCACCGTTGGTTCGCCCCCCCGCTGAGCGGGAGCGAGCAGGAGACGCTCTACACCGAATGGCGACAGGCCGGGCGCGTCCTCGGCATCCGGGACAACCACATGCCGGCCGACCTGCGAGCGTTCCGCATGTACATGGGTGACATGGTCACCCGCACGCTGGCGGACAACGAGACCGCCCAGGCCTTGCTCGGCAGCCTTCGCCTCGACGAGATCGGCCCGCCGCGTCTGTTCCCCGAGCCGTTGTGGCGCGCCGTTCGACCGCTGGGACGGACGTTGCTGCACGACACCACCGTGGGCACTCTCCCGTCTGCCGTGCGGACCAAACTGGACCTGCGCTGGACGCCGGTGGATCGTCGCCGTCTCCAAGGTGTGGCGGTCCTGGTGCGCGCCGGGTCGGCCACGCTGCCCGACCGGCTGCTGCACTATCCGCTGGCCGTGCAGGCCCGCCGCCAGGCCAGGCGCTTTGCATTCCCGGTTGCCTCGTGACGGCCACCGCTTCCTCCTGGCTGGACCTGCTCGTGAAAGTTGGACCCGACGATGCCGACCGCGACCGCGAGCGCGTGCTCAATGCGGCGCTCCATGCCTTCTTGGACTTCGGCATCCGGCGCACCAGCATGGGTGAGATCGCCAAGAGGAGCGGCATCAGCCCGGCCACGCTGTACCGGCGCTTCTCGGGCAAGGACGACGTGGTGTGGGCCGTGGGTCGCCGGGAGGCCAGACGCCTGATCGCTCGCGTGGACAACTGTGTCGACGTCGGATCGAGTGCCGAGGACCAGATCGTGGCCATGTTCCTCGCCGCTACGGTCGGGGTCCGGCACAACCGGTTGCTCCAACGCCTCCTGGCCACCGAGCCCGACATCATCCTGCCGCTCCTCACCCTTGACGGCGGCCCGGTGCTCGACCTCGGGCGCGCCTATCTCTCCGATTTCCTGCGCCGGCTCCAGCAGGGCGGTGAGCTGCCCGCATTCGACCCCGAGCCGGTGGCCGAAATGGTGGCCCGGGTCGCGCTGTCCTTGGTGCTGCTCCCGCAGACGTGTCTTCCGCTCGACGACGAGGACGCCGTGCGGGCCTTTGCCCGGCGACACCTGGCTCTCATGCTCGGATGGGCGCCCTCGGACGGAGCCTGACCGGGCAGTTCGGAGCGAGGTTATGGTGGTCGGCTGACACTCGTCAGCGACTGGGGGCTTTGCGTTGGAAAAACTGACCGGCAGGGTGGCCGTGGTCACCGGTGGTGCGGCGGGCATCGGGCGGGGCATGGTCGAAGCCCTCCTCGAAGACGGTGCCCGCGTCGTCATCGCCGATGTCGAGGCGCCGGTGCTCGGCGCCACGGTCAGCGAACTGGCCGGCACGGGCGAGGTGCGCGGCGTGGTCACCGATGTGTCAGCGGCGGCGTCGGTGGAGGCACTGGCCGACGATGTCTTCGCTCACGAGGGGGCCTGCCATCTCCTCTTCAACAACGCCGGCGTGACCTCGGGCGGCGGGGGCCGGCCCTGGGAGCAGGAGGCCAACGACTGGGCCTGGTGTTTCGGGGTCAACGTCTTCGGGGTGGCCAACGGCATGCTGTCCTTCGTGCCCCGCATGATCGCATCGGGTGAGCCCGGTGTGGTGGTCAACACGTCGAGCATGGATGGCGGCATCGCGCCGGTGCCCTACGCCTCGGTCTACGCCTCGAGCAAGGCGGCCATCTCCTGTCTGACCGAAGCGCTGGCCCACCAACTGGTGGCGGCCGGGACCGACATCCGGGCCGCCGTGTTCTACCCCTCGGGCGGACTGCTCGATACGGGGCTGTGGACGGCGCAGCGCAACCGCCCTGCCGCGTTGGCCCGCACCAAGCCACGGCCTCCGGCTCCGGGGACCACCTTTGAGGAGTTCAAGGAGCACCTGGTGGCCAGCGGACGCACGGCCGAGCTGATGGACCTGCGCCAACTCGGTCGGTTCGCGGTGGACGGGGTCAAGGCGGGCCACTTCATCATCGGCCACGGCCTGGAGGAGGCCGCCGCCATGCTGCACCGGCGGGCCGATGCCATCGGTGAGGGCCGGTTGCCGCCGGCCGCCCTGAGCTGATGGCACCCGACGTCTCGGAGCGCTACACGGTGATCTCGGCCGACGGGCACGCCGGCGGGGATATCCAGGACTACCGGCCTTACTTGGCCCGACGGTGGCACGACGAGTTCGATGCCTGGGCGGCCGAGTACGTGAACCCCTACGCCGACCTGCTGGCTCCCATCGCGTACAGGAGCTGGGACAGTGACCGCCGGCTGGCCGAGACCGAGTCCGACGGCATCGTGGCCGAAGTCCTGTTCCCCAACACGGTGCCCCCGTTCTTCTCCGAGGGGAACCTGGTGGCTCTGCCCCCGACGCCCGAGGACTACGACCGCCGCTGGGCCGGGCTGCAGGCGCACAACCGGTGGCTGGCCGACTTCTGTGCCCGCACGCCGGGCCGCCGGGCCGGCGTGGTGCAGGTGTTCGCCAACTCCATGGACGACGCGCTGGCCGAGGTGCGCTGGGCCAAGGAGCAGTTCCACCCCTTCGGGGGGATCCTGCTCCCGTCCGTCCCGCCCAACTCGCACCTGCCGCCACTGTGGGAGGACCACTACGAGCCCTTGTGGCAGTTGTGCGCCGAGCTCGACGTGCCGATCAACATCCATGGCGGCAGCGCCCTGCCCGACTACGGCGAGCATGAGGCGGCCCGGGCCATGATGCTCATTGAGATCCCCTGGTTCAGCCACCGGGCCGTGTGGCACCTCATCTTCTCCGGCGTGCTGGAGCGCCACCCGACGCTGCGCTTCGCCGTGACCGAGCAGGGCGTGGCCTGGCTGCCCCGCGGTCTGGAGACACTGGACTGGTTCTACGGCCGCATGACGCTGGCCGCCGCGGCGGAGGCGAAGTTCTTCGGGGCGGCGGCGGCCCAGATGTCCATGACCCCTTCGGAGTACTTCGCCCGCAACTTCTGGATCGGGGCCAGCTTCCTGCGGCCGAGCGAGTCGCCGCTCTGCCATGACCTCGGGTTCGACCGCATCATGTGGGGGGCCGACTACCCGCACACCGAGGGCAGTTACCCCTACACCACCGAGGCGCTGCGGGTGGCCTTCGCCGACTGGGCGGTCGACGAGGTGCGCACCATGGTGGAGTCGACCGCGGCCGACTTCTACGGGTTCGACCTGGCGGCGTTGCGCCCCATCGGCGACCGCATCGGGCCCCTGGTGACCGAGGTCACCCAACCGCTGGCTCCCGAGGACTGGCCCAGCAAGACCACCTGCAACGCCTTTGACCGCACGCAGATCCTCCGTTCCTGGTGACGGAATTCGAGAGTGAGAAGGGAGTGCCCATGCCGAGAGTGAGATACGGCGCCCGCACCGAGAAGGTCAATCACGAGATCGCGGCCAAGAGGGCGGACATCTGGTCCGAGGCGGTGACCGCCATTTACGAGACCGATCCCGCCATCACCGCCGCCGTGCTGCCCCCTCCGTTGGAACTGGGGCCACAGCCCCTGGTGCGCATCACCATCACCCGGGTCGAGATGCCCGGCCTGCCCGTTTTCGGGGCCGGCTGGATCGGGGTGCAGGCGCGCCACGGCGACCGGGTGGGGGAGTACCCCATCATCATGCCCATGACCACCGAGCAGTCCACCATCGGCGGCCGGGAGACCAACGGGGAACCGAAGAAGTTGGCCGAGGTGGAGGTCGAGCGGAACGGGTCCCGGGTGCAGGCGCGCATCGCCCGCATGGGTTCGGTGCTGTGCGAGATCGTCGGCCAGGTCACCGAGGTCCGTGACAACTACGAGATGACCAAGACCGACTTCTGGTTCAAGCTGTCCCCTTCTCCCGAGGCGCCCGGGGAGCTCGACCAGGACCCGTTGCTGGTCTATGGAGAGAAGACGGAGCGCACCAGGGTCCATGAGGGCATAGAGGGTGACCTCATCATTAAGGAGTCCCCGCTCGACCCCATCGCCGATCTGGTCATCCGCCGGGTGGTCGACCTGAACTGGACGGAGCGGGCATCGACACAGGTGGGGCGGATCATCGGACCGGTACCGCGGGCCGACCTGGCGCCCTTCCTCCATCAGCGCTACGACGACCTTTCGGTCCTGGGGGCAAGGCGATGAGTGAGCACTACACCATCATCTCGGCCGACGCCCACGCCGGGCTGCCCGCCGACGAGTACCGGCCCTACCTCGACGCCGCCCACCACCGGCAATTCGACGACTACCTGGCCGAGCGCCACGCCATACGCGATCAGGCCCTGACAATGAATTACGACTACATCATGGGGTGGGAGACCGAGAACGCCGAGGGGCTGCGCGGCGCCTGGGACATTGAGCAGCGCGACAAGGAGCTCGATGCCGACGGGGTGACGGCCGAGGTCATGTTCGCCGATGCCGACGCGATCACCGGCATGGCCTCCCCACCCTTCGGGGCCGGCCTCTCGGCCGGCGCCATCGCCGATCCCGAGCTGGCCTTCGCCGGGGCCAGGGCCCACAACCGTTTCCTGGCCGAGATGTGCAGCCGCAGCCCGGTGCGCCACGGCGGCATCGCCCTGGTCCCCATCACCCACGGGGTCGATCGCTCGGTGGCCGAGATCGAGTGGTTGGCCACCCAGCCGGGCATCAGGGGGATCATGGTGCCGACCATGTGGCATGACCACACGCCCTACAACCACCCGGATTACGACCCGGTGTGGGCGGCCTGCCAGGCCGCCGGGTTCCCGGTGCACACCCATTCGGGCGAGGCGCCCCAGGACGAGTACAACGACAACATCGGCATCTACCTGGCCGAGGTCGTCTGGTGGGCCACCCGTCCCATGTGGCACCTCCTGTTCTCCGGCGTGTTCGAGCGCTTCCCCGGACTGAAGTACGTGGTGACCGAGGCGGCGGCCTACTGGGCCGCCGACATGATGTGGAAGTGGGACCAGTACATGGGGGGCGGTCACACCACCAAGAAGATGGCCAAGCTCTTGGCCGGGAAGATCTCCAAGCTCCCCTCGGACTACTTCGGGGAGAACATCTTCATCGGCGCCTCCACCATGTCGAAGGAGGAGATACGCCGCCGCCACATCCTAGGTTGTGACGTTGTCATGTGGGGGACGGACTACCCGCACCCCGAAGGGACGTGGCCCCACACCCAGGAACGGCTGCGGGGCGACTTCGGCGGCATCCCGGTGGAGGATGCCCGCAAATTGCTGGGAGAAACGGCCGCCCGCTGCTACGGCTTCGACCTGGAGGAGCTGCAACCCATCGCCGACCGGATCGGGCCGACCCCGGCCGACCTGGGGCAGGACCCCTCGTTGCGCACCGACCCCGAAGAGGTGCGGACGGCCCGGTGGTGGAAGGACGAGTACCTGGTGCAGGCACCGACCTTGTGACGCCGCGATGAACCCCGGGCACATGGAATTCTGCGCCGGCGAGGAGTGGCGCCAACTTGTCCAAGACGTCATCCTGCCGGTGGCCCTCAACGGCATCGACCTCGGAGCGGCCGTGATTGAGATCGGTCCCGGACCAGGATTCACCACCGATGTGCTGAAGGGCCTCACGGCGAGCCTGACCGCCGTGGAGATCGACCCCGGATTGGCCCGGGCCCTGGCGGACCGCCTCCGCGGAGGCAACGTCGACGTCGTGCTGGGCGACGCCACCGCACTGGATATGCCGGCGGCAACGTTCACCGGAGCGGCCTCCTTCCACATGCTCCATCACATCGGGACGGTCGACGACCAACAACGCGCCCTGTCCGAGCTGGCCCGGGTGCTCCAGCCCGGCGGTGTGCTGGTGGCGGCTGATGCCGGGTACTCCGACGGGTCCCGCCTCTTCCACGAGGGCGACACCTACAACCCGATTGAGCCCGACTCCTTGGCGCCGCGCCTGGCCGAGGTGGGCTTCACCTCGGTGGAGGTGCGGGAGTACGACCTCGGATGGGTCTGCCTGGCGCGCGCCGTCTGAACCTAGAAGTCCCCTTCGGGGAAGAAGGTGACCCAGTTGGTCTGCATGGAGGCCCCGTCGGCGATGATCGTCGATCCGCAGATGTAGCGGGCGGCGGGGGAGCACAGGAAGAGGATCATGGCCGCCATCTCGTCTACGGTGCCCATCCTCACTGTGGTGCCTTCGGTAATCAACTCGTCGGTGAAGGTCTGCTCCGTGCGGCCCATGGTCTCGAGTTCGGCGCCCACCATGCCCGGCGTGGCGAACACCCCGGGAGCGAAGGCGTTGATGGTCACGCCATGGCGCATCAGGTAGGGCGCCAGCGTCTTGACCATGTTGACCACGCCGGCTCGCGCCGCGCCCGAGTGGACGAACATCGGCGCGCCGCGCTCGAAAGAGAAGGTGTGCACCACGTTGACAATGGAGCCGAAGCCGGCCGCGGTCATCGGGCCCATGAAGCGGTTGGTCATGTTCCAGGTGCCGTTGAGGTTCAGGTCCACTACGGCCCGCCACCCGTTGTCGGTGATGGCGGACGGGAGGGCGGGGAATTGGCCGCCGGCGTTGTTGATCAGGAAGTCCACCCGGCCGAAGCGCTCGTAGACCGTCCCTCGCAGCGCGTCGACCTGATCGGGTTCCCGGATGTTGGTGGGCACGGCCAGGCAGCGGCCACCGGTGCCGGTGATGTCCGCTGCCACCGCGTCGAGCGTGTCGGCCGTGCGCCCGGCGATGACCACGTCGGCGCCCAGGTGGGCCAGGGAGTGGGCCACCTCGCGACCCAACCCGGTGCCACCCCCGGTGACCAACGCCACCTGGCCCGAGAACACGCCGTCGGCGAACACCCCCACGCCCGGTCCGGGCGCCCACGTCATGGCCGGCTCACCCGGCGAAATCCCAACTGCCGCCCTTCTCATAGTGGTGCAGCACGTTCTTGGCGATGAGGATGCGGTGCACCTCGTCGGGCCCATCAGCCAGTCGGAGGGTGCGGGCACCGAGATACATGGCCGCCAGCGGCAGGTCACTGGTGACCCCGGCCGCTCCCCACACCTGAATGGCCCGGTCGACCACGCGGGAATAGGCCGCCGGCACGAAGACCTTGATGGCGCTGATTTCCGTGCGGGCCCCCGGATCGCCCTGGTCAACCTTCTCCGCCGCATGGATGGTCATGAGCCGGGCCGCCTGAAGGTCCATGTAGCTGTCGGCCACAAACCCCTGCATGAACTGCTTGTCCTTCAGCAGTCCACCATGGACTTCACGGGTCAGCAGGCGCTCGACCATGAGGTCGAAGGCCCGCCACATCTGCCCGACCGAGTTCATGCAGTGGAAGATCCGCCCGGCACCCAAGCGGTCCTGGGCGGCCCTGTGCCCGTCGCCCACCTGCCCCAGAATGTTGTCCGCCGGGACCCGCACGTTGTCGTAGCGCACCTCACAGTGGTCCGAAGACGTGCCGCCCCAGATCCCGATGCCCCGCTCAATGATGACCCCGGGGGTCGAGGTGGGGACGATGATCTGGGCCATGCGGCCCGGTCCGTCCTCGCCCGCCTCGCTGGCCCGGCACATAACGATGAAGAAGTCGGCCTCCAGACCGTTGGAGGTGAACCACTTGTGCCCGTTGATGACCCACTCGTCGCCCTCCCGCACCGCGCTGGTCTTGATCGACCGCGGGTCCGAGCCGGCGTTCTCGGGCTCGGTCATGGAGAATCCCGACTGCATGGTCCCCTCGACCAGGGGCAGGAGCCACTTCTGCTTCTGCTCTTCCGTCCCGTACTTGACCAGGATGGTCTGGTTGCCCGAATTGGGAGCGACCACACCGAAGAGCGAGGCGGCGCCGATGGCGTAGGCCAGGATCTCGTTCATGTAGGCGTGGGCCATGAAGTCGATGCCCATGCCGCCGTACTCCGGGGGCAGGTGGGGTGCCCACAGCCCCTCGGCCTTGACCTTCTCGCGCACCTCGTGGCGCAGCTTCTTCGCTTCGTCCCGCTCGGCGTCGGTCACGTCGGCCCGGCGGGCATGCCACAGGACGGCCTCGTTGGGCAGGATCTTCTCGTTGACGATGCGGGCTGTGCGGATCCGGATGTCATTGATCTCGTCGGTCAAGCCGGCGATGGGCGTCACATTGATTGGCATGGTGGTTCCTCGGCGGTCGTCGATGGTGTCGGCCGGAACCTTACGCAGGATCCGGCGGTTGGTCCCGGGGCGCGGCCCAGCGGCCGATCAGGGCCCGCTCATATCGGCCCCGGCCCACGAAGCTCACCGTCCAGCGGGCCAAGGCGCCAAAGCGGTTCTTGAACCCGGTCAGGAAGGTCACGTGGACGACGAGCCAGAGCAGCCAGCCGATGAAGCCGCCGACGCGGACCGGACCTACTTTTGCCACAGCCCGGAAGCGTGAGATCACGGCCAACGTCCCCAGATCGTGGTAGCGGAACGGCTTGGCCTCCTGAGTCCCCTCCAGGCGGCGCCGGATGGTGTGGGCTGCATGGGCCCCCGATTGCATCGCCACCTCGGCCACGCCCGGCAGGTCGTCGAGTGCCATCAGGTCGCCCACCACGAAGATCTCCGGATGCCCAAGCAGGGAGCAGTCGGGGGCCACCTGGACCCGCCCGGCCCCGTCGAGCCGTGCCCCGGTGGCCTCGGCCAACTGTGCACCGAGGGGTGAGGCGCGCGTGCCGGCAGCCCAGACCTTGGTGGCGGCGTCGATGCGCACCATGGTGCCGTCCCCCTTCGTTATCACGAGGCCCTCGGCATCCATGCCGGTGACCATGGCTCCGACGTGGACCTCCACGCCCATGCGGGAGAGATCCCGGGAAGTCAGGCGCGAGAGACGTTTGCCCATGGTGGCCACCAATTGGGGGCCACCCTCGACCAGGACCACGCGAGTGAACGACGGATCGATGCGGCGGTAGTTGCGGCGCAAGGCGCGTCGGGAGAGTTCCTTCAACTGGCCGGCCATCTCGACGCCGGTGGGTCCGCCACCGATGACGACAAACGTCATGAGAGCCCGACGCCGCCGGTCGTCGTCTTCGGACTCCGCCTTCTCGAAGGCACCGAATATCTGGCCCCGCAGGCGGAGGGCGTCGTCGAGGGACTTCATCCCCGAGGCGGCCGGCCGGAATTCGTCATGGCCGAAATACGATGTCACCGCACCGCCGGCCACAATCAAGCTGTCGTAGGAGATGGTGACCGGTCGACCGAACTCGGTGACGGTGACCTGCCGCAGCTCGGGGTCGATGTGCGTCACCTCGGCCAGGACAACCCGGAGGGACCGGTGATTGCGCAGCACATCTCGGATGGCCGGGGCGATCTGTCCCTCGGAGAGGATACCCGTAGCCACCTGGTACAGGAGCGGCTGGAAAAGGTGGTGGTTCGTGCGGTCAATCAGCGTGACCCGTACCGGGGCCCGCTTCAGCGCCTTGGCGGCGAACAGCCCGCCGAACCCGCATCCGATGATCACCACGTGATGCTCAGGGTTCTGGCTCACCACAGCCGGTCCACCACGGCTTGCACGTAATAAGCCAAAGGGAGCGTGCCCAACTCCTGGCGGGTGACCCAGCGCACGGCGTCCGTCGTCCCGTCGACCTCAGCCCGTAGCGCCCCCCGCCAGGACGCCACCGTGTAGATGATGCGCACGGTGTGCAGGTCGGTCCCGTCGGGCAGGGTGCGCACATCGGAGATGACATCGAAGAGGGGGCCGAGCACGACGCTGAGCCCGGATTCCTCCTCGATCTCCCGTACCAGCGCATCAGGCGGGTGCTCGCCGTGCTGCACGCCACCTCCGGGCAGGAACCAGCGGCCCCGCAGGGTCAGCGATGGCGCGGCCCGGGCCAGGAGCAAGCGGTCCTCGGCGTCGAGGCAGACCCCGTAGGCGGCGATGCGCTGACGCTCTGGCACAGGGGAATGCTGGTCTGGGAAAGCTCACAGCGCCAAGTCCGACCTCCACTACCCTGGCGCCGGGTCGCCGGGACCGTCGCAGAGGGGAGCAATCGTGGACACCGCAGCCGAGCTGGAAGCCATTCGCCGCCTCAAGTACGCCTACTTCCGCACGCTCGATCTCAAGCAATTCGACGACCTCGGCCTGCTCCTGACCGAGGACGCCACGGCGGCCTACGAAGACGGGAAGACCATGTTGGAGGGCCGGGCGGCCATTGTCTCCTGGCTGTCCGGGGCCCTGAGCGGCCCGGAGATCGTCACCGAGCACCACGGCCACCACCCCGAGATCTCATTCACCTCGGAGACCACGGCGGATGGGACGTGGTACCTGCAGGACCGCGTCATTGTGCCGTCGGCGGACATTGAGATCGCCGGCGCCGCCTTCTACACCGACCGCTACACGTTGACCGGCGAGGGCTGGCGGATATCACACACCGGGTACATGCGGGTCTTCGAGGAGCACCGCACACACTCGACCCTGGCCGTCATCTCATTCAGCTCGCGCTTCGACCCTCCGGGTTGAGGGCGACGGCAGGCCGCTTGCTCCGGGTCAAGGTGGTCACCGAGGTCAAGTCCATCCCAGCTGAGGCAGAATCGTGACCATCCCCAACGAGATTGTCATGCTGGCTGGACATCCCGTACGGCGGATGGGTTTCGGCGCCATGCAGTTACCCGGGCCCGGCGTGTTCGGTCCGTCACGCGATCGGGACCAGTCCTTGGCCGTCCTCCGCCGTGCGTTGGAAGCCGGCGTCACTCACATCGACACGGCGCAGTTCTACGGGCCCGATGTGGCCAACGAGCTCATCCATGCGGCGCTGCATCCCTACCCCGAGGGCCTCGTCCTGGTCTCCAAGGTCGGCGCCGCCCGCAGCGACACGGGGCATTGGCTGGCGGCCCAGCGACCCGATGAGCTGCGGGCTGGGGTCATGGCCAACCTGTCCTCCCTGGAGCTGGACCAGCTGCCGGTGGTCAATTTGCGGCACCATTCGGAGACCGACGTGCCCTACGCCGAGCAACTCGATGTGATGGAGGCCATGAAGGCCGAAGGGCTGATCGGGGCCATCGGCCTGAGCAACGTGGATCCGGAGCACTACCGCACCGCCACCGCCCGAACGCAGGTGGCGTGCGTGCAGAACCCCTACAACCTGGCCGATCGCTCCGGTCAGGCGGTCTTCGAGCTGTGCCGCGCCGACAGGGTCCCCTACGTGCCGTTCTTCCCGCTGGGCTCGGCGTTCAATCCCGAGAATCCGGTCCTCGGGTCCCCGGCTGTCAAGGAGGTCGCCGGCCGGATGGGGGCCACGCCGGCCCAGGTCGCCCTGGCCTGGCTCTTGCACCAGGCGCCGAACGTGCTCCTCATCCCCGGGACTTCCTCACTGTCGCACCTCGAGGAGAATCTGGCCGCCACCGACGTCGTCCTCGATCAGGAAGCCCTCGACGCCCTGCCGTAGCCGACCAAGGTCCCGTGCGGCCTACGGCCGGGTGGCCGGGCTGAGGGTGAAGTTCGGGTCGAACAGGGTCGTCGGCTCCAGCGCAGCCTCAATGGCCGCCACGAAGTCGGGCTCCAGCACGATGTCGAGTGCCTTCACGTTGGCGGCAATCTGCTTGGGTCGGCTGGCCCCGATGATGGCGCTGCTCACGTTTTCGTTCTGCAGCACCCAGGCCAGGGCGACCGCGGCCGGGGCGTAGCCCGCTTCGGCACAGAGTGCGGCGTACGCCTGCACCGGCTCGAGCACGGCGTCGCGCAGGAGCCAACTCATCTCCTCGCCCTCGGGCCCGGTGGCTCGCGAGCCCCCGGGCACCTGGCCACCGGGGAGGTACTTGCCCGTCAGCACTCCCTGGGCCAGGGGTGACCACACGATCTGCCCCACGCCTTCCTTGACGCAGATCGGGACCACCTCGGCCTCAATCACCCGCCAGATGAGCGAGTACTGGGGCTGGTTGGAGATGATGCGGTCGAAGCCCATCTCGTCGGCCATGCGCAGGGCGTCGTCGATCTGCTCGGCGGACCATTCGGAGACACCGACATAGTGCACCTTGCCCTGGCGCACCAGGTCGTCGAAGGCGCGCAGCGTCTCCTCCAGCGGGGTGGCGTAGTCATAGCGGTGAGCCTGCAGGAGGTCGACATGGTCGGTCTGCAACCGTTCCAAGGAAGCGTGCAACGACTCGATGATGTGCTTGCGGGAGAGGCCGCGGTTGTTGGGATTGGGCCCGGTGGGCCAGTACACCTTGGTGAAGATCTCGATGGAGTCACGCCGCTCACCCTTGAGCGCACGACCCAGCACCGACTCGGCCGCACCGATGGCGTAGGCGTCGGCCGTGTCGAAGGTTGTGATGCCCGAGTCGAGCGACACCTTGACACACGCCACGGCGGCGTCCTCCTCAATCTGGCTGCCGTGGGTGATCCAGTTCCCATAGGAGAGCGCCGAGACGAGCATGCCCGACCTGCCGAGGTGGCGGTAGTCCATGACCCGGACTGTACCCGTTGGACGTACGCTCGGTCCGTGGCCAGCGAGGACGTCGTGCGCGTGCACCGCGGTCTGGACATCCCCCTGACCGAGATCACGTGGCGTGCCACCACGTCGGGCGGTCCCGGGGGTCAACACGCCAACCGGACGCTCAGCCGCGTCGAAGTGCAATTCGATGTGGCCGCCTCGGCCACGCTCGGTCCCCGCCAACGCGCCCGCCTCCTGGAACGCCTGGGACCGGTGGTGCGCGCCGCCGCCTCAGACTCGCGTTCGCAATCCCGCAATCGGCAGGTGGCGCTGGAACGCCTGGCCTCGAAGTTGGACGAGGGGCTGCGGGTGGATCCCGATCGCCGGCCGACCCGGCCCACCAAGGGATCGAAGCTGCGACGGGTCGAGGACAAGCGGCGCCACTCGGAGACCAAGCGGCAACGGCGCACGCCCCGCGAGCACGACTGACAAGGGGCTCAATGTGATTCCCGCCATCAAGAGGGGAAGGCGAACTTCTCCAGGGCGGCCCCGAGGCCCCCGTCGAGGAGGCCCAGCAATTCGGGATCCTCATCGGCCTTGGGTCCCCGCAGTGCAGTGAGGGCCGCGAAGCCCTGCGCCACCAGGCTGGCGTCCTCGCTGGCATCGGCCAGCCCGATGTCGTCGGAGGGCGGGAACGGTGATCCGACGCTGAGCACGATCTCGCCCGCATCTCCCGGCTCGCCCTCCATGACGGACCGGGCGGCTTCGGCCGCCGCCGGACCCTCCCGCTCGGGCCGGTTGGGGGCGTCCCATTCTCCGGTGCCATGGGCGGCCTTGATCAGGCCGGCACCGCTGACCCGGGCCCAGCGCAACCCGCGGATTTCAGCCAGCGGCAGGGCCGGCACATTGAGGTTGAGCACGGTGCCGATCGGCGCCTCGACCAGCAGCGGGATGAGGGCGACGGCCAGGTCGGCCGCCGACTCCCAGGGATCGGGTCCCGGACCGGCCCGCAGGGAGACGGCCAGGGCACTGATGCCCAATTGCGATGCGGTCAACGCTGCACCCACCGTGCCCGAGTGGAGGACGGAGCGCCCGACATTGACCCCGTGGTTGATGCCCGAGAGGACCAGATCGGGCTTGGACCCGACGGCACCGAGTGCGCCGGCGATCACCGAGAGCGCTGGTGAGGCGTCGAGGCCGTAGGCCTCCACCGCCTCGGCCCCTTCGACCGAGGCCCTTTGGTAGGCGATGGTGGTCCTGTCGGTGACCGAGCCCACGGCCGCGCCGGCGCCGCTGTAGTTGGAACTCGGCGCCACCACGACGATCTCGTGGTTGGGGCCGCCCGCGGCGGCAGAGCTTACGGCCCAACCCACGAGCGCCCTGGTCAGAGCGGCCAAACCCGGTGCGCTCACCCCGTCGTCGTTGGTGACCAGAACCTTCACGTCTGCGCACGCTACCGGCCCGGTACCTTTCCAGCGGACCATCCGGCGTGGTGTCACCCACCGTTCAGCCACCGGCCACCGGGCCCTCACGGGCCTGTGGCGCATCCCCGACCCCCGGGTCTGCTTCAATTCACCTGCCATGACGCCCCGCGCCCCCCGAATTTCGGTCGCCTCGCCCACGGGGCAGCAGTGGCGCATCGGGCACGGCAGGCAGGAATTGGTGATCTGCGAGGTCGGGGCCACCCTGCGCTCGTACACCGTGGGGACCAACCCGGTGATCGATGGCTTCGGTCCCGACCAGTGGGCTCAATCCGGGCGCGGGCAGGTCCTGGCCCCCTGGCCCAACCGGTTGGCCGACGGCCGCTACGAGTTCAACGGCGTCATGGCCCAGGCGGCGCTCAACGAGCCCGAGCGCCGGAACGCCATCCACGGGCTGGTGCGCTGGCTCCCCTGGACCCTCCAGACCCGGCACCAGAACCAACTCTCGCTGCGCCTCCAGCTCCACCCCTCCCCGAGTTACCCGTTCTCACTCCTGCTCGAGTTGGCGTACCACGTCGGGCGCGACGGCCTCAGCGTCACCACCACGGCGCGTTCCATGGAGGAGGGCCCGGTGCCCTTCGGCCTCGGCTTCCACCCGTACCTGACCGCGGGGTCCCAGACGGTCGACGGTGCCATCCTCCACGTGCCCGCCCACCACACCCTCGATCTCGATGACCGGGGCCTACCGACCGGCGAACTCACCCCGGTGGCCGGCACCGAGCTGGACTTCACCACGGCGCGCTTCGTCGGCCCGGCGGTGCTCGATACGGCGTTCACCACCTTGGACAGGGACGCCGATGGCCGGGCCTGGGCCAGCCTCGATGCCCCTGGCGGGGACACCGGAGCCTCCCTGTGGGCCGATCCGGGCTTCCCCTATCTCATGGTCTACAGCGGCGACACGTTGGGTGAGGTGTCCCGCCGCCGCCAGGCCGTGGCCATTGAGCCGATGACCTGCCCTCCCAATGCCCTGCGCACCGGCAAGGACCTGATCGCCCTGCTGCCGGGACAGGAGTGGTCGGCCAGCTGGGGCCTCGTCCCCCGATAGGCGACACGGGGAAGGGAGACCCTCACATGAGCGACGACGCAATGAAGGGCCACGTGGTGGTGGTGACCGGATCATCGAGCGGCATCGGGGCCGCCACGGCCCGCGCCTTCGCCGACACCGGGGCCGGCGTGGTCGTCAACTCATCGAAGTCGGTGGCCGACGGCCAGGCCGTGGCCGCATCGCTCCCCGACGCCTGTTACGTGCAGGGGGACATCGCGGTTATGAAGGACGTCCAGCGCATCGTCGACGCCGCCATCTCGCGCTGGGGCCGCATCGACACCTTGGTCAACAATGCCGGGACCACCGCCGTGATCCCTCACCACGACCTGGAGGCGGCATCCGTCGACGTGTGGCGGCGCATCTTCGAGGTCAACGTCTTCGGGACGTGGGCCATGACGGTGGCCGCCATGCCCGCCCTGCGCCAGGCGCGCGGGTCGGTGGTCAACGTGGCCTCGGTGGCCGGAGTACGGCCCACGGGCTCGTCCATTCCCTATGCGGCCAGCAAGGCGGCCTTGGGACACATGACGGTGCTCCTGGCCAAGGTGGTGGGACCTGAGGTGCGAGTCAACGCGGTGGCGCCCGGCCTCATCGATACGCCGTGGACGGCGGACTGGGATCTGGCGCGCCAGGTGGTCCAGGAGGTGACGCCCCTCAAGCGTTCCGGGCGCCCCGAAGATGTGGCCGAGATGATCCTGGCCCTGGCCCGCTCCTCGTACGTCACCGGTCAGGTCGTCGGCGTGGATGGCGGGCTGTCGATTGCAACCTGAGGCGCAGCCACCTGAGGGGCGATCATCCAGCGCACGGCCCCGGCCAGGGCCCGGGTGAGGGGAATCACGGCCACGGTGTCGATGAGCAGGTCAAGCGAGGCGGGGGCGGACAGGCCGAGTTCCCGACGGGCCCAGCGGGGGAGCACGCCGACGGCAGCAGCAAGCAAGAGGCTGTAGACGGCGCGTTCCTCGGGACGTTGTGCCAACCCGCGGCGGAGCCAGTCCCTGGCTTGTCGGGCTTGCGGTCCGGCATAGAGCTCTGGGCGCAGGCGCCTGAAGTAACTCTCCACCTCATCGACCGAGCGCGGCACCCACTCGGCGCCCAGAGCCACGGCGACCGGGGCCACTTCCTCGTAGTACGCGTCGCATTGCGCGGCGCTGAGAGCGCGGGGCCCGAAACGGCGAGCCGACTCCAAGAAGCTGGACACCTCGGCCACATGGATGAAGGTCACCAGGTCAGGGTCGCCGGCTGAGTAGGCACGCCCGTCGGGTGCGATGCCCTTCACCCGGCGGTGTACTCGCAGCACCTGCGCGATCGCCTTCTCAGCCTCCGCCACCGTGCCGAATGTCGTCGTCCCGACGAACTCGGCCGTCCGGCGCAGCCGGCCCAGCGGATCTTCCTGGTAATTGGAGTGCTCGGCCACGCCGGCCATGGCCAGCGGGTGCAATGTCTGCAGGAGGAGGGCGCTGATGCCTCCGACGAGCATGGTGGGCAGGTCAGAGTGGACCACGCGGGCCATTCCATCGGGTGCCAGGTAGGAGTGGTCCGGATCCATCGACGGCGGCGGGGGATCGCCGGTGAGGCCGATGGCTCGCCGCACATTGCGGGCCAGGTCATGGCGTGCCGGCTCAGCCAGCCCGCCCACCACACGCAGCGGCACTGCGGCCAGGGAACCGCCGAGCGCCGTGGCCCGCTCGACCGGATTGAGGGTGGGCACCAGAAGAGCTTGGCACGGGGGGCGTGGCAGAGTGCAACCATGCGCTTTGTGGTCCTGGGAGCCGGAGCCATCGGGGGAGCCGTCGGGGCCCGCCTTTTCCAGCGGGGAGCCGATGTCACGCTGGTGGCCCGGGGCGGGCATGCCGAGGCCCTGCGTTCCGGCCTGGTCCTCGAGGCGCCGGGGGAATCCGTGACGCTGCCCATCCCGGTCGTCACGGACCCGGCCCAGCTCACCTGGAGCGATGACACCGTCGTCCTGCTCGCCGTGAAAGGTCAGCACACCGATCACGCTCTCTCACAGCTCACCGGAGCACCCTCGGACACACCGGTCGTCTGCATGCAGAACGGCGTCGAGAACGAGCGGCGCGTGCTGCGCCATTTTCCGCACACCTATGCCATGTGCGTCATGTGCCCGGCCACCCACGTGCGTCCGGGCGTCATTCAGGTCCATTCGGCCCCGGTGACCGGACTGCTCGACCTGGGCTGCTTCCCCGTCGGAATCGACGAGTTGGGTCAGGCCATCGCCGATGCCCTTGACGCCGCGGCGTTCCAATCCGTGGCCCGACCCGACATAATGCGGTGGAAATACCGCAAGCTCCTCATGAATCTGGCCAACGCCGTCGAAGCGCTCTGCGGACCCCCAGGTCGGAACAGCGCAGTGGCCAAGGAGGCGCAACGTGAGGGCACCGAGGCCCTGGAGGCGGCGGGGATCGCTGTGGCCAGCAAGGAGGAAGATCTGGCCCGCCGGGGTGACTTGATCCAGTTGCGGAACACCTCATCGGGGGAGTGGGGCGGGGGGTCGAGCTGGCAGAGCCTGGCTCGGAAGTCAGGATCCATTGAGGCGGAGTACCTCAACGGTGAGATCGTGCTCCTCGGTGGCCTTCACGGAGTGGCAACTCCGGTCAACGCCCTCCTCCAGCGGATGGCGGTGTGCGCCGCCGTCGAAGGAGCCCCACCCGGTGCATGGGGTGTCGAAGAGCTGAGAGAGTTGGCGGGGGTCCAGGGTGAGGAATGAACGGGCCGAGGGTTTCGCCGATGAGTTTGCCACGGCGAATCAGGAAGCCATTGACTTCGTCGGCTCGTGTTCGGAAGAACAGTGGCAGACCATCGTGCTCGGCGAGGAGTGGACGGTCGGAGTGGTGCTCCATCACATCGCCGAAAGTCACATGAATGGATTGCGCTGGCTGGAGTCCATGGCGCGCGGCGAGCCCGTCACGGACACCGTCGGTGACATTGAGGATAGAAATGTCGAACACGGCCGCCGAAGTTCGGGAGTCCCCATTGTCATGACGATCACCCTCCTCCGGGAGAACGGTCGGCGCACCGAGGAGGTGTTGCGGCGCCTCACCGATCAAGAATTGGCCCGCACGGCCCCGTTCGGACCGGCTGGAGGTCGCTTAATGCCCGCGGAAGGGATGGCAGCCGTGCTGGCCCGCCACGCTCGCGAACATCTCTCCCACGCCCGCGGCGCAATCCAGGGGAGCTCTTGACGGCTTGGACGGCAGAAGCCCCACTCGTCGAGGCCGTGCGGCCCGGGATGAGTTCCTCCGATCACCTGACGCTCGGCCCCAGGCAACGAGGGCATCGTCAATCCCCGTGCAGCGCCGAGCGCACTTGCTCGAACGGCTCCAACTCCAGAGAGCCGGGTGTGTCGAACGTCACATGGTGCACGGCGCCCGTGAAGGGCGCCGGGAGGGAGTAGCGAGACGAGACGGGAAAGCCGGTGTCGTACCCGATGCGCAGCCCGGCCCCTCCATGCTGCAGAGCGATGGGCAGCATTCCGTCGACCTGGATCTCACTGACGATGCCATCGTCAATCAGGAGCAACATCCGTCCCGGGACCTCGCCGCGCTCCACTTCGTAGAAGATCACGATTCGATGGTGACCCTCAGAAAGGACCGTGGAGTCGTCCAGCTGCAGGGAGTCACCGGCCCGAGCGAAGGTGAAGTTCACATGGCCGTCGAGCATGTAGAGCGCAAAGCCCCCGAACCAGTCACCGAGAGCGCAAATGACGCCATTGGTGCTGGGCCCTCCGGCATCGATCTCCGCGGTCATGCGGAAGCCGCCCCACAGGAGGGGGACCGATTCATCGTGCACCGGCCCACCTCCGGGGTGGAACCTTGCGATAGGCCCGGCGGGCCACGTGGGGGGAATGAGGCCATGGATCCGTTCGGTGAGTCCATCAGAAATGGGCAAGACCTGGTTGCGGCCCGCCTCGGCCGACCAGAGTTCGGTCAGCTGGCGTAACCGTCCGGGTTCCTCCGCTGAACGGTCGACCGCTTCGGAGAAGTCTTCCGAAAGGTTGAAGAGCTCCCATCGGTCTTCGTCGAAATCCCGACTGCCGACCGCGAGTTCTTCCTCATCGAGCACACCGGTCAGGATGTGATTGGTGGTCGCCTTCCACCCGTCGTGGTAGATGGATCGCGAGCCCATCATTTCGAAGTACTGCGTGCGGTGCACCTCCCCGGCGTCCGGGTCTTCGAGCGCCGCCAGGAGGCTCGTGCCATCCACCACTTGTTGGGGGACACCATCAACCTGGTCGGGGACCTCGAGGCCCACGGCGGCCAGGATCGTCGGCATCAGGTCGATGGCATGGGCGAATTGGGACCTCACGGTCCCGGGATTGGCAATGTGCTCGGGCCAGTGCATGATCATCGGGGTCCGCGTCCCCCCGAGCCAGGTGTAGCGCTTCCAGAGCTTGTGGGGGGTGTTGCCGGCCCACGCCCAGGCCCACGAATAGTGGCTGTAGCTGGTGAAGCCACCCCAATCGTCGTACTGGGCCAGGTTGCTCTCCAGGGATTCTCGCAATTGTGCCGTGAAGCGGTGCTCGTTGGAGGTCCCGTCCTTCCCTCCCTCCGCGCTGGCGCCATTGTCCGAGAAGAGCATGACGAGGGTGTTGTCCAGCAGTCCGGAGTCCTGGAGTGAGGAGAGCACCCGCCCGATCTGAGCATCAGTGTGGGTCAGGAAGCCGGCGAACACCTCCTGCTGACGGGCGTGCATCCGGCGCTCATCAGCGGTCAGGGCATCCCAGCCGCGAACCCACTCCGGACGCTCGGTAAGGATGGTGCCCTTGGGAGTGATCCCGGCGGCCAGCTGACGTTCGAATACCTCTTGGCGCCACGTATCCCAGCCCTGATCGAACGCTCCCCTATAGGTCTCGACCCACTCGGGTGCGACGTGGTGAGGCGAATGCATGGCTCCTAAGGCGAAGTAGAGGAAGAAGGGCTTGCCCGGCGAACCCTGTTGTTGATCCTGGACCATGCCAATGGCTTGATCAGCCAAATCCTCGCTCAGGTGGTAGCCCTCCTCGGGACGGCGGGGCGCTTCTATGTAGTGGTTGTCGCACACCAGGTTGGGTGCCCATTGATTGGTGTCACCCTGCAAAAATCCGTAATAGCGCTCGAAACCCACGCCGAGCGGCCACGTGTCAAAGGGCCCGGCAGCCGACCGCTGCCAGCGCGGGGTGAGGTGCCACTTGCCGACGGCCAGGGTTGAGTAACCGGCATCGCGTAGCAACCTGGGCAAGGTCGCAGCAGATTTGGGCAATCGGGAGGTGTAGCCCGGAAAGGCCAAGGGAAGGTCGGCCAGAAAACCCATCCCGACCGCATGATGGTTCCGCCCCGTGAGGAACGAAGCTCGAGTCGGGGAGCACAGTGAGGTCACATGGAACCGGTTGAATGCCGCGCCGTTGCTGGCTAGCGAGTCGATGTGGGGTGTGGCAATGGTGGAGCCGAAGGAGCCCAAATGGCCGAACCCGGTGTCGTCCAGGACGATGGCGACGACGTTGGGGGCACCCGCGGGCGGTATCGGTTCGTTGGGAAATCGAGGGGTCGACTCAACCGCTCTGAATCCGATCTGCTGTGGAGGTTCGGCGTGGCTCAACGGGTCATCCTGAAGGCAATCCGATTGTCCATCTACTGAGGGTAGACCCCGACCGGCGCTCAGCGCTTTGCGCCGGAGTAATCTTGGTTTCCATGCAGGGCCACGTGCCAGTCCCTCCTCAGCCCCACATTCCTGTCGGCCTCTCGCCCCTCATCGGGTACATCGCAACGCGTGAACCCCAACCATTGGAAGATCGGGAGCCAGTTCCGCCCGAGTGGTGGGATGAAGACCAATATGCAGAGGAGTGGCACTCCGGGCATTCGCGGGCGGTCAAATTGACCGCGGTCATGGTGTCGGCCTCGCTGGTACTGGCCGGACTGGGAACCGTTCTCGAAATGGTGCTCTCGGCGCGCTGAAATGGTTGCCCAGGCCCGCCGGAGCGATCTAACGTTCGTTGGTGTTGTGGCAAGGGTGTACGGCACAACGGAACTCGACGAACACCATGCATCAGTTGCCGCGCCCCCCTCGGCGCCTTCCAAGCAGCCACGCCCCTCCGCCGGCCAGAGCAACCCCGATGACACCAAGGGCGGCTATCAAGAAGAGAGAATTGCTGGTGGCCTTCCCGGTCGAGTTCTGAGCCGCCCTCCTGGGAAGCGTTGGAGGAATCTTGGCCGGGGTGGTCGTCGTCATGGCGGCGGAAGCGGTGAACGCGACCACCCGGTCCGCCGCCGATGCGACGAGAAGGCCGGCTCCCACGCTCGGTGTCGGAAAGTGGTTAGCCGGCGCGCCGATTGAGGACTGCTGCTGTACCTTGCCGGTGTCGGCGTTGAGCCCGTAGAGCGTGCCGTTCGGGTCAATTGTCCAGATCATCCCCGCGGCGGCTATCGGGGGTCCGCCCCCGACCTTCGCTGTCCAAAGAAGATGGATGGTGGCCGGTGACTGCGTCGCTTGGACGGCGATGGTACCGCTTCCGCAAGGTAGGTAGACCGTTGTGCCGATAACGGCAGTGCCACCATCGATGTCCTGACTGCATCCCGATGCCTGGCTCGCTTCTTGCCCACCGACGCCACCCGGGTCAGAGGCGTTGAGGAGATAGACGATGCGCGACTTGCCCGAGACGACAATCTGGCCGTCGGAGAGGAGCGCCGGCGCGCTGGACATGTCGAGATCATTGGCGTTGTTCTGGGGCCAGTTACCCGGGGCGAAATACGCCAAGAGTGAGAGTCCCGGCGACAATTTGAGGACGGAATCGCTGTCGTCGAATGCCTTGCCACGCGAGGTGACCGAGCCATTTCCGACAGAGACCCAGATGTTGCCGCTGCCGTCGATGGTTGGTGCTGCTCCGCCCATCCACACCGCTCCTTTGCTGTCACCGGCGGCCGCATCAACGGTGAAGACCAGGGATTTACCTCCCAGTTCGTTGATGGCCTCGACTCTGCCGCGATAAGGCGCGCAGTCTCCGTAGTTGCCACCCAGGCCGAAGATCACCCGACCGGAATCGAGAGTGAGCCCGGTGCGTTGTAGAAGCGCCGCCGGATCGGCACCGGGTGGATCAACCCGCTCTTCCATTTGGGTTCGTCCGGTATCAGAGCTGAGCCCGACCATCATGTGTACGGGTTTCCCGCCAACCACCTCGTCAGCCACCACGAAGAGCTCTGACCTTGCCTGATCGATGACCGGCGTGCCCGTGATCCCAACCGTGGGGGAGATGTTCCCGCAGGGCAGTGAGTTGGCGGGGACGGGTGTCCCGAGATGCGTTGACCACACCACGTTCCCGTGAGTGGACGAAAGGGCGTACACCGTGTCGTTCTCTGTGGCCACAAACACTCGACCCGAAGAGATCAGGGGCTCGCCATACACCTGACCGTCAAGGGCGGCTGATGTCCAGGCCGGACTCTTGGTGTCGACCGAGGACACCGTGTCCGCGGCGCCGGACCCGTTGATATTCCCGTGGTACACGGTCCAAGAATTGCCATCATTCGCGGTTGGGGGAATCGAACCCTGAGCAGGTCCAACACCCCATACGCAGAGGATCAAAATGGGCAGCCAACCCAAGGTCCACCCGATGCGCATCCAAGAGTTCTTCACCTTGGAGTGAGGTGGTGAATCCCCACTTTGCCCGTCATGGGGGAGATCGTATCGGCGCCGGTATCGGGCCCACTTCGATCCCCGAGGCTTGGAAGGTGATACGAGGCGTCTTCCTCGGTCTGACGCACACATGCAATTGCCATCAACCGCTCGCCACCGCTGGGATCCAACTACCATCGTGCCCGACTACCTGCTCCAGATCCCGGAGGTGCGATGACCTCGGTCGTTCCGCCCAAGGTGAGGTCCAATGGTGCAGTTCAGCGAGGTTGGGAGTGCATGCCGTGACTGACAAGGTTCTTCTAGAGGTAAATGGGTCGGTCGCCGTGATTACCAATAACAATCCCGCCAAACGGAACGCGTTCGATGACGACATGGACGCACGGCTCTTCGAAATCCTGACGGAGCTCAAAGGTCGCCCTGAGGTGCGCGCGGTGATTTGGCGTGGCGTGGGGGAGGCCTGGTCTTCGGGACGAGATGTTTCGGTCATAGGCAACAATGTGACGGCCTTGAGTCACCATGAGCTCATGACGCGAGGCCACCGGGGCATCCTCCAGGTGTTCGAACTCGAAGCTCCGATCATCGTGGCGATTCAGGGGTGGGCCATCGGCGGCTCCTTTCAGCGAGCCTTGCTCTGTGATATCAGAATCGCGGCCGAGGGATCGCGCTTCATGCTGCCCGAAATTGGCCACGGCGTCATTCCCGACACTGGTGGTGTCAGCCGGCTCTACGAATTCTGTGGCAGTGGCGTCGTGAGTGATCTCGTCCTCACCGGGCGCGCCATGACCGCCGAAGAGGCGTACGGCCACGGGATCGTCTCGCGCATTGTGCCACCCGACAGACTGGAGGAGACCGCTTGGGAGATGGCTCACAAGATCGCCGCGTCCCCCATGGTCACAGTGAAGATGGCACGACGCGTCATTCGGCGCCTGAGTGAATCTGACGTTCGCTCGTCAATGGCCGATGAATTGGTCCTTCAGACCTTCATCAACAAATCAGCCGACTTTGCTGAGTTCAAGGCGGCCAAGGCTGAAGAGCGCCAGCCGAAATACACGGGAAGTTGAATATGGGTGCACAGCGAGGACTTCTGGAACCTCCTCCGATGGGTTCGTCGGCCCTGCCTGAAGGCACCTATGCCGGACGATGTGTGTTCGTCACAGGTGGAGGTACCGGCCTCGGCAAGGCGATTGCCGCTGAATTCGCACGTCTGGGAGCCGACCTCGTGATTGCCAGCCGAAACGCCACCCACCTGACTGCCGGGCGAGAATCCGCTGAGGAGGTGGGGGCTCGGGTGCTGGGGCTCCAGTGCGACATTCGAGACGCCGATCAGGTCAGGGACGCATTCGAGGAAGCCACGGCGACATATGGGCTGCCCGATGTCTT
Organism: Acidimicrobiaceae bacterium; assembly: GCA_003169675.1. Taxonomy (GTDB): domain Bacteria; phylum Actinomycetota; class Acidimicrobiia; order Acidimicrobiales; family RAAP-2; genus Bog-473. The sequence continues at coordinate 35,492 of PNAT01000158.1, forward strand.
GATCAACAATGCCGCGGCCAATTTCCCAACTCCGGCCGAGGACATGTCACCGAACGCCTGGAGGACCGTGGTCGATATCACCCTCAATGGCACGTTCTTCTGCTCGCGCGAGTTTGCCCGGCGTCATATTGAAGCGGGAAGCCCAGCGTCCATCATCAATGTTGGAGCGTCGTATGCCTGGACCGGCGGCCCCGGGTTTGCCCATTCGGCCGCGGCCAAGGCCGGCGTCAAGAACATGGTCGAGACACTCGCCGTGGAGTGGGGACCCTATGGGATTCAAGTAAACGGACTCGTGCCCGGCTTGTTTCCGCACGACGACATGACGGCCGACATCCGAGGCAACTTGGATCGCACCAACGAGAAGGATGCCTGCCAGCCTGCCTTGCGGGTGGGGAGATTGCAGGAACTCGGGTGGGCGGCCACGTTTCTCGCTTCGCCCTTTGCTCGGTTCATCTCAGGCCACACCCTCGTGGTGGACGGTGCCAACTGGCAACGCCGAATGCTGACCAATGACCCTGTCGTCACGGTTCGTGATCAGATGGGGCGCGGACCGTTCGATCCGGCTCCGAGGAAGTAGCTACCGGCCAGGGGGGATGGTCAGGCCACAGGATCTCTCGAGGATCGATCGGGATGAAGAATCATTCCAAGCCGAGCACGCGAAGTGCATTGGTGCGAAGAAATTTCGGCCAGACGTCATCTTCGAATCCCACATGCTGCATCTCGGTCATGATGCGCTCTAGGGAAAGCCCCATGGGAAAGTATCCGGCATAGATGATCTTGTCGGCGCCACGGCTGTTGGCGTAGTCGATGATATTGCTGGGGTAGTACTTCGGGGCGAAGGCGCTGGTTGAGTAGTGGAGACCCGGCCACTTCAGCATGAGCTTCACGGCCAGATCAGTCCAAGGCTCGCACCCGTGGCGAGTGACAAAAATCAGGTCTGGAAAATCAAACATCACTTCGTCAATGAGCTCAACGTGTTGGCAGGCCGCCTTCAATCGCGGACCAGGTATCCCGGCACAGCAAAAGATTGGTATGCCGAGTTCGACACATTTCGCGTAGATCGGGTACATCTTCTTGTCATTGATCGAAACCTGGGGAAACGTGCCGGCCGGAAAGACGCCAACGGCTCGAACTCCGTGCGTTTCGAATTCTCGCACCAGGCGATTGATCCCGGCCATTCCCTCGTTGGGGTCGGCATTGGATGAGGGAATGAATCGATCGGGATATCGCTTCATGGCGTCGACGCCCGCGCCCGACGGGTCTCCGATGCCAATCAGGCCCTTTTCAATACCCCAAATGTCCATCTCACGAACGGTCACACCAATTGGATCAGCGGTGCCAGTAAGAGCCTTCTCGGGTACGTCCTTGAACATGTACTCGACGGGGAATTCAAAATCCTCCCTGGATTCCGCATCCTTTGTCTGCCTGGTGATGAAACGATAGAGCTGCTTCATGTCCGGGTGAGGAAACCCCAGCATGGTGTCGATTACGCCTCCATCTTTGGGCATTCCCATCCGAGAAATGAACCTCCTCAATAGGGTTGCCCGGCCTTGTTCAACAGGAACTGCAGGGCGACCACGAGCCAATGTGACGTGAATTCGAAATTAAGTTTACGCACATCAATTTTCCAGCGGCTGCCCGTTCCCCGTGTGAACACGGATCGCCAGGCGGTGGAATCAAGGCATTGACCCTCCCCCCAGCGACGCCCACCATTGATGAGCGTGGCGGCATTGAATGTTCAATCGAAACGATCGATCCGAGCCGTCCCGACTGCGGAATGCACCAGGTCGGCTGAAATGTGTGAGCGAGAACCGGTAGCTCTCGTCATCCGCCCTGACACCTACGTGGATGCCGGGCTCTTTCCGGTCTTCTCGATGTGCTCGGCCAGAGCAATGGGAGCTCCTGGCATGGGGTAACCGAAGTAGTAGCCCTGGGCGAAATGACAACCCATTGATGACAAGACATTTGCTTGAGCCTCGGTCTCCACCCCTTCGCCAATGATCGCGAGTCCGAGCGCCTCGCAAAGCCTGATCAGACCACCGACAATTGCGGGGCCCCGGATGTTGCCCACCACATCGAGACCGGCCACAAAGCGCCGATCGATCTTAATTCCGGTTATCGGGAGTTCCTGGAGCCACGAGAGGTTCGAGTGGCCAGCGCCAAAGTCGTCAAGATTGAGAGACAGACCGAGGCCCCGAAGATCACGAAGCACTTTTTCCGCTTCACCGGCGTCAATGAGCGCCTCTTCGAGGATCTCAAGGCCGAGAAGTTCGGGTTCGATTCCATGAGTAGAAAGGAGGCCGCTCACCAGCTCGGGAAATTCAGGGGCCGCAATCTGATGGGGGGACACATTGACCCAGAGCTTGAAGCCCGACGGAAGGTTGCCAGAGCGGCGCCACGTCGCCAGGTCCGACAGGGCTCGGTTGAGAACCCATTTCCCGATTGGCAGAATGAGGCCAGACTCCTCGGCCACATCCAGGAAGGACCCAGGAAGCTGAATCCCGTGGCCGGTTCGGTCCCAACGCAAAAGTGCCTCCGCTCCAACGAGGTCGCCGGAGGGGATGTTCACGACTGCCTGGTACACCAGGGAGAAGTCCCCCTCGAAACCGTTGCGCAGACCACGCTCGATTTCGTACCGGTCGACGACGCGACGGCGCATACGGATCTCGAAGAGCTCCCAACCGGCCTGATTCTTCTGGCGCGCCAGGTACTTGGCCGTATCTGCGTTTTGCAGCAGCGTTTCGGTGCTCTGACCAGGAGTTTCCGGATTGGTGACCACGATCCCCACGTACGGCCTCACGCGGTGTTCGATCCCTGACATCTCAAAGGGAAGCCCCATCAATTCGACAAGGCGGTCCCCAAACAGGCAGGCATCCATGGTGTCAGTAGTTTGGCGGATGACGACGAATTCGTTGCCTCCGAAGCGGGCCACGGTGTCCCCCTCGCGGCGCAGATCCATGAGTCGATTTCCCATCTGGCGCAGCAGTTCGTCGCCTACCTGATGACCGAAGACGTCACTGAGGACTTCGAGTCCATGAAGGTCGATGAAGAAGAGAGCCAATGGATTGCCCGCTTCAGCCGAGGCGGCTATCGACTCGGTGAGGCGCATTTCGAGAAACGTTCGATTCGGCAATCCGGTGATCGAGTCGTACGAGGCCTGGAAGGCGGTCATTCTTTGCAGACGTTCGACCAACCGCTCGTTTTCGGCCACGAGGCGGTACCGAATCAGAGCGTTGACGATCGCTTGGATGAAGGTATGAGGTGGAACCGGCTTCATCAGATAGGCGTCCAACTGGCCCACTGACGCAATGGCTGAATCGAGGGAGGCGTAGCCAGTCAGGAGGAGCACCGGCGATCCTGGGCATAGTTCCTTCAGTTGATTGGCGAGTTCGATACCGCTTCCGTCGGGCAGTCGGTAGTCGACGACTGTGGCCGCTGGGAGGTGGATGGCTTGGAGGCGAAGGGCGTCGCGCACGCTCCCGGCGCCGACCGACCGAATGCCGGCGGAGTTGAGGATTTCGACGAGGCTGTCACGAAGGGACTCATTGTCATCGACGATGAGGATGACTTCCTGATCTTCAGGTACGAACGCTGGAGCTTTCATCTGCTGGCCCTCAGAGTCGGGCGGCCTGGCCGACCGCCTCTATCAATTCCTTCGGAGGCACGGGCTTCTTCAGATACTTGAAGACCCGCTGATTCAAATGATGCCGAAGATCGGTGTCGAAATCATAGGCCGAGACCATCATGATCACCGGAGGAGGAGCGTCGTCGATCATGGTCTCGACAACCGCGATGCCGTCCTGCCGGGGCATTTGCACGTCCAGCAAGACCACGTCGAAGCGTTTCTTGTCGATCTCCTCCAGAGCAGCTTGTCCGTCCGATGCCTCAGTGACGGTGTAGCCGACGGCTCGCAGGATCGCGGCAGTGGTGTCGCGTATCCCCGCATTGTCGTCAGCCACGAGCACGAGAATTCTGACGTTTTCGTTCATGTCGTGACACCTGATTTGGAGTACGGCAGGCCAATGGTCATTCGGGCACCACCTGATTCCCCGTTTTCAATCGACACGGTGCCATTATGAGCGTCAGCGAACCGCTTGACGATGGCCAGTCCCAGTCCAGTTCCCACCGCCCTAGTGGTGAAAAATGGCTCCAACAGGCGATCGATAACTTCTGGGTCGATGCCCTCGCCACTGTCCTCGACGGAGATCTCAAAGTACCCATCCCGCTCTGAACCTGAAACTCGCAGAGTTCCCCCATCGGGCATGGCCTGGTAGGCGTTGGTAATGAGATTGGTCAACATTTGGACCAACTGAGCCCGGTCGGCCTGCAAGTAAACTCCGAGGAATCCAAGATCTACCTCAATTCCCGTAGGGGGAGGAGTCGATTCAAGGACTTCGTCGACTATGGATTTAAGTTCGACCGGAATGAGTACTGCTTCGCGCTCTCGCATATACGAGGTGAGGTCTTCGCACAGCGATGCCGCTCGGTTCGTTTCACGCTCCAGCCGGTCGAGGTAGCCGTCAAGCTCGGCATCATCGTGGCCGGAGAGCCGGGTGCGGGCCAGGAAGAGCAAGTTGATGGCAGCTCCCAGAGGGTTACGCAACTCATGGCCGATCACGGTCGCCATTTCCCCGACCGCGGACAGCCGTTCCCGGTTTACCAGAGACGCCTGGGCTGCGATCAGTTCCTCGGTGCGCTCTGTGGCAACCCCTTCGGCATAGCGCCGTCGCCGGGCAAGGATCTCTGAAGTAAGCCCGACCAACAGAGCAATGACCAATCCCGCGGCCCCGACAACCCACGGCGTCAAGCGCGACGCTGTCCCCACCAGGGGTGATTTGGCACTCGCGAGGACGAGCCATCTCGAGCTGCCGACCGTGATGACCGAGTTCCCCACAGGGTTCGGCAGAGGTCGCAAGCCCAAATTCCCCGAGATGAGCTGTGCTGGGTCGGCCGTCGCCGACGCGTACAAACTGACATAGAGCTGTTGGTAAGGAGGGGCTTGGCTCTTGCTGGGGATGCTCGGAGTTATCCGCGTAAGTCCGATGACCACTGGGCCTGGCGGACTGGAATTGGTATGTACCACGAGTCCGAGAAATGTCTTGTCCCCGATGTGGAGCACCTTCGTCCCCGAGAGACTTCCCCCACCGCTGGCCACCGCGGTTGCAAGCGGTGGGGGAAGAGCCTGGCCAACCACAAAGTCCGGCCCGGCCGCCAGGACCACGGTGTACCGGCCCGCGACCGAATTGGCGACGGCTATGGAAGACCCTGGGCTCACGGATAGGAACCCGGTCTGCGCCCTGAACAGGCTCGGCGAGTCTTGTGTCGCCGCCATGACTTGGCCGAGCGTGTTGAGCGGCGCCCCGATGGCGCTGATCCCCTCATTGAGGACCAAGGCGAGCTGGCTGGTGTCACTCTGAAGAAGTGACTGTTCTTGGGCGGCGACACCGTGCCTCAGAAACATAAAACTCACGATTACCAATCCCGCGACGATGATCGTCACCACTACGGACAAAGGCCTCACGGAACCCGTGTTGTTTCTCATTGCATTTCCCCGCCTGTCGTCTGCGACAAACCTACTGTGTACACCCTCGTCGTTGCTGGCCACAAGAAGGTTGAGAACGGCAACGATCCCAAAATCATCGGCGAATCCCAGCAGTACTTATGGGACTTCTCGCGATTCGCCGCTCAGGAGGCCACGGCGGCTGGCATTGTCAACGGGATGCTCGAGATCTATCCCGATTGCAGCAACCTCCGCACCCTCTGGTATTCCGCGAAGGCTGCCATAGATCGGAAGGACAGCTAACACAGCCCGCCCGATTGTCGGTCCACCAAACCGGTGCCCCCAAACGCCGGGCCAGGCGCGGCTTGGGGTGGCAGCTGAATTTCAGCGGATGCCGGTGTCGCAGAACATGTTGGCTTGGACCGTGGCCCCAGCTGATACGACCACCTTCACCGGCGGACACCTCGGCAGGACCGATCCGGTCAGGACATTAAGGGTGTAGGTCCCGGCTGGCACTGTGATCCGGTAGGTACCGTCTTTGCTGATCGTGGCCGTCCGTGTGGTCCCGTCTGTTCGGCGGGCAGAGACAGCCCCCGAGACCGGCCGGGGCGGGCACGGATGGCCGGCTTGCTCGACCGGGCAGGTCGGACCGGCGGTAACGGCGCCTCGTACGATCCCGTATGCCGCCGGCACCGACGTCAGCGTGGTCGCGGTGGACCCGCATCCCGACGCGATGGTGGCCACCGTCATGGCAATAGCGAGGATCCCGGTGCGTCTCATCGCCCTATCGGACGCTAGCCGTGTATTCCGCACATAGAGGTCGTTAGTTTGTTGCAAACTCGTGCTGGTTCCGCCTCGACCCTCCACCATGGGCTGCCCCACTTCGCCGGTTTAGAGCTGAACGCCTTCCCATCAGCGCCGACATACCCTGAGTGAATGAGCATCGACGACGAAGGTCGCGCTCCCATCTGCCCTTTTTGCGGGGTGACTACTCTACCGGGTGACGCGGGGCACGTTCTCGACCCACGCTTCATCTGTGA
>PNAT01000106.1 GCA_003169675.1 Acidimicrobiaceae bacterium
TCCGCAGGTTTCGGGTTCGAATCCCGAGGGGCGCACGAACCTCCTGGTCAGGGCGATCTACTCCTGAAAGTCGCGGCCGAAATTGCCCTTGGGGAGCCAAATGGGGAGCCACGCAGCGCAACTTTTGGTTTCGTCGATGGCGGTTTCGGACCAGTCGGATCTCAACGTCATGTTGTTTCATAGCTCTCGACACCGCTGGACCAGTTGACCAACTTGTGCGACTGCCAGTGAGCGAGAGCTTCACGGTGCAATCCCGGCCGACGGCGTCCAGGTGACATCCATCAGATGCCGTGCCAGCGTCTTGCCGATACGTGCCGCATGCTCCTTGGCCAGGTCGGCGAGAGGCCCCGTCCAACGTGCGTCAATGCGTTCGGCCCATAGCCCATACCAGCCTTCGAAGTGTTCGATCCGGAGCGGCTTGAGGTCGTGCACGTGTTGGTGGGCTTCGAGAATGGATCCCCCGTAGCCGGGCTGGCGGAGTAGGACTCGACACCAGTAGTCGATGAGCTTGGGGATGTGAAGGGCCCAGTCGACCTCCGCGACCTCGCCGAAGACAGGTTCGAGCAGTTCGTCAAACACGATCTCCCGGTAAAAGCCAACGACCAGGTCATGGATGTCGGCCCGTGAATCGAGATCATGGGTCTGACCCGTTACGGGTTTGTCGAAAGTCATCAATTAATGGCTTGATGGACACGGCGCAGGCGTTTCGAGTGCAGCTGGTCGAGTATGAGGCCGCCGACCGTCGGCCGCGCCAGAAGTCACCGCGACCCTCACCGACCGTGACTTTCCTGCAACTCGCCTCGAGCGGAGGGTGGTCCGGGAAAGCCATGGGTCCGCCGGACCGGGCCAAGGTCCTCCCAAGCTCCGGGGAGGGGGGGAGCAAGCCGTTTGAGCTCTTCGAGGTGGAGAGCGGACAGGACCTCCAGTCGCTCGGCACCCTCTTTGGTGAGCTGCAGCCGAACAACCCGGTGGTCGTCTTCATCTCGGGTCCGGTTGACAAGACCTGCTGCGTCAGCGCGGTCGATGAGACCGACTGCGCTGTTGTGCAGAAGGAGCAAGTAGTCGGCTACCTCGCCGATGGTCGGGCCACGAGGATCACGGTGTCCACGTATCGCCAGCAGGAGCTGATGCTGGGCGGGCGTGAGATCCGCGGCGCGGGCTTGACTCTCGCTCCAGCGTTCGAAATGCCGTAGCCCGGTCCGCAGCGCCAGCAGCCGGACGTAAACCTCATCGGGCAAAGTCACTCCTGTCACGATATCATCTTGTTACGATGTATTTTCCGAACCACGTATCGCGCCCCACAGCGATGCCCCTGCGTGGGTTCCGGCGCTACCTGCGAGACCGGCAGGCGTGACCAAACCCGCGCAGGGGCCTGACAACCACCCGAGCGAGGAAACCAGGGCCGAGAAGGACATCGACGCGGCCGACGACAGTGGGGTGTCAGACATCTCTCCGGGAACGGCTGACACTCCACGACCCGGTCGCGACCGGCGATCTCACGACAGCCCTGAGCGAGCGCTCGGGGACTTCACTTCCACCTTCGCGATCCTCCGCCTGGTGCCGCTGGCAGTGCTGATTGGCGCTCTCGGGGCCGGCATCTCACTTGCCCTCCTCGACATGATCGGGTTCTTCACCAACCTCTTCTACTTCCAGCGCCTCAGCGTCCATCTGGTCTCGCCCTACGGCAACACCTTGGGGGCCATCGCCATTGTCATCCCGATCGGGGGCGGTCTGATCGTCGGGCTCATGGCCCGATTCGGCTCCGAACAGATCCGGGGTCACGGCATCCCCGAGGCCATGGAGCGGATCCTCATCAACGGCAGCAAGGTCCAGCCACGCCTCGCCATCTTGAAGCCGATCTCCAGTGCGATCAGTATCGGGAGCGGCGGGCCTTTCGGCGCCGAAGGGCCGATCATCCTCACCGGCGGTGCCGTGGGCTCCATCGTAGGTCAGCTGTTCCATCTCACTGCCGCCCAGCGCAAGAGCCTCCTGGTTGCCGGGGCGGCAGCCGGGATGAGCGCGGTGTTCGGAACCCCCGTCGCTGCCACCTTGTTCGGCGTCGAGCTCCTGGCGTTCGAATTCAAGCCCCGTTCGATGGTCCTCATCGGTATTGCTGCCGCAACCGCCGACGCTCTGCGCATGGTCATGGCCAGTGCGGGCCTGGTCGCGCCGCAGCCCATCTTCCCGGTTCCAGTGCACGCCCCGCTCGGCGGCGTGGTCCTGTTCGGCGCGGTAGCGGTCGGGATCGCCTGCGGTTTGGCCGCCTGGCTCATGACCCAGGCCGTCTACCGGTCAGAAGACCTGTTCAAAAAGCTGACCGGCCACCTGAACTGGATGTGGTGGCCGATGATCGGCGGCCTCATCATCGGCCTCGGTGGCCTGGTCGATCCCCGCTCCCTCGGTGTCGGTTACGACACCATCCACGCCGAACTGCTCGGCCAGCTCGGGGTGAGTGCCCTGGCAATGCTGTTCGTGGTCAAGCTCGTCATCTGGTCAGGCGGCCTCGGCAGCGGGACGAGCGGTGGCATCCTGGCCCCTATCCTGATGATGGGCGCTGCCCTCGGGGGCGTCATGGGCCACGTCCTTCCAGGCGCTTCCCTCGGCGTCTGGGCCCTCATCGGGATGGCCGGCGCGTTCGCCGGGGTCACCCGCTCCCCGTTCACGGCCATCATCTTCGCTTTCGAACTCACCCACGACCAGAACAGCCTGCTAGCCCTGCTGGTGGTGGCCACCGTGTCCCACCTCGTCAGCGTGCTCGTGCTCAAGCGGTCGATTCTGACCGAGAAGGTGGCCCGGAGAGGCTTCCACGTCATGCGGGAGTACTCCGTTGATCCGCTCGAGGCGACCTTCGTGCGCGAGGTCATGGACACCGACGTCTTCACCGTGGAGCCGACACGCCCGGTCTCGGATCTCTATCGGGCGCTCGGCGAGGGCTCACCCGAGCGACGCCAGCGGCTGTACCCGGTCCTTGACGCCAAAGGCGACTTTGTCGGGATCCTGCCGTGGTCAGCGGTGCTCGCATGTCGTGAGGATGGCCGACAAGTGCGCGAGGCCATGATGACACCCACGGTCATCGCGTACCCCGACGAGATACTCCGGTCGGTGGCCGACCGGATGGCCGGCCTCGGTGTCGGCGTGATCCCCGTCGTGGACCGGGACGACACCAAGCACATCTGTGGCCTCGTCACCCAGTTCGATCTGCTCGCCGCCCGTCAGAAGCTCCTCGACGAGGAGCGCCACGCCGAACGCGTCCTGACACTCCGACGCGTGGCACCACGTCTTCCCGGAGCGGACACGGCGCCGGACATATCTGGGGGGCCGCAGGGCTCGTCTGACGAGGAGTCCCCGTGACGTCGGCCAGCCTCGCTCAGTGTCTGAGTTCCAGGGGAAATGTGGTTGCATCACCGTCAGATCCTGACTCCAGGTTTGGCCCATGGCCCCATCCGATCGCCTCGGTACGCTGAACTCATGGACCGAGTGATCGCCGGCTACCACCAGGATGAAGCGGGCGACTGGGTGGCGGAACTCTCGTGCGGCCATGGCCAGCACATTCGTCATCGCCCACCGTTTCAGCTCCGAGAGTGGGTGTTGGGCGCCGAGGAGCGTGATTCCCGAATCGGTACACCGCTCAGCTGTCCGCCGTGCGACCGGGCTGAACTACCCGACGGTCTCCAGCAGATTCGAACGAGTCCGCGGTGGGACGAGCACACGTTGCCGGAGGGTCTCAAGCGCTCACATCGAATCGCCGTGGGTACGTGGGGCCGAATCGTCGTGCACGAGGGAAACCTGCGTTTCATGGCGCGGACCGAACCTGGACTGAACGTCATCGTGGGTCCCGGCTCGACCCAGGCGATACCTCCTGAGGTGGAACACGAAGTGCAGCCGCTCGGACGAGTTTGCTTCTCAATTGACTTCCTCTCGATCCCCGAGCAGCGTGCGGAGTGCAACGACGTGACCGTGCAAGAGGCTCCCGAACAAGGTGGCGAGACAGCATGCTGGGCTCATCTGCTCTGCCTGGAATGTGGAGCCGTTCTCAACGGTGAACCTCACCTGGACGGCTGCAGTTCAGCCGCCGGCCGTTAAACCAATACGTCTGTACTTGATCGGTGGGCCTGCCTGGCTTTGATTGACAGAAGCAATCGAAGCTGGAATGACGGTAAATCTCAGTGCTTTCCATGACGAAGCGGAAGCGGCGTTGCAGATAAATGGGGAGCCACCCAGGGCCGATGCCCGAACGCCTGCGAACCCGTGCGAACGCCCGCTCCAGAGCAAAACCACCATTTCCGGACGCCTGCGGACGACTCAAATTGTCCGCAGGTTTCGGGTTCGAATCCCGAGGGGCGCACGAACTTCCTGGTCAGGGCCATTTGCCCCTCAAAGTCTCGCCCAAAAAGCCCCGCGGTGAGCCAAATGGGGAGCCACGCGGCGCGAACTCGACATGTTTCGCGCCCTGATTTGCGAATGTCGATCTCAATGTCATGTTGTTTCGTAGCACTCGACACGCCGGACGAAGCAGGCCGATTCGTGAGGCCAGCAGTTGGATCGCTACTTGTCGCCATAATCGCGCCCTCTCGCTATTGCACGAGTTTGCAGCGAGGAGAAAGTGGTGTCACCGACCGAGCTGAGTGCTGTAGTTCTGACGGGGTCCATCATCCTGTCGATTCTCAGCGCTCATCAGTTGTCTGAATGCGAACCCAGAAGAACGAAGAGCTCGAAGTGATGCGACGACGACTTCTTCGGTCATTTGCGACAGGTCCATGAGCCACTCATCCCGATACAGTTGACACGTGGCAGACACAGTGGCGCCGGCCATCCTGAGTCCGCATGTCACACCGCCACGAAAACGTCAGGTAACGCTCGCCGTCCTCTGTGTGACGTTGCTTCTCGTCAGTCTCGACAACACCATCTTGAACGTCGCTCTGCCGACCATCGTCCGGACCCTGCACGCCACCTCGAGCGAGTTGCAGTGGATTGTGGCTGCCTACTCGGTGACGCTGGCCGGCCTGCTCCTCTCCATCGGTGCCCTCGGTGACCGGGTCGGACGCAAATGGGTCTTTCTGGCCGGACTGGCACTCTTCGGAGCGGGCTCGGCCGCGGCGGCCTGGTCGACGACACCAGACCTCCTGACCGTGGCTCGGGTCGGTATGGGTATCGGTGCCGCTGCGCTGATGCCGAGCACGCTGTCCATCCTGATCAACGTTTTCCCCAGTGAGGGAGAACGAGCCAAGGCAATTGGGATCTGGTCCGGCACTGCGGGAATCGGCGTGGCGATCGGACCGATACTGGGCGGCCTCCTTCTGGCTCACTTCTGGTGGGGATCGGTCTTCTTGGTAAACGTGCCGATCTGCATTCTGGGTTTCATTGCCACCATCGCCTTCGTGCCCAACTCTCGCAACGCACAGGCAAAGAGGGCCGACCCGGTTGGAGCCCTGCTCTCAATCTCCGGGTTCGGGTTGCTTCTTTGGGGCATCATTGAGGCACCGAACCTCACCTGGACGTCACCTTCGATACTGGCGGCACTGATCGGCGGCATCTTCGTGATCGGATCGTTCGCGGCCTGGGAGCGTCGGATGGCGGACCCAATGCTTCCGCTGCGCTTCTTTCGCAACCCTCGGTTCAGCGCGGCCATCGCCTCACTGGCCATGGTTCTCTTCGCTCTCATTGGAATGTTCTTCTTGCTTACGCAGTACTTTCAGTTCTCCCTCGGCTACAGCGCTCTGCAAACGGGCTTGCGCATTGGACCCATTGCCGCCGTCATTTTGGTAGCCGCTCCCACGTCGATTCTGGTCGTACGGCGCTTCGGGAATCGCACTGTCATCGTGGCCGGTCTCGTTCTGGTGGCAGCCGGGTTGGGCCTCTTGTCGAGGACCAGCGTGTCATCCACCTATCTTCAAATCCTTCCCTCGTTGCTCCTTTTGGGCATTGGATCGGGAGTGGCCATGGCTCCCTCGACCGAGTCGATCATGGGTTCATTGCCTCCCGATGATGCCGGGGTCGGCTCAGCCACCAGCGATACCGCTATGCAGATGGGCGGCGCGCTGGGCGTGGGAATCCTCGGCACCATCCTGAATCTTCGCTACAAAGAGCACGTGACTAGCTTGATCGCAGGTCACGGCGTGCCGGCCTCCGTGGCCCACGTCGTGACTGGTTCTCTCGGTGGAGCGCTGGTTGTAGCCCAGCGCGTCCCTGGTCACAGTGGAACCACTCTGGCCAGAGAAGCCAAGAGCGCGTTCATCTCGGGGATGGACTTCAGCTTGGTCATCGGAGCGGCTGTCGTGGCGATTGCCTGCATCGTCGTCTTGGTTTTGCTGCCAAACCGTTCAGCCGGCACCAGTTAGTCAACGACGAAAGCTCCGCGGAACTCTCGGTCCGACGGACGTCGTGACTCGAAAGTACCCGGGGGCACCATCACCGGCAATCGTGGTCACTCAATGACCGCCTGCAACTGGCCCATTTCGTGTTTGAAAGATATCTATTGACTCGTGGTACTCGGTGAATTCACGTGGCGGCGGACCCCACTTGCGGCTAGCAGCTCGACAATCAACGCTTCGATTCTCGGAGAAAGCTCACCGCGGGCCCTGTCCGTGGGCCTGCGAACCCCTGCGAACACCGAAAACCGACTCCGCAGGTTTCGGGTTCGAATC
>PNAT01000097.1 GCA_003169675.1 Acidimicrobiaceae bacterium
GTTAGATGGAGGTCACCTCGTCGGCGACCTCGTCGGCGGCACTCCGGCGCTCGACCCGGTGGACGTCCGCGGTGGCGAAGCGGAGGCTGGGCCCCACCTCGTCGGCTGTGATCTCCACCTTGGAGCGGTGCTCGCCCTCCTCGGTCTCCCAGCTGCGCTGCTCCAGCCGCCCGGTGACCACGACCCGCATGCCCTTGCTGAGGCTGAGAGCCACGTTCTCCGCTAGGTCCCTCCAGCAGATGACGTCGAAGAACGACACCGCTTCCTGCCATTCCTGGGTGGTCCGGTCCTGCCAGCGCCGGTTGACGGCGATGCCCAGCTGGGCCGTGGCTTGGCCCTCTTTCGTGTACCGAATTTCCGGCTCGCGGGTCAGGTTGCCCGTCACTGTCGTGCTATTTGCCATTGTTTCTTCTCCTTGTGGTTGATGACCGGTGGGGCGCTTTTCGCCCCACCTGGTGCGTCATCAATCGTTGGAAGCGCATTGCCCACACCGGGGCCAGCGGTCAAAAGGGCGGCCGGAGGCCGAACGAGGACATAAAGGCCGACCCCGGCGCCGGCGTGCCGGCGATCTCCGGGGGCGAGCCGTATTCCGCAGTGACCTTTGACGGCTGGTCCCGGTGTGACACCGAAGCGGGAGGGGATCGAAAGGGGTCCACCAACCGTGTCCCCGCACCAACCCATCACACCGAGCGCCGAACGGCGTCGGTGTGGCCGTTCACCCAAGAAAGCCGACTTCACCATCACGGCCCCGCGGTCAACGAGCTGAGACGAAGTGATGAGTTCCTTTCATCACCGAAGTGATGAGTCCCTTCATCATCAAAGTGATGAAGGCAATGACCTGGGGAAAGACCGATCCAGTCGCCTTTCCGGCGCTGCCGTGCGGCGGCGGAGGGGTACGCCGGTTCCAAAGTGATGAAGCCCTTCATCACCGAAGTGATGAACCCTCTCATCAGGGGTTATTCACGCCATTCTCGTCGTCAGTTCTCTGACCAGGCCTTTCGCGGTTCAGGAAAGAAATCTCGATTTTCTTCTGGTGATGATGCTTTTGATGATGCTTTTGATGAGACGCGACCTTCATCGTGGCGGCCATGGACACCCCCACGATCAGATATCTCCGAACCGAATGGCTGGCCATTGGGACCACTCCCCAATCGATTGCCGCCCGTCATCGCCTGGCTCAACGCGAACCGGTGGTCGCCGGCCTCGGGGTCGACAACCTGGCCGAGTTGGTCGCCGCGCTCTTGCTCTCCTCGGGCCGACTGTCTCGCAACGAGGCGGCAGAGGTGATCACGGCCATGCTGAGAAGTGCCGACATCGACGCCCTCGTCCCCCGGGCCATCATCGAGGCCCTCATCCCTGGGGTCCTCGCCCTCCCCCGGCGCTTCGACCTGGCCGAGGGGCCGTGGTGCGACCTCGATGCCTTCTATGCCGACGCCGTCTCTGCTCTCTGGGAGCTCACCATGAGCTGGTCGGGCACCCACCGCCCCTACGCCGCCGGTGACCTGCTTTCGGGGGTCCGCACCCGGCTGCGCACACTCCAATGCACTGAACGTCGGCACCGCTCCCGCCAGAGCGCCAGCCCCGCTGCGTTGGACACCCTCCCGGCATCGATCGGTCGCACCGGCGAGGAGCTCTTGGCCGCTGCCCTGGCCGATGCGACCGGCCACGGCCTGAAGGTCTCAGACGCCGCCGTCCTCTACGCGACCAGGGTCCTCGGCATGTCTCTGACCGAGGTAGCCCAGCTCGCCGGGATCCCCGCCGGTCATCTCCGGCGCCGGCGCCGGATCGCCATCGACCGACTGGTGGCCTGACATGCGCGTGAGAAAACTTGAACCGATCCGGCCGGGTACGAGCAGGGCCCATCCGTCAGGCTCGCCCGCCGGCGCCCGGACATCCCGACCGAGCCGACCCTTGTCCCGAACGGACGCACCCGAGTCCCAACCCCTACAAGAGGGTGGAAGAACCACCCTGCCCGATGATGCCGAAATTGGTCCGGACTTGGCCACGGTGAAGTTCCCAACCCGCACAGGAGCGACCCGGTGACCGCAGCCCAACTCACCCATCTCGTCGAGCTCGCCGCCTATGCCTCTGGATTCTTCTGCACCACCGATCCCGAGGCCGCCCGGATGTTTGCCGATGCCGCCTCACGAGCCGAGGTTCTCTCCGCCGAGCTCGGGCGCGAGGAAGAACACGCACGCAAACAGCGCCGTTGCGTAACGTCGATGCTGTCCGCTGGCAGTGCTCCATGACCGCCTCCCTAATTATCCGCGCCACCGGAGGGATCGAGTTGCCGCTGGTGTGCTCGCCGTCGCAGGTCGCACCGTTGCTCGGGCGTTCGGACCATGCCATCCGAGATGACTGTGTGGCGGGCGTCATTCCGACGCTACCGAGAGCTGGTGGGTCAGGCGCGCACCACCGGATTGCCACAGCGCGGCTGCTCGATCAGATAGGCGTTCCTTACGAGATCGTCTCGTCCGAGAAATTGGCTTCGTGATATCCGCCGAACAACCCCCGGCAGATGAAACGGCGGCAACAGCCGAGCTATGGCAAGCGCCGATCAACAAGACGCGGCCGGTGAGCGAACGGAGGCAGGGCGCGGACCATCGGATACCGACTCACTTGCTCTGTTCGGCACCGCCCGATGCCTCTTCTGCAGCCCATCCATCCACGATGTCTTTCAACCGCTCCTCATCAATGGGATTGCCGATGGTTGCTTCCCAGGTTGACCGAACGCGATCGGGGTCGCGGGACGCGAGCGCCTCTCGCATGTCGCGACCTTTCCCGTCGTGCTGCTCCAGGTACGCCGTCGCAAGTCCTACTTCGCGGAACATGTCGGCATATGCCTCGATCACGATGCTGAAGCACTGGATCGCCTCGGCGGCTTCTTCCCGCCCGATGGCGTCCATTGGCGAGACAACCTGGCCATCAACGACATCGACGTAGTAGCCGCTCTCTCGGCGTTGCGTTCTGAGCGCCGCCTCTAGATGTCTGATGAACGGCTCAATCAATCCGACCGGGAGCAACTGTCCGGCCATGCCGGCCGCGCGTACAAGCTTCGGGCCGTGCCAATAAAAGATTCCCCACCACTCCTTCCAGTAGGCGGCCTCGGCCTCGGCGTCTTTTGGGCGCCGTCCGAGTGTGCCGACGGCGAGTTGGCACTTTCCGAACTCCTCGGCGGCGAGGACAGCGAGCGAGTATGACCGAGGTATCGATCCGGCGTCGTGGAGCATTCTCGCCTCACCGACGATCGCAGTCGCATTCGTCAGACTGGCTTCGGCGAGAGTTGCAAGCTCGATTGCAGAGAGAGGGCCACTGGCCTTCTTGTTCGGCACCCTGCAAGTCTGCCGCAGTGGTGTGACCGCTTCGACGGTTATCTTGAGGTCCGGATGGCTTCTCTCCCATCGCAGGATGCAGATCCCATTCATGATCAGCCCATCGCCCAGTCCGGGTTGAGGATACGGCAACGGGTCATGATGGATCCTCACGTTGAGATGACTGGACCGTCGTAACCTTGTCTCATGGGCGGGCGATTGAAACGACTCTGGCGTTGGTGCTCTACCCACCGTCCCACCGTTGGCGTGATCATGGGTCTCCTCGCTCTTAGTGGAGTATCAACCGCCGTATGGGTCACCGCAAGCAAAGGCACCAAGGAAGCCGACCTCGGTTCGTCGCTTTTTAGTGGCCTTGTGGTCGGAGTCGCTCTCTTGGTTGTCGGAAAGATGTTCGATGCAACGGCAAGACGGGGTCAATCCGACGCAGCGATGCAGCAACTACCCGATTCCAGGCCTGACAGGGAGCCCGCGGACACGACCGTCGTAGTGCCGCTAACTGCCCACATAAGCGCTCGTGCGGATGTTCCTACGGTGGAGGTAACCAGGACCGACGAGAGGAAGTTTGACCTGGTCTACGAGAGCGCCCAACGAGACACGAGCAGGCTCGATGCCCAGCAGATTCGGCTCCGACTCTTCGAGATCCTCGCCGAGGCGGAGCAGCCGCTCTATACCCAGTTTGTAACGATCCCGGTTCCATCGCCAGAACTGCGACGGTTCGTCGGCGCTGACCCGGACGTGACTGAGGGACGCCTCTGGTGGCATATATCGTTGTCGATCAAGCGTCCATTGATCAACGCAATCCAGCGAGGAGAGATACCCACCGCGACACCCTCCTTCGCCTACGAGGTGGAAACCTACGACCTCAGCGATGCAGTGCGGCGCGCTCGTCAGGACTCGAACCCTGACCACGAAGTCAAGACGAATGAAGTGATCTACAGTTTCAGTGCCTCGTCGTCTTCAACCCGCCAAGACGAGCTGGCCATGCAGATTCGTCAGATTGTAGGATACGAAGCCGATCAGACGCTCGAGCCTGAAGGTCCCGGCCAATACAAGATGAACTTGCATCGGCCTTTGACACCAGTTGAGGAGCACCGACTTGCGGAGCTCGCCACATACAACGGTGTCCAGATCACATTCCGCTTCGGTGATCAGCGCTGGACGATGCGGCCGTCGGGTTAAAACCACTGCTTGCTCCAGTCTCCCTGCCCCAGTTCGCTCGGGGATCGATATCTGGCGCGGCGCTGGGCCGCCTGCTCACTCCAGGAAGCGGTTCAGATCGCTCCATCCGGTCAGTCGGACCGCAAGTTGATTTCGGCGCCCGAGTGCGTCAGATCAGACGGTCATCGCGTCCCTGCGAGGTCGGCCGACAGGGGTCAACAGCCCGTCCCGCGAGCCGATGGGTTAGCGCGCCACGTTGAGCGAGTCGGGCGCCACGAAGCCAAGGACCAAGCCGAGGGGTGCGCCGAGCCTCGCGAGGGTCTCTTGCGTTGGGTTGGCCTGCCCCGACTCGATGCGGCTGATCTCAGGCTGTGGAATCCCGGAGAGCTCTGAGAGGTGGATCTGCGTGAACGCGGCCGCCTGGCGGGCCGAGGCCAGCTGCTTGCCAATACCGAAGTGCTCGAGGTAGACAGCCTTGTAGTGGGCGTCGAAGGCTGTGGCGAGTTCCCGCTCGTCATCGGTGGCCGTGGTGTCAGCTGCTGCCATGTAGTCGTCGAACTTTGTGCCCATCTCTCTACTCCTTCTCCCTCATATTATGTGCCAACACACATAGCTCGTCAAGCACAATTCAGCGTCCGGAATTACGATGGGTGCGCCAGTAGGTGCGGAAACTGCGCTTGAGTGACACTCCCCGGTCCCCCACCGGGCCAGATGGCGCGCCCGCTCGGTGCTCAAGTGTCCAGCGGCGCAGAGCCTTGCGGGCGGCTGTGATCTCCCTGTTTTGCCGCCTGGTACTCGGATCGGTGCCCTTGTCGTACCCGGCCAATAGCAGGACGATCTTCTCCCCGTAGGGGTGAAAGAAGACCCTCAACAGGATCTTCCCCCCGTCAGATGCCTCGGCGATCTTCTGGGCCAGATCGGGTCGAACCCGAGCCAGGATCACGGCCTCAGAGTGGCGCAAGCGGAACTCGAACAAGCCCTGCCCGAGGTTCTTACCGAACTCGGTGTCACACACGTCAGGGCCTTGGCGGCCCAGGATGTTGACGAGCGCGGCCCGGAGGGCCAGCTTCTTGGGGACAGGGAGACCGTCGATGAACTCCCTGCAGGGCTCTGACCCCGACTCGTCCTCGTAGAACTCCATCTCGTAGTGCTCGGGGTTCATGGGCGGGCACCATAGTTGGCGGGCATTTTGATCCCGGATGAGTGATCGCTCAGCTCGGCGTCCTACCCGGCGGTTCCTGCACGGAAGAGCTGTACCCCTAACCGTGCAAGCTCTAGATGTTGTGCTTGCCGCGAACCGCTCTCCGAGTGTCCGTGGCCAGTTTGAAGGGGCCACGGACACCGAGGTTGCACCGGGGTTCGCCCCACCGAGAAAGGAGTTTGCTGCGGGCTAAGAGACTGTTGATCTAATCGGCGGCACGTATCAGACCACTGTCAAACGTGGTCATATTCGTCATCTCGGGCGTTGCTACCGCCTCTACAGCAATCGTGGAGGACAGTGGAAAACATGCCCTGCGGCGGATGCGAATAAATCATCATGCTCTTAACCTGACGTCGGGCCATCACTTCGCCCCATTCACGACCCTCCGGGCTGGAGCATGTCTCAGGCCAGAACTGGATCCCCAGATCAGCTGCAGAACACAGGCCTGTTACACACTACGGAGGCACAACTGACCCCGACGATCGATTGGGTACCTTCACAAGATCTTGACGTCAGCGCGCTGGAATTGATGGCTCTCTTACTCGCTTACGTCTAGGTTTCTTTGCGTATCGAGGGCTTGGCCGACCGCCTTAATCAACTCTTTCGGGGGGACGGGCTTCTTCAGATACTTGAAGACCCTGGGATCGAGATGCTCCCGCATTTGACCGTCGCATTCGTAGGCCGAAACCATCACGATCACGGGCGGAGAAGGCACGGATTTCAAGAGTTCCACAACCGAGATCCCGTCTCCTCTGGGCATCCGCACGTCGAGCAGCGCGACACCGAATGTCTGTTGGGCGAGTTCTTCGAGGGCAGCCTCCCCGTCAGATGCCTCGGTCACGGTGTAACCGACAGTCCTCAAGATGGCCGCGGTTGTGTCGCGTATCCCCGCATTGTCGTCCGCCACGAGTACGGGACCCTTGACATCGTTCTTCATGGTGTCGCCTCGTTGGTGGTGACGGGTAGCCGGATGGTCACGCGCACCCCTTCCGTAGGTCCGTTCTCAATGGAGACCGAGTGCAACGAGACCGATACGCTCCTTGAGACTCTCCCTGGAGAACCTTTCGCCCGTGCCCTCCCGGCTGATCAAGCAAGAAGGCCACAGAGGGTCAACGGACCAGCGCAACGAATCTTGCGGAGACGGGTGATACCTACCAGAAATACCGAGCGGGGCTCGCGGTCCTTCCCGGTCTCGCCCGAAAGTGCCCTCCGGCAGGAGGGCAACGCCAGTACGCAATGACGGCCCCCAGGGCGACCTCAACCCAGTTCTGGGCGACCCTGGGTCACCGCGGTCGGTGAACTTATGGGGGCACCTGTGTCCTGAAAGGGGAGTGATGGAGACTCATTGGGTCGATGGTGTGCGAGCTCCCTCCTGTCCGCTTCGAGCTGACCGGGGGATGGGACATCCTGCCCTGGGGTGGCCGTAGAGGTAACCCTGGGCGAAATGGCACCCCATCAATGACAAGGCGTCGGCTTGGGCCTCGGTCTCCACTCCCTCGCCGATAACCTCCAGGCCGAGCGCCCGGGCGAGTGTGATGAGCCCGCATACGATGGCCGGCCCTCGATCGTTGCCGGGCACCCCGAGATCAGCCACAAAGCGCCGGTCGATCTTGATCCCGGTGATCGGGAGCTCCCGGAGCAAAGAAATGTTCGAGTGCCCGGCGCCGAAGTCGTCAAGGTTAAACGACACGCCGATCTCTCGAATGGAACGCAACGTTTCCTCCGCGGGACCTGTGTCGATGAGCGCCTCTTCGAGGATCTCGAGACCTAAGAGCTCAGGCTCGACACCGTGGGCGTCGAGCAGATCACTCACAAGCCCGGGGAACTGAGGGTTGCCGAGCTGGCGGGGGGAAACATTGACCCACAGTCGGAAGCCCGTCGGAAGATCTTCTTCGCGGCGCCAGGTCGCCAGATCCGACAAGGCTCGTTCGAGAACCCATTCGCCGATCGGCACGATGAGCCCGGTCTCCTCGGCCACGTCCAAGAAGGACCCCGGGAGCTGGGTCCCGTGGCCGGCACGGTCCCACCGCAAGAGCGCTTCGGCACCTACGGGTGACCCGGACTGAATGTCGATGATCGGATGGTACGCGAGGTCCAAGTCACCGTCTTCCAAGGCGTTGCGCAAGCCGCGCTCGATCTCGAAACGTTCCATCACTCGAACCCGCATGGCGTGGTCGAAGAGTTCCCAACGGTCCCGACCGTTCTCTTTGGCCCGGTACATGGCGGTGTCGGAGTCGCGCAGCAGGGTTTCTGCGCACTGTTGGGGTGCCCCAGAGGCGGTGACGGCGATTCCGATGCTCCCCGTGATGTGGTGCTCGACCCCTTCGATCGTGGTCGGTTCGGCCAGCTTCTCGAGGAAGTGCGCGGCGATGCGGCAGGCATCGGCCGACTCTTGCACTGGGCACACCACGACGAACTCGTCGCCCCCGAAACGGGCCACGCTGTCCGATTCCCGGCAGTTGTCCGCCAGGCGAACGGCCATCTCGCGCAAGAGTTGGTCACCGACCTGATGTCCGAACAGATCGTTGACCACCTTGAGCCCGTCCAGGTCGATGAAGAGCACCGCCACGCAATACTCCGTTCGCTGGCAGCCGGCCAGAGCTTGGCTGAGCCGGTCGTCGAACAGCGCCCGGTTGGGCAGCCCCGTCAAAGGGTCATGGAGCGCCTGGTACGCGTTCACCCGCTCGAGCCGCCCGACGAGGCCTCGGTTCTCCCCCACCAGCCGCCGATGGGTCAAGGCATTCTCTACGGTCTGGATCAACATCTGGGGGGCAATCGGCTTGATCAGATAAGCGTCGAGGTGCCCGACCGCGGCCATCGCGGTATCGAGGGTGGCGAATCCAGTGAGGAGGAGCACAGGGGTATCGGGGTCGCGCTCTTTGATCGTGTGCGCCAGGTCGATGCCGCTCCCGTCGGGTAATCGATAGTCGACGACCGCGGCGGCCGGAAGGTGGGTGGCTTGGAGACCAAGCGCGTCGCGCACATCGCCGGCACCGACCGATCGGATGCCCGCAGACTTGAGTACCGCACACAGGCTGTCGCGCAGCGCTTCGTCGTCATCGACAACCAGGACGATCTCGTCGTCTTCGGGTACGAAAGCCGGAGGTTCCATCAGTGGGCGCTTAACGCAGAGCGGCTTGGTGGACCGCCTCAATCAACTCTTTCGGAGGTACGGGCTTCTTCAGGTACTTGAAGACCTTCTGGCCGAGACGCTCTCGAAGGTCGGCGTCGAAGTCATAGGCCGAAACCATCATGATCATGGGCGGAGGAGGTTCGGGAATCATGGCTTCAACAACCGAGATCCCGTTTCGTCTGGGCATCTGCACGTCGAGCAGCACGACATCGAATGACTGTTGGGTGAGTGTTTCCAGAGCAGCTTCACCGTCTTCCGCCTCGGTGACGGTGTAACCGACAGCCATCAGGATCGCCGCGGTGGTGTCGCGTATCCCCACATTGTCGTCGGCCACGAGTACGAGAACCTTGACGGGTTCGTTCACGATGCCGCCTCGTTGGTGGATTTCGCGGTAGCGGCGGCCGAACTCAACAGAGTCCCGACTGCACCGATGCTCTGGGATGCGAAGTCGGCCGCTTGGTTGGTATTGGTCTGGAGCAGGGCCTGCTCCTGTTGATTGGTGTTGCGCTCGGTGA
>PNAT01000070.1 GCA_003169675.1 Acidimicrobiaceae bacterium
GCGCGCTCACCTGCGCCACCGCCCGGTCACCGTGGCGGAGCGGCTGGTCGACCCAGGTGAGAGTGGGTCCAGGGAGTGCGATGGCCGAAGTCAACGCGGCCGCGGCCGGTCCGACGGTGACCCGCCGGGCCGGGAGATCGACGGCAACGACGTAGCGCCGCTTTCCGTCGGCGCCATGGCCCATGCCGCGCCGCTGGCCGAGCGTGACCAGCTCAACGGCATCGACGGACCCGGCCGGCCGGCCCTCGCCGTCGACGACCTCGGCGGGATGGAAGTCCATCCGGCGGGCCAGGAATCCGGCCCGCCCTTCCGTGCTGGCGATGAAACACACGTCCTGGCTGTCCGGCTTGCCGGCGGTGCGCAGGCCGAGGCGCGCCGCGTGGGCACGGACCTCACTCTTGGTCATCTCGCCCACGGGGAACAGCACCCGACCCAGCGCGTCCTGCCCCAGCATGGACAGGACATAGGACTGGTCCTTGGCNNGTGGCCGGTGGCCAGGCGGTCGAACCCGAGGCGGTCGGATCGCTCCAACAGGCGGTCGAATTTGATGGAGCGATT
The DNA here is from genome assembly GCA_003169675.1 of Acidimicrobiaceae bacterium. Lineage (GTDB taxonomy): Bacteria > Actinomycetota > Acidimicrobiia > Acidimicrobiales > RAAP-2 > Bog-473. The sequence continues at coordinate 559 of PNAT01000070.1, forward strand.
GCACTCAATGCAGGGATTGGGCGTCCGCCCCTGCGCGTGAGCGTCCACATAGGGAGTGACCACATGCCGGTCGAAGTCCTCGCTCAGGTTGAAGACGTGGTGGTCGATGCCCAGCTGCTGGGCCACCCGGCGGGCGTCATCGACGTCGGCCACCGAACAGCATCCCGAGTCCGACGGGCCGCCCCACAGCTTGAGAGTGGCCCCCACCACGTCATGGCCCTGCGCCACCAGGAGGGCGGCGGCCACCGACGAGTCCACTCCCCCCGACATGGCCACCAGCACTCGCATACGACCAGTGTGCCACCGCCACTCAGGCCCGGCGACGCAGGGACGCCACCACGGCGGGCACCACGTCCAGTGCCCTCTCCACGTCGGCATCGGTGGTGCCATGACCCAGGGTGAAGCGGATGGCCCCCCGGGCCAGGTCGTCCGGCACGCCCATGGCAGCCAGGACGTGACTCGCCTGCAGGGCCCCGCTGGCGCACGATGAGCCGCCCGACGCGCACACTCCCTGATCTCCCAGGGCCACCAGCAGCTCTTCGCGCTCCACCCCTGCGAGGCAGAGGTGAAGATGCCCGGGCAGCGTGGCGATCTCCGGGGCCACCGTGCGGATGGCGCCGTCAATCGCGGACAGCAACCCGTCGGCCAACCGGTCGCGACGGCGGGTGATCACTTCCACCGACGACGCCCGCCCGGCGGCGGCCACTCGCATGGCCGTGGCCAGGCCGACTGCCCCCGCCACATCCTGGGTGCCGCTGCGGCGGTCCCGCTCCTGCCCGCCCCCGTAGTGGTGTGGCACCAGGTCCACCCGAGGACCGATCGCCAGGACGCCCACGCCGACGGGTCCCCCGACCTTGTGCGCGCTCAGCGCCACCAGGTCGGCACCCATCGTGGCCCTGGCCAGGTCCATGAACGGTGCCGCCTGCACGGCGTCGGTGAGGACCAACGCCCGCTCCCCGCAGTCACGCACGGTGTCGATCACCGCGGCCAGGGGCTGGACCACTCCCGTCTCGTTGTTGGCCAGCATCACGGCCACCAGGCGCGTCCGCTCATCCACCGACTCGGCCAACGCCGGCAGGTCCACCACTCCGGCCGCGTCGACCCCGAGCGCCACCACGTCCACGGGCAAACGCTCTCCGGCGGCCCGGCACGACTCGAGCACGGCCGGGTGCTCCACGGCTGAGCGCAGCACCGTCATCCGGACGCCCCGGTCCCCTCCCCCGCCCGCGCCCCACTCGCCGTGCAGCGTCCCGAAGACGGCCAGGTTGGCCGACTCGGTGCCACCGGAGGTGAAGACGATCTCCCCCGGAGCGCGACCCATGAGGTCAGCCACCTCGTCGCGGGCCTCCTCCAAGAGGCGCTTCGCCCGTTGCGCCGGACGGTGGCTCCCGGTGGGATTCCCCAGAGGGCCGCCGTGGACCTCGGCCATGGCCTGGGCGACCTCTGGCCGCAGCGGCGTGGTGGCGGCGTGATCGAGATACGTGGTCACGCCCACCTGCGAGCTTCCGTCATGCGATCCACACGGACTTGGCGTTGCAGAACTCCTTCAACCCCAACTCCGAGAGCTCGCGACCGAAGCCCGACCGCTTGATCCCACCGAAGGGCAGCTCGGGCGTGGAGGCCACCATGGCGTTGATGAAGACGGCTCCGGCTTCCAATTCCTCAATGCAGCGCCGCACCTCGGCCTCGTCGGCAGTCCAGACGCTCGAGCCCAGGCCGAACGAGGTGGCATTGGCCACCACCAGCGCGGCGTCGAGGTCGGGCACCCGCTGGACCAGGGCCACCGGGCCGAACAACTCCTGGTGGGCCACCCGCATGTCCGGCGTGATCCCCGAGAGCACCGTCGGGGCCAGGTACCAGCCATCCCCATCGGGGATCTTCGCCCCGCTGTGCACGACGGCGCCTTGACTCCGGGCGTCCTCTATCTGGCCTCGCAACTCATCGCGCTGGACCTCGGTGACGATGGGACCCACGTCCGTCGCCGGATCGAAGGGGTCGCCCACCACCAGCGCGTCCATGGCCTCGGTGAAGAGCTGCAGAAATTGGTCGGCCACCGCCTCGACCACGATGAACCGCTTGGCCGCGATGCACGACTGCCCGTTGTTCTGCACCCGGGCGTTGACGGCGCAGCGCACCGCTGTCTTGAGGTCGGCCGACTCCAGCACCACGAAAGGGTCCGAACCCCCGAGCTCGAGCACGCACTTCTTGAGGGCGTGACCGGCCGTGGCCGCCACCGACATGCCGGCGCGCTCGCTGCCGGTCAACGTCACGGCCGCGATGCGGGGATCTTCGATCAGAGCGGCCACGTCCTTGGACTCGACGAACAGGTTGGTGAACACCCCGTCGGGCAGGCCGGCCCGCCGGAACAGGTCCTCCAGGACCAGCGCGGTCTGCGGCACGTTGGACGCATGCTTGAGCAATCCCACGTTGCCCACCATGAGGGCGGGGGCGGCGAAGCGGATCACCTGCCACAGGGGAAAGTTCCACGGCATGATGGCAAGTAAGGCTCCGATCGGCTGGTAGTGCACGTAGGAATTCGAAGCGCCGGTGGCGATGACCTCGTCCGCCAGTAGCGACTCGGAGTGCTCGGCGAACCAGCGCAGCCCCAGGGCGCACTTGGCCACCTCGCCCCGGGCGGCGGCGAACGTCTTGCCCATCTCGGTGGTGAGGATGCGGGCGATGTCGGGCACCTCGCCCTCGATCAACTCGGCCACCGTGATCAGATGCCGGGCTCGCTCGGCGTAGGAAATTCTCCGGTAGTCCGCGAAGGCGGCCACCGCCCGGGCCAGCCGTGCCTCCACCTCGTCCGGCGTGTGCGTCGGGAAGGTCTTCTCGGTCTTTCCGGTGGCGGGATTGACGGTGGCGTAGGGCATGCCTCGATTCTTACCCTTTGGCGCCGTGGCCTTCCGACGCTGCTGCCGCGGACCCCGGGGCCCTCCGTGCCACGATGGCAGCTCGATATGCCCACCGACGCCATCGACCGCACCCGGGCCCTCCTCCTCCAGGCGCGCCGGATCGTCGCCCTCACCGGTGCCGGCATCTCCACCGACTCGGGCGTGCCCGACTTCCGCGGGCCCGACGGCGTGTGGACGAAGAATCCCGAAGCCGAGAAGATGGCCACCCTCGACGCCTACCGGCGCGACCCCATGGTCCGCCAGCGGGCCTGGCAGAGCCGACTGACCTCCCCCATGTGGGACGCCCAGCCCAATGCGGGACATGCCGCCCTGGTCGACCTGGAGCGATCCGGGCGGCTGGACACCCTGGTGACCCAGAACATCGACGGCCTCCACCAGAAGGCCGGCCAGAGTCCAGAACGCATCATTGAAATCCATGGCACCGCGCTGGAGATCGCCTGCCTGCGCTGCGGGGCCCGCCAACCCACCGCTCCGGTCCATGACCGGGTCAGGGCGGGCGAGGTGGACCCGGCCTGCCGGGAGGTCCTGGGCGATCAGTCGGTCTGCGGCGGGATCTTGAAGTCGGCCACCATCAGCTTCGGTCAGAGCCTGGTCGCCGCCGATCTGGCGCGGGCCGACGCGGCCGCCCGCCACTGCGATCTCTTCCTGGCCGTCGGTTCCACGCTGGGCGTCTTCCCGGCCGCCGGTCTGGTGCCCACCGCCGTCCGCCACGGCGCCGTCGTGGTCATTGTCAACGGCGGACCGACGGAAATGGACTCGCTGGCCGACGAGGTCATCTGTGGCCCCCTCAGCACGAGCCTCCCGGCGCTCATGGAGGGGCTTCTCCGGGCGGGAGAGTGATTCGTCCCAGGTTCAACACCGCTGCCGCGCACAAGTCCTGGCCTGATGCCTCGTTTCCCTTACCGACGCCATGGCACGCACCGCCCCCCTGGCCCATCGGTTCGGGTCCCGGGTGGGCCGTCAATTCTCGTGGAGCGTGCGCGTCCTGTGGAGCACCCTGTCGGCTTTCGGGCTGACACTGGTCGTCATGTTGGCATCCGGGGGAGCCGCATCGGCGTTCCGGGCTGTCGCCGGAAATGGGGTGATCCGTGCTCCGGCACCGGTCAGCATTGTGCAAACGTCAACGGCAACAGACCTGTATCCGGGTGCCTCTCGGGCGCTCTCCGGTGAATTCGACAACCGGACCTCCGCCAGGATCTTCGTCAAGAAGGTCGAGGCTTGGGTGGTGCCCTTCCGGGAGCAGCGCAACGGCGCTCTTCCGGCCTGCACGCAAGCCGACTTCGAAATATCCGGGAACTCGAATCTGTCAGTCCACATTCTTCGGGGTGCCGATGTCGGTTCCTGGTCAGGCCTGGTCCTGAGTATGAGGGAATCGGCCCCGAGCAACTGCGCGGGCATCGGGCTATCCATCGCCTACAGGGTGGGTTGAGGTACGCAGGCACCGCTCACGTGTGTTCGGCCCAACTCCTATCTCGCCTTTAACTCCTTCAGGACCGCTCCACAGGTCCACTTCGCATGATGGCCACCGTTCCCCAAAGCGGGGCGCTCATTGAACCGATAGCGAAAGAAGGACCCCATCCCATGAAACTCTCCCTACGAAGTGTGCTCGCTGCCGGCGCGCTGACCACTGGCCTCATGGCCGGAGGTGCGCTGGTTGCCAACGCGGCAACCAGCACGCCGAGCACGAGCAGCAGTACGGCCAACACGGCGGGATCTGGAAGCGGCACGTCGAGCACCTCGTCGGGCTCGTCGACGTCGACTCCGCCGGGCAGTTCAACTGGATCGGCGGCGTCAGGTACTCCGAAGAATTGTCCCAATATGGGTACGAATTCCGGCTCCCACTCGACCCCGCCGTCGGGCGCAGCGGGCCCCGCGGCTCCACCTTCGGGAACAGCACCCGCACTCTGAGCGACCACCAAGCGGCGTTCGTGAGGTTCCCGGCTGATACGGGAACCTCACGAACCCGTCGGCCGATCATTGGTGAGGGGTCAGGCCGGGCGGATGGGGGAAGTCTGGATTGCTTTGCTGAAACTGTCCCCGGTGAAGGTCGACCAACTGGTCAAGCTGCGGTTCCCCGACACACGAGCGGTGCAACCAAGTCGGCGTGTCCACTTGGCCTTTTCTGATCCATCGGCAACGGTGGATCTCCCCGATTTGCGACACTCCCGGTGTACCAGGGCTCGCCCCATGCAATTCACGTACCGATGGATGTCAGCCCGTGTACGCCCTGGGCTCTGAAATGCCCCTTGAAGAAGTACCAAGAATAGGTCAGATTGGTATCGCCATCCCGGCGGGAGGGGGGCACGGCATCACAGCGGGACTGCACGAGACCGGAGATGCCGGATGCCTGTCGGATGAATTGATGGGACCGGGATCCACTACTCCCTCGAGGTCCGGAAAGGTGCGATTCAATGGTGCGAGTGGCCCATCAATCAGACCTACAGTCGGCTCTTAACAGGACAAGCGGCACGGTGACCACTTTCCTGGAACAGCTCGTCGGTGAAGGCATTGATGCTAAAGCGCATCAGCACAAGATGATCGGGGCGAATGCCTCGAACGATCTGCGAGTTGAACAGGATCAGCCCTTGCTCCATCGGGCCGCCACACTTCATGGTCGCACATCTGGCTGTTCGTACGTGTACGCGGAAAGCATCATCGTCACGAGTCGCCTGCCGGCGACGTTCTGTCACAGACTCCAGTCCAGCCGCGACCCGATTGGTCGGATACTCGGTGAGGTGGGGATCGCTGTCACCCGCGAGTACCTCGTCGGGCCAGAGAGCTTCGTCGTCTCTGGGCCGTGGAACGGCGAGGTGACAGTCGGCGACTATCTGCTCGCCCGGACCTATCGCATTGATTCCGAACGGATGCCTGTCATGCTCGTCACTGAGTGGTTCCTCACGACACTCATCCCCTTCCTCCCCTTGGCATCGGAAATCGAGTAGAGCCGCATTATGGGGAGTCAGGGCGACTCCCCTTGTCGGCGATCGTTCAAGGGCCGCGTTCTCCAGCTGGCCGAAACGACCGATCTCTGCCACGGGGCTCAACCGGCAGCAGGCGGCACTCGCAGACCGAGTGACTAACTATCGGGCTCCGGTCAGCTTGGGGTGCACGACGATGCGCGGCGGGCCCTCGGACCGGCGGGTGAGCTCGAGGGCGTCGGGGACATCGTCGAGGGTGCCATACCAGTCCTCTGGGTGCGGGCCGCCGCCGAACTGGATGGTCACGCCCTTGTGCGTTGCTGCCGTGCAGTCCAGGGTGTCACCGCAGTTCCAGGACATCCTGCGTGCGGCGCCCTCCGGCAACGTCGACCCCAATCTCGATCCCGACGATGCCTTTGACATCGTCCTCGGCGCGATTTTCGCCCGCACCATCGTGCCAACGATTGGGTCTCGGAACCCACCGCTCGAAAGAACGGTCGACCTGCTGATCCGCATGCTGCGACCCACCACCTAGTGTGATGACACGTAAAT